>NZ_JAFFJA010000063.1 GCF_021991635.1 Tepidanaerobacter sp. GT38
GTGGTGAAACTATTGTACCAGAAAGGCTGACGGGTCCTCAACTTTCATTTAACTTTACAATACGTAATTACTATGTGGGAGGTAGTGATTATGAAAAAATTTATGGATGAGGATTTTTTGCTAAGCACCGATACTGCAAAAAAGCTGTATCATGAACATGCAAAAAAAATGCCCATAGTCGACTACCATTGCCATATTAATCCGAAGGATATTTATGATGATGTAGTATATGATAATCTAACCCAAGTATGGCTTGGAGGAGATCACTATAAATGGCGTGCAATGCGCACAAACGGTATTGAGGAACGCTATATAACGGGTAAAGACACTACAGCATATGAGAAATTTGAAAAATGGGCAGAAACTGTTCCCAAACTAATCGGCAATCCATTATACCATTGGACACATTTGGAACTGAAACGTTACTTTGACATAGATGATATACTTTCACCTAAAACGTGCAAAAAAATATGGGATACTGCTAATGAACGTCTAAAAGACTTATCAGTTCGCAAGATTATAGAGAAATCCAACGTTAAATTGATCTGCACAACCGATGATCCAATAGATGATTTGCATTGGCACAAATATATTAGCGAGGATAAAGGCTTTAATGTTAAAGTTTTACCAGCCTTTCGGCCGGATAAAGCTTTAAATATAGACAAGCCTGGTTTTGTTGAATATATTGAGAAGTTAGGTGACATTTGCGGAATAAAAATTAAAACAGTCGATGATGTGAAAGCAGCTTTAGCCTCCAGAATTGAGTATTTTGTAAAAATGGGCTGTAAAGCCGCCGATCACGCACTGGATTATATTGTCTATAGAAAAAAAGATGTAAATTTGGATGCCGCGCTTCAAGCTGCATTAGACGGAAAAGCAATTGATCAGGAAAAAGCGGATGAGTATAAAGCCGAACTCCTTATGTTTTGCGCTGCCCAGTATAAGCAACATAAAATCGTGATGCAGCTTCATTACGGTACATTGAGAAATGCAAATCCGGTAGCCTTTGCTAAGCTAGGGCCAGATTCAGGTTTTGATGCAATTTGCGGCTATGATAAAAGCGGTGTAGCTTTAGGTGCCCTTTTGGGTGCATTAGAAGCCTCTGACAGCCTACCCAAAACGATTATATATTCACTTAATC
Source organism: Tepidanaerobacter sp. GT38 (assembly GCF_021991635.1). Classification (GTDB taxonomy): domain Bacteria; phylum Bacillota; class Thermosediminibacteria; order Thermosediminibacterales; family Tepidanaerobacteraceae; genus DTU063. The sequence continues at coordinate 1,142 of NZ_JAFFJA010000063.1, forward strand.
CTACTGACAATGCTTTGATTGATTCAGTTATAGGTTGTTTTCAATCTCATGAGGTCCCGGGCAAAATACAGCATGGAAGTGCCTGGTGGTTTAATGATACCAAAACAGGCATGATGGAACATATGATTAATCTTGCCAATTATTCTGTTCTTCCAAACTTTATAGGAATGCTTACCGATTCACGAAGTTTCTTATCTTATACGCGCCACGAGTATTTTAGACGAATCCTCTGTGATTTATTAGGAAAATGGGTAGAAAACGGTGAATACCCTGCTGATATGGAAGTTTTGGGCAAAACAGTGGAAGATATTTGTTATAATAACACCATCAGATATTTTGAATTTACAATTTAGAAAATCTCTCCAACACACTACACTTTTTTGTTGGAAATTCAAAGAATAACTAAGAGATTAATCCAGGTGGGGAAATTGAGTGTCTAAAGGTAACATGGGTAAGAGGGATTTTTTTATTTAAAATGTAGAATTTCCACAAGAAAATTTCGTTATTTTATCAATATGAAAAAGTCGCCAGCTATATTAATATGTAGGTAATGTTGCATGTATAAAAATATACTGGAGAAAAGGAGAAAAGTTTATGGCAAAAGTGACATTTAAGAATGTAAACAAGATTTATCCCGGGGGTATTAAGGCTGTTGTTGATTTTAATCTGGAAATTCAAGACAAGGAATTTATAGTGCTCGTAGGACCTTCCGGTTGTGGAAAATCTACAACTCTTAGAATGGTAGCCGGCCTTGAAGATATCACTTCTGGGGAATTGTACATAGGAGATCGATTAGTTAACGACGTTTCTCCAAAAGATAGGGACATAGCAATGGTTTTTCAGAACTATGCCCTTTATCCGCATATGAGCGTTTACGACAATATGGCCTTTGGCTTAAAGTTGAGGAAAACCCCTCGGGCTGAAATTGACCGACGGGTAAAAGAGGCTGCTGCCATATTAGGTATAGAAGAACTCTTAAATCGTAAACCCAAAGCCTTATCTGGCGGACAGCGGCAGAGGGTAGCTTTAGGAAGAGCTATTGTCCGAGAGCCCAAAGTCTTCTTGATGGATGAACCGTTATCCAATCTTGATGCAAAGCTTAGGGTTCAAATGAGAGCAGAAATTGCTAAACTTCACGACAGGCTTCAGACAACTTTTATATATGTAACCCATGACCAAACCGAAGCAATGACTATGGGTAGTAGAATCGTAGTCATGAAGGATGGGTATATTCAGCAGGTAGACACCCCGCAGAAAATTTATGATTGCCCGGTAAATACTTTTGTAGCAGGATTTATTGGCAGCCCTCAGATGAATTTCATAGATGGAATCTTGTTAAAAGAAAATGATAAAGCCTATATGAAATTTAATGATCTAAAATTATCGATTCCAGAAGGTGTAACCAAGAAAATTGATCCAAGTTATTTTGGCAAAGAAGTGATTTTTGGAATACGTCCTGAAGACATTCATAATGAAGCTGCGTTTTTGAATTATTATACAGAACAATGTTTTAATACTAAAGTAGAAGTGGTTGAGCATTTAGGCTCTGAGACCTTTTTATATCTTTCATTAGGGAAAATTTCTCTTACTGCACGAGTGGATCCTAGCTGCAATGTCCGGGTTGGCGACACTATTAAAGTCGGTTTTGATATGAACAAGCTTCATCTATTTGATAAAGAGACAACTAAAAGGATCTTAAACTAAAATCGGTGATATCATGGAAAGCCTTCTATTAGCTATTTTGTCTGAGATAAAATCCAATATCAAAACGCCCTTTGCCTTATATGATAAACACAAGAAAAAAATTTTTGGCGATAATTTAAAAAAAAATATAAATGAAAAAAGTATACGGTTGATAAATGAAGATTATAATGTTAGGACTTGTCTACCGAAAGACCAACTTGAAGATTTCTGTTTTTTTCTAAGAAATATAATAAATACAATATATAATAAAGAACTCGTGATGTTTATTCAAGGCAAAAAGTCCAAATTATTGTCCGATTTTCCTTTTCCTTGTGGCCTTGTATTAATACAAAGCGACTTTATTGCAGAAATAAATGGATTAATGGACACCATTTTTGAAAAGGTAATGCTTACACGCATTGATGATATGTTATTGTTTTTGATTCCTTTGAGCAACTTGGAGGAGTTAAAAGAAACGTCTTCAGCTCTTTACCAAACTATAGCCGAAGAAGTTTCACGTAAAGCTACTATTAGCATTGGGGGCATCGCACAATCTCAAGCTGAACTAACCAAGGCTTTTAGTGATGCTAAAAATGCTTTGCAGTTTGCCTCTAAAAAGAAGTATGGCGTTATATATTATCCGGAAATGACGTTAGAGTTTTTTATTTCTTCGTTGCCTGCAGAGATTCGTCACAATTATAAAAATGAAATGAGTGTAAAATTAAAAAGTCTGGATAATGATATGATAAATACCATCCGTGTTTTTTTTGATAGTAATCTTCATATAGCCGAAACAGCACGACGTTTATATATACATCGAAATACATTGATATACAGACTAGATAGGATTCATAGCATTACAGGACTTGATTTGCGAAATTTTAAAGATGCTATAAAAATGAGTATTTACCTGGTGCTAAATGATTTTTTTTAAATATAAAAGTAAGTTTTAAAATATTTATAGGCTCCGAGTCCTTGGAGCCTTTCTTAATTTTGCGATTACAGGTTGCAAAGGAGCTTAATGCCAAAGTAATTGTAGGATCAATAAAGATGGCAAGGGCAGCGTTGGGGCATGTGCATTTTGCTGACAGCAACAGATGGTATCCCGGAGCAGGTCATTTAGATTTTGAGGCAATTATTTCTGTATTAAAGGAGATTAATTACTCAGGTGTTATTGCCTTTGAATGTCTGCCATTGCCTACGCAAGAAGAAGCAGCCGTGAAGGGTTTAGAACATGTAAGCAATACATATAACGATATTTGAGCTGTCAGTATGAATTAACATAAATATCGATAAGCGCTTTCCTTGAGGTTAGTGTATCAAAGGGGAATAAAAATTTAGTCATTAAAAAGTTTTAAAGGCAGTAAGGCTTTCTGTATTTCGGTTTTGATGTTCTCTAAACCATCTTTTGATTTAGACTCACAGCGAACGATAAGCTCCGGGCCGGTATTTGAGCTTCTGACTAGGCCCCAACCATCGGGGAAAATAACCCGAACACCATCTACGTCTATTATTGGATATTTGCCTTCAAAGTATTGTTTTACTGCTTGGACTTTGCCAAATTTTTCTTCGTCAGGGCAGGGAACCCGAAGCTCTGGAGTTGAAAAATATTTTGGCACATCAGAAAGTAGCTCTGAAAGCTTCTTATCAGTGTTTGAGAGGATTCTCAGAAGCCTAGCAGCGGCATAAAAGGCATCATCGAAACCATAGTATTCATCGGCAAAAAACATATGGCCTGACATTTCTCCTGTAAATACAGCACCAATTTCCCTCATTTTGGCTTTTATTAGAGAGTGGCCGGTTTTATAAAATATGGGTTTACCGCCCAGTTTTTTTATTTCATCTACGAGAGCCTCAGAACACTTGACTTCCACTATGGCGGTGGTGCCAGGGTATTTTGGCATAATCTCACGCCAATACAGCACCATCAGCATATCTCCGTATATTATATTGCCCTTGTCATCTACAACGCCAATGCGGTCACCATCTCCATCAAAACCTATGCCCAAATCAAGTTTTTCCTTTAAAACAAGTTCCCTTAAATCTGTTAAATTTTCTGGTTTAACAGGGTCAGGAAAATGATTAGGGAAGGCAGGATCAGAAGTGCAGTAAAGAGGGTAAACTTCTACTCCAAGGCGGCTAAAGAGTTTTTCCGCAAAAAAGGAAGCGGTACCGTTGCCACAGTCGATACCTACTCTGAGCTTTTTAGGAAGATGGATTTTGCTTGCTACCATGTTTATGTAATCGTCAACGGGGCTCTTTATAGTGACCTTTCCGTTTCCCGATGAAAAATCGCCGTCTTCCATCATCCTTCTTAAATTTTGAATTTCATCTCCATACATAGTTCCTGGCCCAAAAGCCACCTTGAAGCCGTTAAATTGTGCTGGATTATGACTGGCCGTAACCATGATTCCCGGATTTATATCATAGTGGATTCTTGCAAAATAAAATATGGGAGTTACTACTGTCCCTATGTCTATTACGTCACACCCCGTAGATAAAAGGCCATTTGTCACAGCTTTTTTAAGTGAAGGCGAAGAAGTTCTGTTATCACAACCTACAATTACCTTGTTTTCCCCATTTTTAAAAGCATATGTACCAAAAGCTTGACCTAGCCTTGTAGCAAAGTCTTCATCCAAATCTTTATTTACAACACCTCTTATATCGTACTGCCTAAAAACGTAAGGGTTAAGCTTCATAAAACCTTCCTCCAATTTATCTTTTTATATTTTATACGTAAATAATTCTGTTATAGTATTTCCAAAAAAACTACTATTATTTGGTGCTTTTCCACTACGAAACAGAGTTTTTTACTTACATGAATTATACCATAAATTTTCAAATTTCCTATTGATTAAGGCTGATAATTGTGATAGTATTCTCTTAAATACTTTAACGATTTAATATAGTAAAGGAAGATTGGTAATGACGGGGTATTTTCGAAGACCTGCAGGTGTAAAAGATTATTTGCCACCCAAGGTTCGCAAAAAGCGGCGGATTGAAAAGGAAATTGTAGACGTATTTGAAAAGTGGGGTTACGAAGAGGTTGTTGCTCCTTCTTTTGAATATTTGGAGACATTTGCAAAAACAGGCAAGCCTGGTTTTACAGAGAAAGTTTTTAAGTTTTTTGATAGACATGGAGAAGCAATGGCTTTAAGACCCGATATAACCACTTCCATTGCCCGGATGGTTGCAACTCATTACAGCAACCATGATGCACCTTTGAGATTTTATTATTTGGCAAATGTCTTTAGATTTCAGGAGCCCAGAAAGGGCAGAGACCAGGAGTTTTATCAAATAGGAGGGGAACTAATCGGCATTCCGGGCCTGGATGCTGATGTAGAAATAATACTTTTGGCATCTTATATGCTAGAGCAAATCGGTATAAAAAATTTTTTAATTAACATAGGTCATACCAAATTTCTTGAGGGTTTGCTTGATGAATTAGATGAGCCTGTTTTAAAAGACAGGATAGCTCAAGCAATAAAAGAAAAAAATTTTGTTTGGCTGAAAAATCTAATTGAGACCAGCGATCTTAGAACTGATATAAAAAGAACGTTTTTAGCTTTGCCCGGATTTTATGGTGGTGCGGAGATTTTGGATAAGCTAATTGAGTTTTCGCTAAACGAGAAATGCACTGCAGCTGTATCGGAATTAAAAAGGCTATGGAGCATGCTGAAGCAATTTAATAATATTCAACTTACCTTTGATCCGGGCCTTGCCAGAGGCATCGATTATTATACAGGAATCGTATTTGAAATATATTCACCTAAGTCGGGATTTCCCCTTGGAGGGGGAGGACGTTACGATTCCCTGCTTGATAAGTTTAACGGATCAAGACCTGCGACAGGTTTTGCATTAACTGAAGATGTTATTCTGGCAGTTTTAGAGCAGGATATGGAAGATGTATATGATCCGTATTATCTGTATTATGAGCCGGAACAATATATCGAGGCATTTCATAAGGCGCAAGAGCTCAGAAAAAATGGCTACATAGTGAAAATGATGCCAGCTGACAAAGACATATAACTTAATGCGAAGGAGAATGGCCTTGGAATTATTGAAAATTGCCTTGTCAAAGGGCAGGATATTATCAGAAACTTTAAGCCTTTTTAATAAAATTCAGATGGACTTTAGTGAGGTCTATGAAGATTCACGTAAGCTTTTCTTTGATTTTAAAGAGCATGGCACCAGAGTAATTTTGGCAAAGCCCTCTGATGTGCCAACATACGTAGAATACGGTGTGGCTGATATTGGAGTTGCAGGCAAAGATGTGTTGTTAGAAGATAAAAAAGACGTTTTTGAACTAATGGATTTAAAGCTCGCTAATTGCAAAATGGTAGTTGCAATTCCGAAAGATAGATCTAACGATAGTCCAATTTATAGGGTGGCTACCAAATATCCTCAAATTGCGGAAGAACATTTTATTAAAAAAGGAATTCCGGTAGAAATTATTAAACTTCACGGTTCGGTGGAATTGGGCCCCATACTTGGCCTTTCTGATGCCATAGTAGATATCGTGTCAACAGGCAGCACCCTTAAAAAAAATAATTTAAAAATTATGGAAGAGATTTGCCCTATAAGCAGCAGACTTATTGCAAACCCGGTTAGCTTCCGCGTAAAATCTCATGTGATAATGGATTTAATGGAAAAACTAGAAGCTGTTTTATGATTATGATTTATGTGAAATAAACAGAACGTATATAATATAGATTATGTATACTTGATTGAGGAGGAGATTACCATAATATCGCCAATACGATTTGTAAGAGATGATGTATTAAAATTAATACCTTACATGCCTTCTACAGATCCTTGCAAGATAAAACTTGATGCCAATGAAAGCCCTTATGATGTGCCGCTAGAGGTTAAAAATAGAATATGGGAAAAGCTGCAGGATGAACATTTCAATCACTATTATGACCCCAGCTGTGGTAAGCTGCGCGAAGGCCTTTCTAAATATACAGGAGCAAAACCCGAGCAAATCTTTGTGGGTAGCGGTGCCGATGAAATCATACTTGACATAATTTTGGCATTTGCAGGCCCAGGCAGAGATGTTATAATCCCATCGCCTACATTTTCCAGCTACGAAATCTTTGCTACTGTAGCAGGTTCTAATGTAATAAAAGTTCCGATCGTGTGCAAGAAAAACCAGGACAGCTGGGCTTGGGACCTTGATGAGATACAAATAAAGCAGCATTTTACAAAAGACAAGCCCCAGCTTTTGTTTTTATGTTACCCAAACAATCCCACAGGGGACTATTTTGATGAAGAAAAAGTTGTTAACTTAATAAATAACTTTAATGGCATTGTAGCAATAGATGAAGCATATTTTGAATTTGGTGGCAAAACTTTTGTGGAAAGGCTTCATGAATTTCCTCATGTGGTAGTTATACGCACATTTTCTAAGATATTTTCGTTAGCAGGCCTTAGAGTCGGCTATGCCGTCGGCCATGAAGATTTGATACAGCAACTGTACAAAGTGAAACTGCCCTATAATGTAAGTCTTTTTTCACAAATAGCGGCTGTTGAAATTTTGAAGGAGACAGATTGGCTAAAAGATGTCCAAAGCAAATTAATAAAAGCTCGCCAGCAGCTTAAAGCTGAATTAGAAAATATTAAAGGAATAAAAGTATACCCAAGCTCTGCTAACTTTTTCCTGTGTGAATTTGAAAAACCTCGGGACTTTGTATATGAAGAACTTTTAAAAAGGGGAATTCTCACTCGACGTTTAAATGAAGATCCGTTGAAGAATACTTTGCGGTTCTGCATAGGGACCCAAGAGCAAAATGAGTTTTTGGTATCGAGTCTTAGAGAAATTTTGAGTTAATATAGGGGAGATTTTAAATGGTAAGAGCTGCGGATATTTATAGAAAAACTGGAGAAACAGAGATAATGGCTAGAATAAATCTGGATGGGAAAGGCCATAGCAATATTCATACACAGGTTTTTTTCCTAAATCACATGTTAAACCTTTTTTCCCGCCATGCTCTATTTGACTTGGAAATTAATGCAAAAGGTGACGTAGAGGTTGATTTCCACCATTTAGTTGAAGATGTAGGTATCGTTTTAGGCGAGGCATTTTTAAAGGCCATTGGAAATAAAGAAGGGATTAAGCGATACGGAAGTTTTTATGTTCCAATGGATGAAGCTTTGGCATTTTGCTCGGTGGATATAAGCGGGAGACCTTTTATATATTTTAATGCTGAATTTACCCGTGATAAGGTGGGAGAGTTTGATGTGGAGCTTGTAAAAGAATTTTTCACAGCTTTTGCAAACAACGCCCGCATGACTATTCATTTGGAAACTATTCGAGGCGAAAACACTCACCATATGATAGAAGCACTTTTTAAAGCTTTTGGTCGCGCATTGAGAGAGGCAGTGGCTTTTGACCCAAGGGAAAAAGGGGTGCCGTCTACGAAGGGTATACTGTGAAGCTTGAAGGGGTGAAGAGATGAATATATATCCGGCAGTAGATATTAAGGGAGGAAAGTGCGTAAGGCTTGCTCAGGGAGATTTTGCAAAGGAAACCGTTTATTTAGAAAATCCGGTGGATGCGGCAAAAATGTGGGAGAGCCAAGGCGCTAAATGGATTCATGTAGTTGACTTAGACGGTGCAAAATCTGGAGTTCCAGGCAATTTTGACGTAATTTGTGATATTCGAAAAGCCGTAAGTGCCAATATTCAAGTAGGTGGTGGAATTAGAAATATCAGTACCGTAAAAGATTATTTATGTTTAGGCATAAACCGCGTTATTTTCGGGTCTTCTGCAATTGCCGATTTGACGCTTATTAGGGAAACTATAGATAAATTCGGTACAGATAAAGTGGCTGTTGGAATTGACGTGAGGCATAATCAGGTTGCCATTGAAGGCTGGACTAAATCTTCCGGTGTAACGCTTGAAACGGCACTTAGGCAGTTAAGAGACATTGGTGTAGAGACAATGATTTATACCGATATCTCAAGAGATGGCATGATGAAAGGGCCTAATTTTTCCGGTATTGAAAAAGTGCTAAGCTTTGGGGATTTTTCGGTAATTGCATCTGGGGGGATTGCTTCCCTGAAAGATTTAGAGCAATTAGCTTTGTATGAACAAAAGGGTTTGGAAGGAGCTATTATCGGGAAGGCGCTGTACAGTGGTGCGCTGAACTTGGAGGTTATTTTAAAACTGTTTAATACACATGTGGATGGGAGTAGTGAAAATGGGTAAAAAGCGATTGATTGTTTGCTTAGATGTAAAAAATGGTCGGGTAGTCAAAGGCGTTAATTTTGAAAATATCCGGGACATGGGTGATCCTGTCGAGCTGGCAGCTTTTTATGATAAACAGGGTATAGATGAGATAGTGTTTTTGGATATATCAGCTACTGTTGAAGGCAGAAAGACTACTTTGGATTTAGTAAAAAGGGTTTCTGAAAATATAAGCGTGCCTTTTATTGTCGGTGGAGGCATATCTTCATTAGAAGACATGGAGAATTTGCTTAATGCAGGTGCAACTAAAGTTTCTATAGGCACGGCGGCTGTAAAGAATCCCAAATTAATAAGTGAAGGTGCAAAGCAGTTTGGCAGTAAGCATATGGTCCTTGCCTGTGATGCTAAAAAAAATAGTGGGAGTTGGGAAGTTTATACACATGGAGGGCGAATTGCTTCAGGCCTTGATGCAATACAGTGGTGCAAAGAGGCTGAAAGCCTCGGTATAGGCGAAATACTGCTAACCAGCATGGATGCAGACGGCACCAAGGACGGGTATGATATAGAGCTTACCAGAGCTGTAGCCGATGCGGTCAAAGTGCCGGTTATAGCTTCAGGGGGAGCCGGGAAGCTTGAACATTTTAGAGATGTTTTTATAAAAGGCAGAGCAAGTGGTGCTCTTGCCGCATCTGTTTTCCACAAAGGAATTTTTACTGTAAAGCAAGTTAAGGAATATCTAATTAAAGAGGGTGTAGAATAATTTATGATTGAGCTGGATAATATAAAATATAATGAAAAAGGGCTTGTCCCGGCAGTTGTTCAAGATACAAACACCAGAGAAGTACTAATGGTTGCTTATATGAACAAAGAAGCACTGCATAAAACCATTGAGACAAAAAGAGCATGGTTTTATAGCAGAAAGAGGCAAAAACTTTGGCAAAAAGGAGAAACCAGCGGCAACTTCCTTGAGGTAAAAAACATCTACTATGATTGTGATGAGGATACGCTGCTTCTACAAGTTGTGCCGAAAGGGCCAGCATGTCATACGGGAAATTACTCATGCTTTTACCGCAGCCTTTTAGAAAATCAAAGATCTGCTGTTGAAGATGAAGTAAAAAATCCTTTGGGAATTTTGAAAGAACTAGTTGACATAATAGACTCAAGATTTGCCCAAAAACCCGAAGGTTCTTATATTGCTAAGTTATATGAAGGTGGCAAAGAAAGAATACTGAAAAAAGTTGGAGAGGAAGCCTGTGAAGTCATTATTGCCTCCATGAGTAAAAACAAAGCTGAAACTATATACGAAACTGCAGATTTGCTGTTTCACTTGCTAATAGCACTTAGATTTGACAACATAACAATTGAAGAAGTAATGGCAGAACTTAAAAGGCGGCGAAAGTAGCTTTGTTGACAAATCGTCAATAAATTTGTATAATTTAATAAAAACAAGCAAAGTTTTTTTGATTGTTATAATGGTGAACTAGATAATCAAAGCAACAGTGAGTTAGAAAGTGTATAAGGGCAATAAAGTTTAATAATGAGTATTAATGATTTTTGACAGCAAATCAAATCTAATGTATACTAAATAATGTCTTCGGGCGGATAGCTCAGCTGGGAGAGCACGTGCCTTACAAGCACGGGGTCACAGGTTCGAGCCCTGTTTCGCCCACCAAAATATGTGGCCCAGTAGTTCAGTTGGTTAGAACGCCAGCCTGTCACGTTGGAGGTCGTGGGTTCAAGTCCCATCTGGGTCGCCATAATATTCGCCTTGGTAGCTCAGTCGGTAGAGCAGAGGACTGAAAATCCTCGTGTCGGTGGTTCGATTCCGCCCCAAGGCACCATTAGGTATGCGGAAGTGGCTCAGTGGTAGAGCATCGCCTTGCCAAGGCGAGGGTCGCGGGTTCAAATCCCGTCTTCCGCTCCATTTGTCTTCCAGGCGGCATAGCCAAGTGGTAAGGCAGAGGTCTGCAAAACCTTTATTCCCCAGTTCGAATCTGGGTGCCGCCTCCAAATATATAACAGGCCGGGATGGCGGAACTGGCAGACGCACAGGACTTAAAATCCTGCGATCCTCAAAAGATCGTACCGGTTCGATTCCGGTTCCCGGCACCACTTGAAATCATAATATTTTCAGATATATTATCAAGGGAAGATGATTCAACATCTTCTTTTTTATTTTGCCCAATTTTGTTTTTAAGCAACTTTAGCCTTTTCACGTCATGTCCCATGGGATCATGCCAAAAATAAACGTATAATTCGCCTGTGTCCGGGTTAAATTGCAGCTGACGTATAAAATATCTAACGGCCATTCTTTTCTCTTTATTTGACGCATCAGAAGCCGACAGAACCGATTCCAAATTATGAACCTTACTCAATATGGTATATTCATCTATCTTTTCAGCCTTAGGACGTTCCTTATCCAATTCTTCCAATTCGATTTTAAGGGCCTGCTTTTCCTCTTGAAGCTTTTCTAACTGACCCAGGAGGAGAGGAATAACATTTGATTCTTTTCCTTGTTGAATAGCAGCCATAATATTATTTATAGCATTTTCTGTTTCAGCAATAGACTTTTGTAAGTGCTTTTTTGCTTGATCTATATCTTTGTTGTCTTCGTTTAAAACATTGTTTATTTCTTTTACTATGACTTTTATTTTTTTCAAGGTGAAATATTCTTTAATGGCTCTGAGCACTTTTGTTTCTACTTCATCTTTTCATATGGCAACACCTTTATTGCACCCAGCCCGACCCTTATTTTTGTATGCCGAGCAGATATAGTAATATTTATTTGCAACCTGTTGACTGTTGATAGGACTGCCACAATTCAAGCAAACAAACATAGGCTCACCTGCGGCATTATCTCCACTAAAAAGGTAGGGGCTATTTTCGGTTCTGGTTGGAACAATATTTTTCTTTCTTTTTTCTACCACTGGGCCCATAACCTCCTTTAATTCCTGCCATTCGTCCAGAGTGATAATTGCCGGGTGTGCATTTTCAATTACTACCCACTCATCGGCATCTTTCCACTTCTGGCCGGTGCCACGTAGGTCCCTGCCTGTTCTATTCCAGTAGTAATAACCGGAATAGACGCCTTCCAGTGCACGCATACAGATTTCCCGAATGGTAGTGACTGACCAAGGCTTTCCTTTTCTGTTTTGGTATTCGGCACCTTTAGAATTGAGATGGTCCCTAATTTCTTTATATGACATCTTTTTTTGATACCAGAGATCCAGGACCATATACCGAATGAGACGTGCCCTATTTTCATCAATTTCCCAAAGCAGTTTTACAATATCTTTTCCACGGGAGTCTTTGCCCCTGATAACCCGTTTGTTTATGTATCCATCCGGAGCAATGCCACCGTTCTTATAGCAATATCCCGTCTCCGGATCCCTTGTTGCCGCATTTCTCATCATGCCCTTGGTGGTGTGATAGGCCGTTTCGATGCTGCGTGCCTCATCTTTTGTCTCTGAAATGCCTTCCAACCAAATGCCATGGATGGTGTTTCTATCATACTGTGGTTCACTTACACCGATGACCGTTACACCATGCTTGCGCAGCTCTTCTTGCCATACCACCCTGAGGTATTTCCGACGGGCAAACCGGCTCTTTTCATCGACCAAAAATAGAGAGACTTTAGCGTTATTTTTGGCAAATTCCAGGAGTTCAAGGACCTCAGGATCTTCATCAAGGCCCCTGTATGCCGAATGATGTAGCTCAACCCATTTCAAAATATTTACGTTATGTTCATAAGCCCATTTTTGAATACGCTGGCGCTGTTCCGGCACAGAAAGACCCTTCGTGAACTGGTCTTCCGTGGATACCCTGCAGAGGGCCACAGCATACTTTGTGGTATTTGGTCTTGATTTTGGGCTACGAAAATCTTGTATAGCCATGGTTTCTCCTCCTATTTCAAACTTTTGTTCGCATATTTAATTATAAAAATTACAAGAAGCATCAGCTTTTGTCATTTTCAATGGTTGTCAATTAGAAACAAGATAGGGTAGAATATAATAAGCCAGGGTTGAGTTGGAGATCAGAACTAACGTCGCATTATTTTTCTTGACCTAAGGGTGATTTTGATGAAAATTTATGACAAAGACATAAGGCCACTAATATTTCGAAGTTTAGTTAATCGCTCCGAATTTATTAACGATCCTGAAACCGTAGTTATCAACGAACTCGATGTTTGTTTTGGAAATGCAATAATAGATGTTGCTGCGGTTAATGGTGAGATTTATGGATTTGAAATTAAGAGCGAACAAGATTCATTAGAAAGGTTACCATCCCAGGCCAGATTCTACGCTAAAGTATTTAACAAGGTTTCATTAGTGGCTTCAGAAAAACATTGTTCTAAAGCAAAAGAGATATTACCAAGCTACTGGGGGATTGACTGTGTCTACAGAAAGAATGGCTGTTTAGTTCTAGAAAACATTAGACCTGCAAGTTTAAATCAAGAGGTAGATACTCTTAGTCTTCTTATGTTTTTGTGGAAAAACGAGTTATTAGAGTTATTTTACAACAACGGAATCACCAAAGGCATTAAGAGTAAGACCAGAATAGAATTAGCGAAAAAAGCTGCGAAAGAACTACCTGCTGAATTAATTAATAACTTTGTTAAGCATAAGCTAAAGAGCCGTAAAGGCTGGAAAGCTCTTCGATTACAACAGTTATGTGATGATTTGCATCTATTGTAACCCAATTTGTGTTATTACCCGGCCCTTTTTTCCCAAGCGCTCTTTCTTTTATTTCTAAATCTCCAAAAGAAAAGTGCTCCTCATAATAATAGCTAGACTTTAGGATCTCGTTGGCCATTGCCTGGCGGCTTCTTATCCATTCGCCTGTAACCCGATTTTTTGCTCCTTTAAGTACCCAATAATGGTTAGGAGTTGTGTATCGTATTTTTGGGAGAGGACCGTAACGCATTTTCGAGAAATCTAATTCAGTGTCTGTGAATTTTGTTACCCCATAATCTGAGAATATGAGTTTGCTCTTAATGTCATTATTAAATTTATGCAGTATTTTTTGGAATAGTTTGAGTTCATATCGTTCGAAAAATTTTGACTCCCCTGAAGAAATAGATGAAAGATCTTTTGGAAAACAAGTCATAGCCAGGATTATTCTATCAAACATGGGGTTTTTAACAAGGTGTTGGTTTATAAGAGTAACTAACTCTGAATAGAGGAGGTTAGCTTCTCTCTTGTCAGCGATTACAGAAAGATCAAGCATTATGTCTAAACTGATTTGAACATTTTTCTTCCAGTTTGCAACTGTTTCAAAAATTGTAGAGTGGTCAGGTCCATCTAATTCTTCCGGCACAGGAACTCTTAGTAACATCCTGTTTGTCATTGTGCTTAACTGGTTAGCTAACTCCGGGCCCAGGAGATTCAACGGCAAACAAGGTGGTCAAACTCACGTCATCAGCATTTGTAATGCACGCTGAAAAGGTTATAAACGCAATAGAAAAATCTTTGGCAATATTGGGAGAGAAACACAGAAAGATATTTAAATTAAAATACCAGGAAATGTATCCATGGCAAGAAATTCTAGTTGAAATGAATATTAGCGATAGAACTTACTTCAGGCTTAGAAGAGAATTAGTTGCAACTGTTGGCCAACAACTTGGAGTTTTGAACACTGAATAGTAATATTGGCAGAAAAATGGCAGGAATTGAACATGCTTGCATGTTATTATGATAGTGTGGGAGCATCGGGAAACCGGTGCTTTTGTTAAAAAAAAAGCAGGCCTTCGATTATGGCCTGTCATGGATACCGAGTTTTTCTTTGAGTGCCGCTTGAAGCACCTGTGAAAAGTTAACACCCGCTTTTTCGGCTCTAGTATTTAACCAGTTGGGTATAGTTAGGGTTTTCTTAATGGCACGACTATCGTTTAGATTGCGATATTCTATAGTATCAACCGAAATAAGATTTACAAATTCTCCTTCTTCGCAGGTTATGTCAAATACATTGGATGCCGAAGGAATGGGTTCGTTTTTATCTTCTGCATCACATAGCCACATAGCTATAGCATCCTGTGCCATATCCAAAGCATCGGGAAGATTTTTACCTTCTGTCATACAACCGGGTAAATCCGGCACTTTGATAAAATACTCTCCGTTTTCAAGAGGTTTAAATATAGCAGGATATACATACTTCATAGCAAAACTCCTTTCGTAAAAAATTAAGAGGAGAGGAGGAGACTTATTTTAGCCCTACCTCCTTGAGGATTTGCTTAGCGGTGTATTCGTTAATTTCAGTATGTCTCGGGATGGGGAGTTTGAAACCCGGTCTGTCTTTGTGTGTTGCCATGTCGTGCTTGGCACCGCTTGATATTTCCCATCCGGCTTTCTTTAATTTCCGTATCAAGTCTCTCCGCTTCATTTCCTCACCTCTTAATTACATTATACACGTGTTAAACACGTATGTCAATAGAATAATTGAAATTTCTGTGACTTTTTCATCGATTAGTTATGCCTTCGGGCTCTTTTTTCATGCCAAAAACCATACTTACAAAACCAACTCAAAATAAGTAGGTGGTGATCATTGGATGTAGTAAGAGAAAAAGCAAAAAAGGATTATATGGCCGGGTTAAAATATAAAGATATCTGTCAAAAATACGACCTTAGCATGAACACCCTAAAGTCATGGGTGAAAAGATATAACTGGGCCGATGAAAGAAAGAACAAGGGTAAAAAGGGTGTACACAAAAAGAAAAGGGGTGCACCCAAAGGGAATAAGAACGCTGTGGGCAACAGGGGTGGCCCGGGAGGCCCGCCGGGGAATAAAAAAGCAGAAAAACACGGGTTCTTTTCCAAGTATCTTCCGGAGGAGACACTAAACATCTTGCAGGAGATAAACGAGAAAGATCCTTTAGACATCCTTTGGGAGAACATTACTATCCAGTATGCAGCCATAGTCAGGGCTCAAAAGATCATGTATGTGAGAGACCGAGAAGACAAGATGTTCTCCAAGGCCTGACAGCTGCCGGCGCCTTGGCTGATGAGGTGGCTTTATTTCCTCAGTCTTTCGTTGAACAGATGATAGGGCGGTGTTCGATAGCTCGTGCAAAGGTCTTCATGAACTGCAACCCCAGAGGGCCATACCACCCGATTAAGACTGAGTATATAGACAAGGCCAAGGACAAGCGGATACTATACCTTCACTTCACCATGGATGATAACCTAAGTCTAGCTGAAAGCGTAAAAGAGCGATTTAGGCGAATGTTCTCCGGAGTATTCTTCAAACGATACATCCTAGGTCTTTGGGTGATGGCCGAGGGGCTCATCTACGATATGTTCGATGAGACCAAGCATAAAATACCCACGGAGGAAAGAGAGTATTCCGAGTATCATATAGCTGTTGACTACGGAACCCAGAATGCCACAACCTTCGGACTATGGGGGAAATGCAGGATGGGCAAACACGCCGGCAAGTGGATAAAGATTAAGGAATTCTACTATTCCGGCAGGGATGAAAGTAAACAGAAAACAGATGAAGAGTTCCACCAGGACCTAGTAGAGTTTGCTGGTGACTTGATTATCAAATACGTCATCGTGGACCCGAGTGCAGCCTCTTTTATTGCCACTATCAAGAAGCATGGCAAATTCAGGGTTAGACATGCCAAAAATGAAGTGCTAGACGGTATTAGAAATGTGGCCACAGCACTTAACAATGGCATTATTTTATATAATGACTGCTGCATTAACACATTCCGGGAATTTTTCTCTTACGTTTGGGATGAGAAGGCAGCAGAAAGAGGGGAAGATAAACCGGTGAAGCAGAATGACCACTGCATGGATAGTGACCGATATTTTGTAAATACGATTATATTTGGCAAGAAAGGCCTATCAATCCTAAAGTAAAGAAGGTGATAGCGTGTTTAGCTTAAGAAACCTATTTAGAAACGATATAAACATCATGACCACCGAAGAAATCCTCTACAACGAGATAAAAGAATTCAATGCCAGCGATAAAAGGGCCTGGATGGTGACAGGAGATAGGTATTACCGGTGCGAAAACGACATCTACAACAGGCGGATAGTCCGGCATACAGAAAGTGGAGATATCGAAGACAAATCCAAGGCCAACAATAAACTGGCCCACGGTTTTGTCAAAAACCTAGTCGATGAGAAGATAGGATATCTACTGACAAAAGACTATGCCCTTAAATGTGACAATGAAGAATATATCAAGAAAGTCAAAGATGTTTTGGGCAAATACTTTCAATACACACTGACCAGGCTAGGCTATGAGGCATCGAATAAGGGTATAGCATGGCTTCAAGTATACATAAACGAGCAGGGCCAATTTGGAACTATGCTAATACCTAGCGAGCAATGTGTTCCGCTATGGAAAGACAATACACATACCGAACTAGACGGCATGATTAGGTTTTACTTGCAGACAGTATACGAAGGCAAGGAGAAGAAAAAGATCACCCGGGTGGAATACTACACTCCCCATGAAATCTATTTTTACATCCTTAACGATGACCGTCTTATCCCCGACATTGAGCAACACGAAGGAGGCCCCATACTTCACTACAAAAAAGGAGATGAAGGCAAAGGATGGGGGAAGGTGCCTTTTATAGCCTGGAAGAACAATCACCTTGAATATCCGGATGTAAGGTTTGTCAAATCCCTCGTAGACAGCTACGACAAGTCAAGGAGCGATATAGATAACTTTATCGAGGAGACAAAAAACCTTATCTACGTTCTCAAAGGCTATGGCGGGGAAGACTTGGCCCAATTTTGCTAATTTTATTTTTTGCCACAGGAATCAGAACCTGTGGCTTTATAATTTCCTGGGTCATAGCAAGATCCGTCATTTTGTGATAAATATCATAGTTCAAAAAATAGTTTTTCCCCTGTCAATAACCAGTAAA
>NZ_JAFFJA010000064.1 GCF_021991635.1 Tepidanaerobacter sp. GT38
CTCACCTTTCTTGAGTTTTATACTCATCCTGAGAGAGGATGGTGAGGTCTTTTTTCTACGTACGTCCGCCGTTTTCCTGCTTTTTGGCCTAATAAAATTTTACACTATCGATGCTAGCGATATAGATGAGCCAGAGATTCGTTCACAAAAGTTTAATCGCTTAAAACGGATATTGAAAAGGTAATGCTGAAGCTGCTGTTCAAACAATTATTCATTTGTTGGATAAGCACCCTCCCAAAAAGGTAGCCGAGATTAAGGGAGTTTCCGTAAGATGGGTCTACACTAAAATTTTTTTGTAATAAATATAAAGCAGCTCCGGGAGCTCAATCCCCGGAGCTTTTATTTTGCTACTTATTCTTCAGGCGGATCAGCTGGGAAAAATGGAGGTATTGGCCTTTGAGCGAAATCTTCACAAGGATCTACTGGAGTAATATACTCTGGTGGGGGACAGTAGCCTCTGCTCAATACCTGAAGCTGAACTACTTGCTCACATTTGATGACTAGATAATATCCTACCGCCAAGACAAAATCAGTTTGAGTTGGGTCCTCAGCATTTGGAGTATAATCAATGTCGATACACTCGCCCAAAAATTCCAGTCTTAATATTTGATTGGTAATAGCTGCAGGCGGATTCTCTATTCCCTCTTGTACAAGAATTTGTGCCAATGGTTCTGGACAATAAAGTCTCACATTGCTTACTGCCTGAGTTGGAATGGGCACATCTACGGTTACTGTTGTGCCATCACTTCCGGTTATAGTTAAAGTAAAGGTTGCTGTAAAAGTAAAGCTAATCCTTACATATCCTGGAGGATCGCTAACCCTGCGCGTAGGCACAATGGGAGCAGCAACAGTCATTGTAAAGTTAGAGCAAGTTACATCTTCAATGTTATCAGCAGCAATCTCTACACCTTCTACTTCAATGGGATATACACATTGCCTGATTAGACATGAATCGAAAACTTTGTTTGTTGTAATGCAATCTATCTCCGTTGCCGGAGGCACCTGTCGCAGTTTAATTATTGCCTCTTCATTCATTGTTTTCTCTCCTTTCTCATGAAAATTTGATTCAATGTTCTAAGTTAGTTTATAATATGAGATTTAAAGTAGATTGGTGACATTTCATGTAATTTAGAAGCCTTATTATATACTATGTTTATACACCTGGAAAGGTGTAAACAATAAGACGTTACACCGAGAGTTTGCCGCACCTTCTTTCAGCAAACTAATAAATAATCTTCCCTGGCAGTAGCAAATTTCAATGCTGTAGCATATAAAGTAGTATGTAATATAATTTCAGGAGGCCAGGAAGATGAAAAAAGGAGATCACTTGGTATTTAAAGATAAAAAAAACAGCTTGTGGGAATTCAATTTAACCGAGGACAAAAGCCTGGTTTATTCTGCAGTAGCTGAAGATGAAAAAAGCAAAGAAGAAGGCAGAATTGATTCTGATGTGGTGGAATTTGCCGTTGATATAGATGATAAGGGAGTCGTGCACTTTGTATATATAACAAAAGATTCTCTAAAATACTGCACATTAGATGAGGGCCAGTGGTCTTCAAAGACCATTCATCGCTTTGAAGGAAATAACTTTACCGTAAGAGAACTTGGCCTCTATTTAATCGGCAAAGATGCCAACATATTTTACATTTTCCAGAAAGATTTAAATGTAAATATCGGCACTATCTGTCACTGCCTGTGGGATGGAGAAAAGGCATCAATTAATATAATAAGTGATATCAATATGCTGCCTACAGGACGGGTAAATTATCAGGCAGAAGTTCTGAAAAATGGGGACATATGGCTACTCTTTATCAGCAATGACGGAAGAGAAGTCCTTTTCAAAAGCTGCATTTACTCCAACAGAGTTTTCAGCAGTATAGGCTTGTTATATGCCTTAAAGGGCAACAGCATGGATTTTCACATGGTAAATTACGGCAATGAATACCACATATTAAACCTGTCTTATGACAATCAAAACTACATGCTAGAAGACATATGCATAGAATCGCCAGGCAAAATTAAGTCCATAACAAAGCTCTATCAAGACATCAGGCCCATATCAGATTCCCTACTCCTGGTCTATGAAAATATCCTCTGGGCATTTTGGAAGGTGGAAAATAAAGTGTTTTACTCTTCCCTTACTGGCAGACTATCAAAGGCCCAAGAATTAAGTATAAGCCCAGATGTAAAAGTTAACCTGTACTACTACCTTGACCAGGTGAGGGACGGCAAATACAAGAAAAAAAGGATATTGGGAACAGCTTCCCCTAACATAAACCTGATTTTCCCTGACAGACTCCCCATAAGTGAGGATGCTGACACCTTCTCTTCCAATGACAGCAAGATGACAGGTGTAGAAACCTCTGTTCCTAGCGATTCTGTATGGTCAGGTCAGTACCACGTCAGTTCCCAAAGTTCTCTAAAGGAGATTATGGAGTCCAGTAGAAGAGAATGGCGGCAGGCATTAGGTAAAATTAAGTGTAACACATCAGGGAAAAACTTTGATCAATCCCCACCTGCAGCACCCCCCTCTTGTGCTCAGTCCTACAAGGGATGGTCTAGTGAAATGCGCCAAAACCTGGTGGTCCTGGCTCGGCAAAAACTGGAATTAGAAAAAAAATATAACAAGCTCAATGAGGAAAAATTATCCCTGGAGGAAGAACTAGACAGATTAAAAAAGTTGCTGGATGAAGAGAGAAGTCAAAAAGATGCACTGCAGGAAAAGATAAAACAACTGGAAATTACCTTGAAGGAACTTGAAGAGGAAAATCAGAAGCTTAAAAATGACCTTGAAGTTGAAATGAATAGAGGCATCTTAGATATAATATGCAGGAGAATAAAGGGAAAAACCCAATCCTAAAAGGTTGGGTTTTTTTAAGTCCCAAACAAACATGAACAAAAGATTAAAAACATATATTTATACTGAAAAGCACTGATAATCCTTAACAGGTGATGGTTTTGAACAAAGAGAGTATAAGTGATGTGACAATGGAGCCTGGTATTGTGGCTATCTACAGCCTAAAGGATATTACCCTTCACCATAGCAAATACGGGGGGCTGCCCCCAAAGGGCAGCCAGTTGGTGTCTGTTGCCCACTGTCAGGTGCGGGATATTAAAGACAGCTGTCTTATAGAGGATAAAAAGATTTCAATACACATAGATTTTAACTTGCTCATGGTCTATGAATATATTATTGAAGGCACTAGAAGCTACAAGCTTTTTGTAGATAAACTGCACAAAAATATCAGTATTGATAGAAAGCTGTATGGTCTGCCAAAAAATAATCTCAAGGGCCAAAATACTATCCATGATATAAAATACCATTTGGATTTAGATTCGGAAAATAATTTGGTAACTATAGAGGTAAGAGCATCTATAAAATGCCTATTGCTGGAAGATGGGGCCATTGTCCATTATGACAAATCTTGGGAGAGCACATCTAATGTAACAGTTTGGAACCATGAGAATAGCTCCACCTGGAAAGCTGCTAACTTAAGCAATCTTATAAAAGAACCTGCCGGGGATTTTAATGATATTAGCCAGCTGAAAGAGGACATTAAAGAAATTAAATCCCAGTTAAGTAATATTGATGACAAATATGAAAAGATAAAATGCCATTATTACAAGCTATACAACATGTCAGAGGAAAAGGATTCTGTGATAAGCAAACTGAAAACCTCTCTTAATCAAAAGGTGGCTTTACTGGAAAGTGCCTATGATGATATTTACAAAAATGTCAGATACCTTACAAAGGAAGTGGAAAACTTAAAAGATGTTGTTGATAAAGAGAAGGGCCATGATAAAAGCCTCCTAAATTCTAAAATTCAAGCTGCCATCAATGCCATAAGGTCTTACTTTTAACAAGCAAAAAGGCTTACTACAAGGAATTCTAGGATTTACAGCCAAAAATTTTACCTTGCACATAAAATAAAAGAAAGCTGCACGTATTAACATACTTGCAGCCTTAGTTTTGAAAATTATATAAAAAAACCAGTATACTATACTGTCTATTTCGTACAAAAAAATGGTGACCCCGAGGGGATTCGAACCCCTGTTACCGCCGTGAAAGGGCGGTGTCTTAACCACTTGACCACGGGGCCACATGGTGAGCCATCCGCGACTCGAACGCGGGACTCCCTGATTAAAAGTCAGGTGCTCTACCGACTGAGCTAATGGCTCACAGAACAAGCAGGTATTATATTACTATAAAATTTTATTTCTGTCAACACCTTAAAATTTAACGTTGTTGTTATTCTGTGAT
>NZ_JAFFJA010000065.1 GCF_021991635.1 Tepidanaerobacter sp. GT38
TTTTTTCTTTTGCTGTTAAATACAATATTTAATAAATTTGTAACGTGTTTTGTTGTTTTTATTTTATGCCAAAGGTGACATTTTCACTGAATAAAAATCACGCCTTTTAGGTGACATTTTCAAAGATTATTGACATTAGTTAAATGTGCCTTACAACTTCAAATCTTTCTATTTCATATTTTTCGTTAGGTTTTATACCGGCCTTGGCTAGGGCAATTTTTAGCTGTTCTTCAACCGTATCCACACCTTCCAAGTCAGGAAGTAACAGGCCCGCTCTTGAACCTTTTTTCACGATTACACCATATTTTTTAGGATCAAGCAAATCTTTAGAATCAACTGGTTCCGGTTTTGTCAGCACATCTACTGAATACTCCAGGTCATCCAGTTCATCACCACACACCGGGTAAAATCTGGGATCTTCACAACCTGCAGATATGGCATTTCTCTGTATTTCTTCCGCTATGTTTTTCCGCGTCGGTAGGAAAGTACCTATGCAACCGCGAAGCTGACCGTGTTTTTTTATAGATACGAAAACTCCTGCCCTTGAGGTTAACATCTCCTCCGGCAAATTATCAGGAAGCTTTGGAATTTTACCCTCTTTTACATAAGTTTCCAGGGTGTAGCGGGCAAGTTTTACATAAGGGTCTTCTTTCTTTCTCCGGTCATCAATCTCTGCCCGTCGCAGCTGGTAAAGCTGTTCAAGCATACTTTCTCCACTTGCCTCAGGTTTAAATCTAGCAATACAATATCCAACACCGAAAGGTCCCTCATAAGACAACACCTCAGAATTTACACTGTATCCGTCAAGGGTGCCTGCCATTGTCCAAATGGACCTTAGGCCACATTCGCCGGCTCTTTCTATAAGAGTTGGTTTCAAGGCCAGCATGGCTTTGATATCAAATGCGTTAAGTATTTCCACTAGTTTTTCGTCAAAAATCTTTCCATTTGGATCATATCCTGCAGGAGCATCAGGGGTTAGCCTGTGGGACAGGTCACCGCTGGCAATTACCACTACTTTCTTATCAATGGCAAAAGCCGCATCCTGTATAAGCTTGCCAAAAGCATACAGATCCTCATAGGGCAGCATGCCAAAGGCTATGGGTAGTAGTTTGAAATCAGCAAAGTGCTTACTCACAAAGTATAGGGGTACCGTAACACCATGGTCAAGTTTTTCCCTAAAACCGTAGTTAAAAAACCTAGCTTTGCTGGATGTTGTAACGGAGATGTTTTTTTTATCTGCTCTTTTTAGTATCTCTTCTTTTAAATCGTCATCCCGGTCAAATTCCATCTTAACCTGCGGTGCTCCAAAGTCCGCAAGGCTTCCTTTTAGCTCAAAGTCATAAACACATATGGCATCGTAAAAAACGGGACCGTGGGGAGAAATAATAACAATAGTATCCGGCGAAAGCTCCTTAATTTCCCTCGCCACAGTATAAGCTGCTTTTACTGATGATGATACTTTTTGTGTTTCCCTGCCTCCTACCTCTTCTATCATAATCGCAGGGTGTGGCATCAGGTAACAGGACAATATACCCATCGCGAAACCTCCTTTCTGATAAAATTTTAGCTTGCCTTTTCATGCTTAATGCGCTGCTCTCTGATAAATGGCCTGTACACATACTGATACAGGCAAAAACCTATAAAGGGCAGTATGGCCAGATACAAATACAGCCATTTAAAATCAATGTATTCGCTTAGGCCTCCTAACATAACTCCGGCAGCTACGCCTAAATCAAAGGCAGCCGTAAACACTCCAAGGGCCATGCTGCGGGAGACATCGTAAATATTTATAACTAAAAGTGAGTTCATAAGGGGGAAAAGCAGTGCAAAACCCACTCCATAAATCATCGCAGCAACTACCAATTTTGGAAAACTGTCAACAAAGCTCATAGAAATAAAGGAAAGGGTCAAGACAGCCAATGCTATTGCTATCAGCTCTTCCAGGTAGCGATTGCTCCATTTGCCTATAAAGAGCCTTGTAGCTACTACAACTGCAGTGTTTATAATAAAGAAATATTCCGTTCCCGTTATTCCCTTGGCAACGGCAAAAAGGGGCAGCATGGCCGAAATTGCGCCAAAAGTAACCATTCCGCAGAAAAGTATGATTGTGGGCAGATAGACACTTCGATTTAAAAGAACCTTTATAAAGTTGGAAGTAGTCTGGCTCTGTTTAGTAGTTTTAACCTCTGACAGGAAAAATAATAACACCATCGCAATTATTGCAACCATTAATGTGCTCAATACGGCAGCATTAAAGCCTGATTTTTCCATGAGCTTAGTCCCTAAGGCAGGGGATAAGCCCTTGGCAATAATAAAAGAAATGGAATTATAACCCATAAAGCGCGTCAGGTTTTCGGATGATGCAATTTCAGCAGTAAAATTTGCAGAAGCTACCGTAAACGTTCCAACTGTAAAGCCGTAAATCAGCAGGGTAAGCGAAAGCCCTAGTATGGCATACGGCATTTTTATCAGTAAAGGAGTTAAGAAAAAC
Source organism: Tepidanaerobacter sp. GT38 (assembly GCF_021991635.1). Lineage (GTDB taxonomy): Bacteria > Bacillota > Thermosediminibacteria > Thermosediminibacterales > Tepidanaerobacteraceae > DTU063. The sequence goes on from NZ_JAFFJA010000065.1 coordinate 2,492, forward strand.
AGTATTATGGATATAAACATTACTTTTTTGCTGCCATAAGTATTTATCATGGCTCCGCCGACAGGCCTTGCAATCATAGAGCTTATAGAGAAAAGGCCCATAACAGTGCCGATGGTTAAATTGTCAAAACCAAGATAAAGCATATGTTCTGGTATAACGGGCATCATTATGTAATACGTAGAAATAAAGGCTATGGTTGCAGCTAAAACTACTGCAAAGTTTTTTAACTCATCATTTTTCTTCAACTTGAAATCCCCCTTACTGATAATTTATATCATTTTTTTTATTTTAACACATTGTCATAAGGTAAGTAAATTGAAGATAAAAATAGCCCATCATTCCCTTTGGAAATAGATGGGCTATTTTTATGCTTTAACAGGCTTTTTCTATTTTCTGCCTTGCATTTTCCTTAATCTTTTCTATTTGTTCCTCCGTTACCGGTCTTTCAAAACTGCGAAAACCTGCCAGTTTAAAACCGTGCTTTTTAGCTATTCGGCTTATCTCTTCAATCTGCTCTACAGTAAGGTCTCTTCCCAATGTGAAATTTTCATATCGGCCTTCCAGTGACAGCATCATGGTCTCCGCCATGCATGCATATGCGGTTTTAGGAGGAAAGCCAAAGTTAAAGTTGAAATTCACATCACCGGGAACTTCCACCACACCGCCCTCTATAATTAACACATCATTTCGCTTTTGGGCTACTTCCTTTGAAACATCTCTAGGCCTTGATACATCGCATACTACCGCACCGGGCTTTAAATCTTCCGCTTCAATAATGACATCTAAGCTGCTGGTAACTGTAATAATGACATCAGCCTTTCTGACAGATTTTTTTACATCAGTAGAAATCATCACCGAAAGGCCCGTGTCTTTTAATATTTTATCAGCTACTTTTTCAAGCTTTTCCGTATTTCTTCCGGCAAGAGTTAGATATTTGCAATCCCTTGCAAGGATTTGCGCACAAACACTGCCGATGGAACCGCCAGCTCCTATTATCAAAACTTCCGCATCCTTAATGTTTTTCCCCATGATTTCCGCAGCCTTTTTGGTGCCTTCAATAGCTGTTGCAACTGTATAGCTGTTGCCAGTAGTTACAGCAATATTTAAGTTTTTGGCCACCGTGATACCTGCATCACCTACAACCGCTGTAAATGCTCCAAGACCCAATATCTTTGCTCCCAATTTTTCCGCCAGTTTACCGGTTTTAATAATTTTGTCAATTACAAACTCCTCCGGTAGCTGTATCATTTGTTTAGTAGTAAGAGGGCATCCAACAAAATAGCCTTCGGCTTCATTATAATTGCTCTTTACGCCGGTGATGTGCGAAACTTTCATTGGCGGAAATCTCTTAATGATGCTTTCGACAGCACCCTCAGGCAGTCTTTTCATAAACTTAAGTTTTCGATAAATATCAGAAAGCTCTATGGGATGTATCATAAAAGCAAATTTCTCCATCTTTTTACACCTCAAATTGTTAGTTTAAGACTTCTATCCGTGGAGTAAACCCAATCTTATCCAGGAGTTCGTCATAGTCAGCCGGAGTTAGGGATTTGTAAGGTTTTTGTGAAAGTGATACTAAAACTCCTTCCATTACATTGGTGCCAAAAGACCTTCCATTAAGTTTTGGAGTTGTTGTAATCAGCATCTTGGCACCTCTTTCGGTAAGCATAGCTACATCATCGGCTGTAACAGTATTTGTAAGGATAATCTTGCCCGAAATATCCATTGGCAAATGCCGCTTTATAAAATGAAAGTCGCCGGCTATCACATCAGCTTCATCATAAAAGCGGCCAAATTTTGTATCAGTCTTCTTTTCCTGTTTCTCTCCTGTAGGATACAAAAGGCTAAAAGGCAGCTTGCAGACAACGGGTGCAACGATACTGGCTATTAAATTTAGGCTTTTTAAAGACTTAAGTGGTATAGGCACGCCAAGTGCAAAAATCAAATCGCCCAGTACTAAGTCACACCCTGCCTTTTCCAGTGCCTCGGCCATGCCGAAGCGATCCATGCCGCACACCAAAAGGACCTTTTTGTTTTTAAAATCTACAACCTTTTCTTTAATGAGATAATCCACGACTTTCCTTTCCAAAGTATTTTTTAGACCTGAACCGTCAACAATTGGGGATATCTTAGCCGCTTTAGCAATCGGCACAGCATCCTTTATTGTATAGCGCTTGTTTCCGATACATACATAAAGGTCTATTCCGCCCATGCCAAAAGCGCTGACTTTACCATCATTTTCTTTGATAATTTCTATGGCTTTTTTTATATCACCATCAGTTCCGATGCGCTCGATTATAAATTGTTCTCCCAGGACTTCAATCTCCACTCTATGGTTTCGCTTAGAAGACCCTATGCTCACACTTAGCACATGTTTCATATCAACCATCCTTCTTTATGGTTCTTATGATATTTCTTAAATAGTCAGGCTCCACATAAACATCCTGAGTTATAGGTGATTTGCCTAAATCTATTGGAACCACTTCATTGTCTAGAAGTGCTTTAAACAGCCTGAGCCTTTGGTCTGAACCAAGGATTATGACTACATCGTACTGCCTTACTTTGTAAATAATGCTCATGACCTCGTTTAATAGCTCTATACCGCTTTTCTCATATACAAAATCCCAGCGCTGCCGGTCAGTCATCAGCAAAGAAAAATCCACACCTTCCTCGGCAGCTACCTGCTTTATTTCATCTATGTTTTTTATGGGAAAGCCTACTAAAGCTATTGTTTTTCCTTTTCTTATTTCCCCAAGGCTTTCTAAACGTGACAAAAAAGTTCTATCGGTATTAAACTTTTTGGCAACATCAGCCTGGGAAAACCCTTGCCGCCTCAGTTCAAGCATTTCATTGATAGTCGTTGCTATGCGAGATAAGCTTATGAGTTTATCTCCTATTCTTATAAGGTCCAATACAGCACCTCCATGTGCACAATTTTGTGCTCACCTAATTTTATCCTACAGAAACAAAAAAATCAAGAGATTTAAATAAATAAACCAACCTCTTGATTGAACCACCAAAAAATATTTTTAATTTAACAGGGACATATTAATATTAAAATAGGCTTTGTAAAGTTAACATG
>NZ_JAFFJA010000066.1 GCF_021991635.1 Tepidanaerobacter sp. GT38
TTATATGGACTTAACTATGCTCAATGTGAATTTTTAATAGGAAATACAGCTGAAGCTAAAAAGCTCTTTGAATTGATTATTAGCAAGGCAAATAATGAACTTGATAAAGCAGATGTGTATGGCTTGCAAATGTTATTATATACGGGAAAGGGAAAATACTTTGAAGCAGTCGAAATAGGCATCAAAGCACTAAAAAGGCTGGGAATGACAATACCGGCGAGACCTTCCATGACAGATAAATTAAAAGAACTATTATTATATAAAGTGTTCATGATAGGTAGAAAAATAGAAGATCTTTATAAATTGCCGGAAATGAAGGATCCAGTTCAGAGGAAAGTTGCGGAACTGCTAATAAAGTTTATATTCGCTACATGTACTGATTATCCTGATTTGTATGCGCTTGCCATTGTAAAAGCGGGAAATCATACATTAAGATATGGTAGAACTGAAATGGCGCCTATTGGTTTCATTGGCTACAGTATTGTTGAAGGGAGTGTATTCGGCAATTACGCTGCAGGTGAAAGACTGGGGAACGTAGCAATAAAACTTACCGAAAAATACGACAAAATCTATCCAAAATGTATAGTGTATTTTACCTTTGGGGCTATCATTTGTCACTGGTCTCGTCATGCAAAAGTAGGAATTGACTACTTGCAAAAAGCAGTAAAATATGCATTTGAAGCAGGGGATGTGCTTATCAACGGCTACTCTCATACAGTTATTCTCGAGAATAAATACATAATTGGTACACCGCTGAGTGATATTATCTGTGAGATCAGCGAGTGTAGAAACTATGTACAAAAAGTAAAGCATGAAAATCTTAGTTTAAATGCTGCCGTTTATAACAGAGCTGTTTCTATTTTAACAAGCGACCTTGGGTTTCATAGTCGAAAACCTAATGAAAGTTTAGAAGAAGAAAGTTTTTTGCAAATTGGCAAAAAGGATAAGGCATCGCTGGCAGCTTACTATTATACGGAAATGCAAATCCAGTATCTGGCGGGAAATTACCGAGAAGCATTGGCTGTAGCTGAAAAAATGAAAGACTGTTTAGCTTCCATACAAGGATTCCTATTGTCAGTAGAATGTAATTTTTATCACTCACTGATAATTACTGCTTTATATGAAGAAAGTCCTATAAACTTAAGAAAAAAGTTTTTGAAAACTTTAAAGAATAATCAAAAAATGATGAAGAGATGGTCTGTTTCATGTGCGGAAAATTTCTCGCACAAATTTCAACTTGTTGAGGCAGAAAGGATGCGAATTTTTGGGAAAAAACTGCAGGCTGAAGAATTATACGAAAAGGCAATTCAAGCTGCCCGGGATAACGGTTATAAGCAAAATGAGGCTATTGGATGTGAATTGGCGGCAAGGTTTTATTTTGCTGAAGGGAAAGTGAGAGTAGCAAAAGCATATATGTCTGATGCTTTAAAATTATACAGTGAATGGGGAGCATTAGCCAAAGTGCGAGAAATTAGAGATCGATATGCGGAACTGTTTGCTGACATTTTAACCAAGGCAAAAGGGGTTGAAAACAACACAGAAGAGGCTTTAAAAAACAGCATTTGGAATACTTTTATCAGGGAAAAGGAAAAGACTGACAATCTGGAGTTAAGTATTTTGCAAAATACTATATCTGCTATAATACGAGAGTTCAAAAGCGACCCTGAAAATATTTTAAAAGCCGCCATGAGATGTGTTTTTGCCACTAAAGGTTTTTTAATTATAGAAAAGGAAGATGAATTATTTATAGAAGCTGAAATAGACAGTCAAAGCAACGTTACAATAGTTAAGTCTATTTCCCTAAAGCAAAGCCATCGCAAACTTTCTAAAGGAATTGTTAGATATGTTGCCAACACACAGGAGCCAGTCATAATTAATAACTCTCAGCAGGTTGGCATCTTTACAAAAGACCCATACGTTTCCGGTGCAGGCAATATTTCCATTTTATGTTTATCGCTACATATCAGAGGCATACCTGTGGGAGTGTTATACCTTGAGAATAATCTAATGGCAAATGTTTTTACTAAAGAGCGCTTGGAACTATTAATGTTGCTGCTCGGTCAGACAAATTACATTAAGGCACTAGAAGATTTTTTGAGTATTAATAAATTAAAAGAAGAGTATGCGTGCACTTTGTTAGTTGAAACGCTAACAGATAGAGAGATAGAGATAATAAAACTTCTTGCTGAAGGCTTAACTAATAAGGAAATTGCAAAAAGACTTGATATATCCAATAATACTGTAAAGACACATATAAAAAATATATATGGAAAATTGCAAGTAAGCAGAAGAATACAGGCGGTGCAAAAAGCAAAAGAGCTAAATCTTATTTAGCAAATTACATGTAGATATTTATAAAAACCACATCCTTTATTAAATTCAGGATGTGGTTTTTTTACGCTTTCACCTGTTCGGGTGATGTTTTTTTAAAGGGATTTGCTTAATATACATATTAAGTTACAGCCATAAAGTCACGGCGGTGTAGCTGAAACAAACCTTTTAAAAGAATGGTGAAATGATATGAAAGAATTGTTTTACAATTTTGCACCATTGATATTTGTTTCAGTTTGTTCAGTAATATGGCTCATTGCTTTTTATTATTGTGGTATATCAAATTTACGTTCGATTCTAGTTGCTCATATTATCACTCAATTGTTTTTATTCTTTGCTTGTGGTGTTATCATAAAAGACCTTTATCAAAAAGCCAACAGAGATTGTTTAACAGGCGTGTATAATAGAAGGTCTTTCTTTTCCAAAATGCCTGTAGTTTATAAAATAATGCTTCCAGTATCGTTGATGATGATAGATATTGATAATTTTAAAAGGATCAATGATACTTATGGGCATCAAGCAGGGGATCAAGTACTAACACAATTTGCAGATATACTAAAAAGCAATGCGAGAAAGGAAGATATGATTGTAAGACTGGGTGGTGAGGAATTTGCTGTTGTACTACCTCAAACTTGTAAAGAAAACGCAGTAAAAATGGCTGAAAGAATTAAGCGAGCAGTAGAAGAAAAGAATTTTACTTTTGATTATGTCAGCGAAAAAATTACTGTCAGTATCGGCATAGTAACCACTGACTTTCCAATGAATACTGATATCCTTTTAAAATATGCTGACAAGGCTTTATACAAAGCTAAAGAAATTAAAAATATGGTAGTTGCTTATGAACAATTGGAGTTGGCGAAAGCACGGTAAATGTATAGTATCAGTAAAACATCTTTTCCAACAGCCATTGGTCGTTTTCCTTTAGCATGTTAATTTCGATGATTTTTTCTTCTCTGCCGGCAGGTGAATCATCAATCACATAGATCTTTATAGTTGCACTGTTTTCACTTATTTCATTTACTTCAAAGCGGTAATTGTTCCAGTCAACATAATACCCCATGCTGCCATCTTTGTTTATATCGCCATGGAGCCTTCCGCCTTTGTCAACATATCTGCCACTATTCATCAGTGCGTCAGCTTCACTTTTTACATAAATTCCTCTTATATAATTGTCAAGGTCAGAAAAAGTAATAAATCTATTGTCTTTTACTGGAAATAGAGACTGTTCTCCGGAGATGTTTTCAGGTAATTCCAGTGGAAGCATAGCGAGACCGAATATATTGTAAAACACATCTTTATTGGCTTCTATCAGTCTTCCTGCTTGAAGGTATATTTCTCTTTCTAGCTCATTTGATTCAAGAGGCAATATTTGAATCGCCAGATCTCCCGCCTTATCATATGGCAGTTCAAAGGTTGGGATACCTGCAACATAAGGAGCGATTGTATATAGCTGATAGTAGAATATAATGCCATTGGGACCGAGGATAAAATCATTCTCCGAATAATGATTTTTCACATTTTCCTCATAGTTTTCGAAGTAATAATAATCCTCTTCTGTAGTCGATTCAATCTGACTGATGACAGTTTCATAAACCTTTTCCAGAACTTCTTCCTTGCTAAGGCCAAAGATGTCGGATAGAGAAAGCATCCTGCCTGTTTTAACATCAAATGTTTCGGAAGACCAGTAGTTCGTAGGGTGTGCACCACCAGTATACTCATAGCCGATATTAAGAACAGATAGCAAATGATTGCCATTGTAGCAGATGCTTGCTTCTCTCTCGTAATATAAGTTGTGAAAATCAAAGCCATTATTTTCGGCAGCTTTTTTTAGTTCTAAAGCTGCTTTTTTCCCTTCGGGCACGACGGTTTTTATAAATTGCTCCAATTGGGTTTGATAATAGTTATTTATTACTGCAATGCCCTCATGGTTATTGGGATTATCGATGTAAGGATATGTAAACCTAAATTTTACAAGCAGTGTGCCGTCTACATCTTTTACAGTGTCGCTGTATACTTTATAATAAATATTTAAGGAGGAAGATTCGTCAGCAGTTAAACTATCAGTAGAAGGCTTGTGAAGCGAGTTTTCAGAAGGTGAGATGTCGTTGAAGTTAGAATTGCTGCACCCTGACAAAAGGACAGTTAAAAGTAACATAGCAATAAGTGGCATAATTATCCGAAAATCTTTTCTCATTACTGAATTCCCCCCTTTTATAATGTAAAGAACAGAAAGCGTTACCTCTCGCTTGAAAAAAATATATATGAATTCTACATTGCTAAACTTTACTATTACATTATATAGTACATTGTGCTAAAATGAAAAGTAATCATCCAAAAAGGTGATTCTAGTAGAACTTATCGGCTCGATTTTATTATATTTTAATAATATTAACTTGATAGAATTTAACCTATTGTTTACAAACACAAATTAATCTTAAATTGCAATATTA
>NZ_JAFFJA010000067.1 GCF_021991635.1 Tepidanaerobacter sp. GT38
TTTTTACTGGTTATTGACACTGTTTAGGAAAAGTTTTTATGGTATCAGTAAGATAACGGCACCTCAACCTAAACCCAGACCTGTTATTTTAAAAGCTTGACCCTGCACTACGCAGGGTTTCACGGGCAATTTGGCATCCTGCCAAGTGCTCGTCAGCGTGCATCCTGCACGCTGCCCCTGCTTCGTTTGTCCCAAGCTTAAAAATAACAACGGTCTGGCTAAAGGTTTCGTTTGCCGTTATCTTCACATCAAAATAGAGTCTATATATCAAAATGCACTATGAAAATATAGCATCTACAAAAGCTTGTGGATCGAATTCCTGTAAATCATCTATTCCTTCTCCAATACCGATATACCATACAGGTATTTTAAGTTCTGAGGCAATAGCGACAGCAATTCCCCCTTTGGCAGTGCCGTCTAACTTTGTAAGGATAATTCCCTGAAAATCTACCGCTTCTTTAAAGGTCTTTGCCTGAATCAACGCATTTTGACCTGTAGTAGCATCTAAAACCATTAGACTTGTAATATTTGCTTCTGGGTATTCTTTTTGACAAACCCTATATAGTTTTTTTAGTTCTTCCATTAAGTTCTTTTTGGTATGAAGTCTCCCTGCTGTATCACAAATAATCAAATCTGCTTTTCTGGCTTTCCCCGCTTGCAGTGCATCAAATAGCACCGAGGCAGGGTCTGCACCTTCTTGATGTTTAATTACGTCCACGCCTACACGATTTCCCCATATTTCAAGTTGGTCAATAGCTGCAGCCCTAAAGGTATCTGCTGCAGCCAAAATAACTTTTTTACCCTGGCTTTTGTATTTGTGAGCTAATTTTCCTATTGAAGTTGTTTTTCCTACTCCATTAACACCTACAACTAACATGATTGTAGGGGAAGGCAGCGATATTTGAGTTTCGGGAAATAAATTTATAATTTCCTCTTTCAGTTTTTGCTTTAGTTCTTCAGGGCTTTTTATTCGCTTAGAGTTTTCTCTAAGTGTTTCCATAAGTTTTAAAGTAGTATTTACTCCAACATCGGAAGCTATCAAAAGTTCTTCCAGCTCATCAAAGGTCTCGTCATCAATTTTTTTAGTAAATTTTAACAGGTTATCAAACTTTTGGCTGAAATTTTCCCTGGTTTTGCTTAAACTCTGTTTTAGTCTGTTAAAAAAGCTCATTTATTCCACCTCGTTTTTATTATACCATTTTTACTGCCAAAACCTTTGACACGGCAGTTTCTTCCATAGATATGCCGTATAATGCATCTGCAATTTCCATTGTTGGCTTTCTGTGTGTTATCAATATAAATTGAGTATGCTTTGAAACCTTTTTTAGATACTTTGTAAATCGTGTAATATTTACATCATCTAAGGCTGCTTCAATTTCATCTAGGACACAAAAAGGTGTTGCTTTGGTATTTAAAATTGCAAAGAGCAAAGCAATAGCCGTTAAAGCCCTCTCTCCACCTGATAAAAGTGAAATGCTCTGTAGCTTTTTTCCTGGCGGCTGAGCTCTCACTTCTATTCCACAATCCAATATGCTACCATCGCTTTCTATAATAAGTTCTGCTCTGCCACCCTCAAAAAGTTCTGAGAAGATCTTATTAAATTCTTCATTGATTTTGCTTATAGCATTTAGCAGCATTTTTTCCATGGCGCCAGTGACATCTTCTATTATGCTGTCAAGATTGGTCTTGGCTTTTATTAGGTCATCTCGCTGTGATACCAAAAATTCATATCTCGCTCTTAAAGTTTCATAATCTTCTATAGCTTTCATGTTTACTGGGCCAAGGGATTCCATTTGGTCTTTTATAGATGCTAACTGTTTTTTTATATCTTCAATATCATTAAAAGAATCATCTTTAAAATTTAGCGCGTCTTCAAAGGTAAGGGAATACTTTTCATATAATTGATTGTCAATTTGATTTATCTCTATTTTTATTGTGGCCTCTTGAATATGTAAATTGTGAAGCAATGTTTCAACTTGATGTCGCTGTTTTTCCAGTTTATTTAATTCCTCCTGAGCTTTGTCTAAGTTATATTTTAACATATCTCTCTGTTCTCTCGAGGACTCAAGCATTTCTTGATGCTGTTTTTTAACATAAATCAAGTCTTTTATGTTAATTTCATAATCACTTAGCTTTTTCTGTATCAAAGCTATAGTTTCTTTATTTTGCGTAATTTTTTCTTGATATCTTTTTATTTCATCAATATTATATCTTATATTTTCTTCTATACTCTGCATGTTCTGAGTAATCGCAACTTGTTCTTGCTTGTATGATGCTAACTTAACTTTTAGCTGAGTTATCTCTTCGGATACTTTTTCTTTATCTTCTTCGGTCTTATCAATTTCCTCTTGGAGAACTTTTACCATACTTTGAGTCGAAGTGCTTTGTGTATCAATTTGACCTATATCGCTTTCCAGTAATGCAATTTGTTTGACAATCTCTTGAATTTCCGATTGAATTTGCTGTTTTTCCTCATTTAATTGTTTTTCTCGTTCGCTTCTTTCAGTAAGAAGATTTTGTTTTTCTTGAAGTTGCTTTTTTAAAACTTCTAATTCTGATTTTGTCGAGTATAAATTGGAAGTATTATTTTCAATTAGTTTTTGCTTTTCTTTAATTTCGTCTCTAAGTTTTTGGTTGTGCTGCTTAAGACGCCTCAATTCAACATCAAGCTCTTTGATTTGATTTTGACAGTCATTAATTTGCCTTTTTCTAGACAATAAAAAGTTGGAACGTCTTTGACTTCCACCGGTTATAGAACCGCCTGGGCTTATTACCTCACCTTGAACCGTTACCACCTTAAATGCAAAATTAGACTGTTTTGCAATGTTTACGGCATCTTCTAGAGAAGTTGATACTAAAACCCTCCCTAAAAGGTATGCTAAAGGAGCAAAGTATTTTTTATCAAAGGTGATAAGCTCAAGGGCTGACCCAATACAACCTTTAATTGATAAATATTTTTCCTCATTCTTTTCTATCAGCCTTGGCTTTACTGTTGAAAGCGGCAAAAAAGTTACTCTCCCAAAATTGTTTCTCTTCAGGAAATCTATAGCTTTTTTTGCATTTTCTTCGTTTTCACAGATTATATTCTGCATAGCCGAACCTAAAGCTGTCTCAATAGCAATTTCATAATTTTGTTCTACAGAAATTAAGTCAGCAACGGAACCATAAATGCCGGCATCAAAATACTGATTTTTTTTAAGAGCTATCATTAAGTTCTTTACACCATGCTGGTAGCCTTCATAATTTTCATCAATTTCTTTTAAAGTCCGCAGGCGAGAAGCAATAACTGTCAGCTCTTGTTGTTTTTGCATTTCAGCTTTTTCATTTTTCTCAAGTTCAGCAGCTATTTGGTTTTTGAGATTAACGAGTTCTTTTGTGACAATCTCTAACTTATTATAGGAGGACTTTAATGAGCCAATCCTTTCATCAATATCTGAAATTTCTTTCATAGTGGCGTTATTAGCTTCATCTATCTGCATCATCTCATTTTCAATTTGACCTAGGCGCTTTTGTAAATTGGCCTTCGATGTATCAAATTTAGAAATTGCATTTTTCTTTTCAGAAACATGATTTAAAAAATCAATAACTTCATTTTGAGCACTTTCAATGATACTTTGTTTTTCTTTTATCTGATCGTTTAAGGAAATTAAATTTTTCTCTTTTTCTTCTATAGCTAACTCAAGTTGGTTTATAACTTTTAACTTTTCTTCAAGAATATCAGCTTTAAATTTTAGACTCTCTTTAGATGCTTCTAAGTCTTCTTTATGTTTGTCAATACAGCTTTCAAAATCACTATTTGCACTTTCCAATCTCGCTTTTTCCGCCGTCGCCATCTCAAAATCTTTTTTTAGATCTTTTAACTGGCTATCTACGCAATAAAAATCGCTCTGAGCTTTTTCATAAGTTGCTTCAATTTCATTTTGCTTGGATTTATACTCGGTTATTTTTTGTTTTATTGATTTTATTAGATTATGTAGTTCAGTTAATGAGGATTGGTTTTGTTCCAGCTCATCCATTATATGTTTCAGCTTGTTTTGTCTGTTTTCTCGCTCAGATAAAAGCAAATTAATATCCAATTTTTTATAAATTAAACTGAGTTCCTTATACTTTAAGGCAATATCCTTTTGAAGGGCCAAAGGTTCCAATTGATTTAAAAGCTCAGTAATTACATCATCTATTCGAGAAATGTTGTCTACTGTTTCTTCAAGTTTTTTTTCAGCCTCTTGTTTCCTAATTTTGTGCTTTGAAATCCCAGCAGCCTCTTCAAAAATAGCCCGCCTTTCTTCGGGGCGACAAGTGAGGATTTCGTCTATCTGCCCCTGGCTTATAACCGAATAACCGGCTTTCCCAACTCCTGAATCAAGTAGTATTTCTTGGATATCTTTTAATCTGCAGGGAGTCTTATTTAAGAAAAATTCACTTTCACCTGATCGAAAAGTTCGACGGACAAAACTTATTTCAGAATAATCAAGAGGTATTAAGCGGTCAGAATTGTCAAGGGTAAGGGCAACTTCCGCCATGCCCATTGGCTTTTTTAAATGGCTGCCTGCAAAAATTACATCTTCTAGCTTATATCCCCTTAGATTTTTTATGCTTTGTTCACCTAATACCCAGCGAATAGCATCTATTATGTTACTCTTACCGGTGCCATTTGGTCCCACTATTACATTAATCCCAGGCTGAAATTCTAGTTCTACTCGATTGGCAAAAGATTTAAAGCCGTGAAGTTCGATTCTTTTTAGATACAAAGGCATCCCTCCCTACCTTTCCAATTCTAACACAAGCCATTGAAAAAAAGAACTAATTAATTATAAGTTTTGCTTCAAGTATCAATCTTTTTATGAGATAACCGCCAACACCTATTATACTTTCAATATGCAAAAAATGCTCAATTGATTTATCAAACAGCAATGTGGCATTAGCCGGAATTTCTTCATCGCCTTCCCAGATAACTACATACGTGCAAACCTTTGGAAATACATAAAATATAGCGGAGGCAGTACCCAAAATCCCAGGAAATCCGCCAAGTTTACCGGCACACGACAGGAAAAGTTGTGAATCGTATCCAAAGGTTTTTATAAGCCTCTGAATTGACTCCCTGAAAAAGGCCGGATAAAATAAAATGCCTCCATTTGGGACTTCTTTAAGACTTATCCACTTTCTTTCTAAATCCCGTTTTTGAGTAAAAAAAGTCAGGTAGTGTAGAATCAGTATTGTAAGTTCCGAACTCGCCAGACTGCCGTTTTGTCTATTTCTCACAGTTTTACATCTGCAGTCTACAATATATTCCTCATTTAAATGTGGCACAACAAATTGTCCTCTGTCTCTTATATACGAGACCTTCATACATTCAGCCACTTCTTCCGGCTTCTTTTTAGACAAATCCTCCCAACCTTTATTGATTGCAACAAGATAATTGTTTTTCATGACAATTCTCCCTAAAATATTCGATACAATACATGTATAACATAAAAATACCTGTCGTTTAAGACAGGTATTTTAAATAAATATTATCGGGGTTCTACGATGAATTTTATGGCCGTTCTTTCTTCTCCATCAATATCAATCTCTGCAAAAGCTGGAACTGTTATTAAGTCAATACCATTTGGTGCAACAAAACCCCTTGTAATTGCTATGGCCTTCACAGCCTGATTTACGGCTCCGGCTCCTACAGCTTGAAGCTCTGCCACACCATTCTCTCTCAGCACCGCTGCTAAAGCCCCTGCCACAGATTTAGGCTTAGATTGAGCTGACACTTTTAGTACTTCCATTCTCATATATCCCCCTTAATCATGCATATTGTTTTATTATATATGAGATATATATTCTATAGAGGTTACAAAATTCCTTCTTTTTGCAATATTATATTTTTCTATTGGCCCTTTATTTTCTCTAGTGCAGCTTTAGCAGCCTGCTGTTCCGCTTGCTTCTTACTCTTTCCTACACCCGTTCCCAAAACCTCGTTTTTCCACACTACATCTACGTAAAAGACTTTATCATGGTCCGGACCCGTCTCCTTTGTTACTCTGTATAATACTCTGTCGGCATCTGATTTTTGCAAAAATTCCTGTAGAGCTGTTTTATAATCTGTATCCCATTCACCTTCCACAGATTTTAAAATCACCATTTCTAAAATACTAATTATAAAGTCATAAGCAGTGCCGTAATTTTTATCAACATAAATTGCACCAATCAGAGCTTCTAATGTATCTGCAAGAATTGAGCTTTTTTGCCGGCCTCCAGTATTTTCCTCACCCTTGCCTAAAATCAGATAATCACCTAAACCCAATTGCCTTGCTGCTTTGGCAAGGCTTGGTTCGCACACGGTTAAAGCACGAATTTTGGTCATCTGGCCTTCATTTAAAAAATTATAGTTTTTATAAAGATATTCACTTATAACTAATTCAAGTACAGCATCACCTAAAAATTCTAATCTTTGATTGTTGTCTTGATGTGGACAGTCCTTTTCATTAGTCAAAGAGGGATGTATGAAGGCTTGATTCAGTATATTTACATCACTAAATTGAATCTTTATTTTTTCTTGCAACTTTTCAAGTTGCAATAACCTTTCTTTACTTATATACATGTACTATACCTCATTTGTATTTCTTTACTATTATGCATGCATTATGGCCTCCAAAGCCCATGGAATTAGATAAAGCAACATTTACTGTGCGTTTTATGGCTTTATTGGGCACATAATTTAAATCGCACTCAGGATCCTCATTTTCATAGTTTATTGTAGGCGGAATTTCGTCATTATATGTTGCTAAAACTGAGGCTATTGTTTCTACTGCGCCTGCAGCTCCCAACAAATGACCTGTCATGGATTTAGTAGAACTTACTGCAAGCTGATACGCATGCTCACCAAAAGTATGCTTTATTGCCAAAGTCTCAAATTTATCGTTCAAAGGTGTAGAAGTACCATGAGCATTTATATAATCAACATCATTTGCCGAAATTCCAGCATCGGAAATTGCAGCTTTCATTGCCCGTGACGCACCTTCGCCTTCGGGTGCGGGTTGTGTTAGATGATATGCGTCAGCTGTAGTGCCATAACCTATAACCTCAGCGTAAATTTTTGCATTTCTCTTTAAAGCGCTGTCCAGAGTTTCCATAACCAGAATCCCTGCACCTTCACCCATTACAAAACCGTCTCTATCTCTGTCAAAAGGTCGGCTGGCTCGGCTTGGCTCATTGTTTCTAGTAGATAATGCTTTCATAGAAGAAAATCCCGCCAAAGAAAGTTCAGTTATGGGTGCTTCTGTACCACCCGATATTATAATATCAGCGTCCCCTCTTTGTAAAGTCCGAAAAGCCTCTCCAACGGCATTTGTGCCTGAAGCACAGGCAGTTACTACTGTAAAATTAGGGCCTTTTAATTCAAAAGCCATAGATACCTGTCCTGAAGCCATATTTACTATCATCATAGGTATAAAGAATGGGCTGACTCGGCCTGCACCTTTATTTAAAAGGTTTTTATGCTGCTCTTCCCAAGTTATGGTTCCTCCGATACCGGAACCTAATATGACGCCTACCCTTGTCCTATCAGCAGCAGAAAGATCCAGAGCTGAATCCTCTAAGGCCATCTTAGTTGCTGATATTGCAAATTGGGTAAACCTGTCCAATCGTTTTAATTCCTTTTTCTCGATATAATTTTCCGGGTTAAAGTCCTTCACTTCACCTGCTATCTTAGTAGGCAGGTTACTGGTATCAAAGCGGGTAATTTTATCTATACCAGATTGACCATTTATAAGCGAGGTCCAAAATTTATTTAAACCGGTGCCCACCGGCGAAATAACACCCATTCCAGTAATTACGATACGTCTTTTTTCCATTATAAACCTCCTTTTTCCACAACTAATTTTATTGAGTCTATAAATATATCTATATTAAACGGGATACCCCGAAATGGCGTCCAAATATAAACAAAGTCCCGTAGATGCAGCTACGGGACATATTTCGATTATGCAGAATGATTTTTTATGTAATCAAGAACATCTTGCACAGTCTTGATTTTTTCCGCATCTTCATCTGGTATTTCCATATCAAACTCTTCCTCAAAGGCCATAATTAACTCAACAATATCTAATGAATCAGCACCTAAATCATCAATAAATGAGGCTTCCGGAACAATCTGATCCTCATCAATGCTCAGCTGGTCAGCAATAATCTGTTTTACCCTATCCAATATCTCCACATTCTTCACCCCCTTCCTCAATGCATATTATGATTAGTTTTGCTCAATTTATTCCATATTTAAGATATTATAAACTCATACCACCGTCAACAACGATTAATTGTCCCGTTATATAATCAGCTTTTTCAGATGCTAAAAAAGCTACCAAATTCGCAACATCTTGGGGGCTGCCAAATCTTTTTAAGGGTATTTTTGAAATCATATCCTCTTGTTTTTCAAGCAACGATGAAGTCATATCCGTTTCAATAAATCCTGGAGCGACTGCATTTACGGTAATTCCCCTACTACCCAGCTCCTTGGCTAGAGATTTGGTAAATCCTATTATACCTGCTTTAGAAGCTGCATAATTGACCTGACCTGCATTGCCATAAATACCTACAACAGAGGATATATTGATTATTTTACCCTGCTTTTGTTTTATCATGTATTTAACGCAAGCCTTTGAGGTATTAAATATGCCTTTTAAATTTATATCAATAACCTTGTCCCAATCTTCTTCTTTCATTCGAAGAATCAGCGCATCTCTCGTGATACCCGCATTGTTTACTAAAACATCAATCCTGCCGAATTTATCTACTATATCATCAACCATTTTACATACCTTATCGAAATCAGATACATCTGCTTTGTACATTACTGCTTTTTGTCCCATAGTTTCTATTTCACTTACAACTTGTGCTGCCATGTTTTCGTTAGAAGAGTAGTTAACAATAACACATGCATTTTCCTTGGCTAATTGCAAACATATTCCTCTCCCTATGCCTCTAGAACCACCCGTCACTAAGCACACTTTACCAGCAAGGCTCATCTTTTCAACCTCCTAAATTTTTAATAGTGTTGTATAGTGACTCGGTGTCTTCAACATTTGTAACTTTCAAGGTTTTGTCGATTTTTTTTACGAAACCGCTTAATACTTTGCCTGGGCCTACTTCAACAAATGTGTCAACACCACTGTCTATCATCTTTTTAATACAATCTTCCCATAGCACCGGAGAGTTTACCTGTTTAACCAAAAGCTCTTTGACTTGCTGTCCTTCCCTTGCAAAATCTGCATTTACATTTGACACAACGGGAATTTTGGTATCTTTTATTACTACCTTTTCCAGTTCTTTTGCCAAATTATCGGCCGCTGGTTTTAGCAAACTGCAATGGAAGGGCGCGCTAACCGCCAGTAAAACTGCCTTTTTGGCGCCTTTAGCTTTAGCTAAATTAATTGCCTTGTTTACTGCTTCAACCTCGCCTGCCACTACTATTTGCCCTGGACAATTAAAATTAGCAGCTTCAACTACGCCCTCTGCGGAAGCCATTTTACAAATTTCTAGAACCTGTTCCCTTTCAAGGCCTATTATTGCAGCCATAGTTCCCTTACCTATAGGAACAGCTTCCTGCATAAATTTACCTCGTTTTTGAACTAGTGGCACTGCCTGGCGAAACTCCAATGCCTCTGATGCAACTAGGGCTGAATATTCACCAAGACTTAAACCTGCAACCACATCAGGAAGGATGCCATTTTCCTTCAGCACTGAGTAACAAGCAACACTGTGGGTTAAGATAGCCGGTTGCGTGTTGACAGTTTCTTGTAATATCTCTTTAGGCCCTTCAAAGCACATTTTAGAAATTCTGCCATCAGTAACCTCATCAGCTTCGTCAAAAACCTTTCGAGCTGCAGGAAAATTATCGTAAAGATCTTTGCCCATTCCTACGTATTGTGCACCCTGACCAGAAAATATGAACGCTGTTTTTCCCATGCTGGCACCTCCGTTACTTTAATTTAGACAGGTTTTTTAATAAATTTTCAGCGTTGATGATTATATCTTCTATAATTTCTTTGGCAGATTTCACTTCATCAACAATACCGGAAACCTGCCCTGCCATTAAAGAACCGTTATCTATATCTCCGTCCACAACTGCAAGGCGCAACCTACCTTTCCCCAATTCTTCCAATTCGTCAACAGAGGCATGTTTTTGCTCCAACTCTTCAAACATAACCGACAGTTTGTTTTTTAAAACCCTTACTGGATGGCCTGTAGTTTTTCCAGTTACAACTGTACTTCTGTCCTTTGCCTTGATAATTGCTTCTTTGTATTTATCATGTGCAGTACATTCTTTGGCACAAACAAAACGTGTGCCCATTTGAACTCCTTTTGCTCCCAAAGCCAAAGCTGCAACAAAACCTCTAAAGTCAGCTATACCGCCTGCAGCAATTACAGGTATTTTGACAGCATCAACCACCTGAGGGACCAATGCCATTGTGGTCAACTCTCCTATATGGCCGCCACATTCCATGCCCTCGGCAATTAACGCATCTGCACCTGCTCTCTCAAGCCTTTTAGCTAATGCTACCGAAGAGACAACCGGTATCACCTTTATACCTTCCTGTTTAAGTTTAGGTATATACTTTCCCGGATTTCCGGCACCAGTTGTAACTACAGGCACTTTCTCTTCTAAGACTACATCGATAATCTTATCTGCATATGGAGACATAAAATAGATGTTTACTCCAAAGGGTTTATCAGTAAGGCTTTTGGCTTTTCTTATCTCATCTCTCACCACATCTTCAGGGGCGTTGCCGGCACCAATTATGCCAAGCCCACCGGCGTTTGACACTGCAGCCGCCAGTTCTGCTGTAGCTACCCAAGCCATGCCGCCTTGAATTATAGGATATTTTATATTTAGCAGCTCGCATATTTTAGTGTAAAACATGATCTCCTCCTTAATATCAAATCCTTAGCTCCACTCGAGCAGGACTGCGCCCCAAGTTAACCCTGCTCCAAAGCCAACTAAAACAACCTTGTGCCCTTTTTCGATTTTCCCAGAATATAGAGCTTCATGCATAGCCACAGGAATGGAAGCAGAAGACATGTTGCCATACTTATCAAGGTTTATCACAACGCGGTCTTTGGGAAAGTTTAACCTTTTTAAAGCAGCATCTATAATCCTTACATTTGCCTGATGAGGAATGATAAAATCTATGTCATTTAGTGTCAAGTTGGCTTTTTCCACAACTTGCCTTGTGCAATCTTCGAAGACCTTAACTGCAAACTTAAAAACTTCATTGCCATTCATTTTTATATAATGCCTTCGATTCTCAACTGTTTCAAAGCTGGCAGGTTCTCTGGTGCCTCCGGCAGGCAATTCAAGGAGACTTGCGCCGCTGCCATCAGCACCTAAAACACTTGATAAAACACCACCGGTCTCAACCTGACTTACAACAACAGCACCGGCCCCATCTCCAAAAAGCACACATGTATTTCTATCTTGCCAATCTACCATCTTAGAAAGCACTTCACTTCCCACCACGAGAATATTTTTATACAGGCCAGTCATTATATATTGTGCGGCTGTAATCAATCCATACACAAAACCGGTGCATGCAGCTTGAATATCAAAAGCCGCAGCATTTGTAGCTTTTATTTTATCTTGTATTATACAGGCAGTAGCCGGAAAAGTATGGTCCGGTGTAGAAGATGCAGAAATAATCATGTCGATATCTTCGGGTTTAAGATTTGCATTCTTTATGGCAAGTTTAGCAGCTTCCGCTCCCAAATCTGATGAACCTATATGTTTTTCTGCAGTTCTCCTGCTTAAAATTCCAGTTCTTTCTACAATCCATTCATTGGAAGTATCAACTATTTTCTCCAGTTCAGTATTTGTTACAACGTTATCCGGCAAGTATGAACCAATTCCTATTATTCCAGCCCTCATCTAGTTAATTCTCCTTTTCAATGAGTTTTATGTTTTGCTTTAATTTTTCACTTACATTTGCTTTTGCGAACTTAAAAGCAGCTTTTATACCATTTGCAATAGCTTTACTATCAGAGGATCCGTGGCATTTAACTAGAACCCCGTCAATTCCTAAAAACATTGCTCCACCATATTCAGAGTAATCCAGGCTTGCTTTAATTTTATGTAACGCTGGTTTTAAAAGCATAGCACCTAATGAATATGTAATATTGCTCTTTACTTCCGCCTTTAATCGATTAAAAATATAAGTGCCAAACCCTTCGAGGGTTTTTAAAAAAATATTTCCAGTAAATCCGTCACTTACAACCACGTTTACTTTACCGTCAAAAATATCTCGAGCTTCTATGTTACCAACAAAATTGATGGTTTCGACTTGCTTTAGAGCAGCATATGCCGCTTTTATAGTAGAATTCCCTTTTTCTTCTTCAACACCGATATTCATAAGTCCGACAGTTGGGTTTTGTATATCTATAATCTCTTCCGCGTAAATACTGCCCATTATGGCAAATTGAACGAGATTTTTCGGTTTAACTTCGCTGTTTGCCCCAATATCTAAAAGCACCACAGGATCTTTTTGTGTAGGAAAGACCGTAGCAATAGCTGGCCTGTCAATACCTTCTATCCTTCCAACAACAAACAGCCCTCCAGCCATTAAAGCCCCTGTGCTGCCTGCAGATACCATTGCTTGAACTTTGCCTTCTTTTAAAAGTCTCAAGCCTTTTACTATAGACGATTCCTTTTTCTTTCTAATGGCATTTACCGGCTGTTCATCATTAGTTATTACATCTTCGGCATGAATAATTTCTAAGGAGCTACCGGTTTTTTCCATATGTGGTTCTATTTTATCCCTGTTGCCTATCAAAACAATCTCCGAACTCAGTTCCTTTGAAGCTGCAACAGCTCCCTTGACAATTTCTTCAGGGGCTCTATCTCCACCCATGGCATCTACCAATATTCTCATGTTCTTTGCGGCTTTTTGCCGCCAACCTCCTTTCAACTTTATATAATTGCATGTTTGCCTTCATCATCAAGGGATACCAGAATAAATTTGGCTCTGAAAACTTCTTGTTGCTTGACATATGTCCTTACAAAAACAAATTTCTTATCGCCCCGTATCCTTGTAACTTCAGCCTTTGCCACTAGTTTTTGGCCTGCAAACACAGGCAATTTGTATTTGATATTGGCTACACCAGTTAGCGCCGCTTTTGCATCGATAGTAGCGATTGCCAGGGAATTGGCTTGAGCAAAAATAATATCTCCTCTCACTACCTTGGTCTTGCCAAATGTCATATTACTTGTTGTTTCTAAAATAGATATTCCTCTCTTATCCAGTTCAAGGTCAACTAATTCTCCCACAATTTCCGCAACATCTATAGAACGGACTTTAGCATAATTTTGTTCTGCTACTGCCTTTATTCTTTCTCTTAACTCCGGTATTTTAAGCTCCATTCTATCGAGGCGAATAGTTTGAATGCTTACACCAAACTTCTCTGCCAGTTCCTCATCATTTAAAAAAGGGTCCCTTTCAATCGTGTCAAGTAGTACTTTCTGCCTTTCTCTTTTGGTAAGCCACTTCTTCGGCATTATATCACCTCAATAGTAGTTGCTTTTAGTATCAGATGCTAAAAGTATATCTTAAAACTTATAAAAAATCAATACTTAGTGTAATTTTTAACAAAAAATAAAAACCCACCCAACAGCCTAATAAAAAATTTTGTCGATTTCAGGAACATAAAAACAAAAAAATACCTTCAAAATGAACTGCCCCCTGTCAAG
>NZ_JAFFJA010000068.1 GCF_021991635.1 Tepidanaerobacter sp. GT38
CTACAACAACTTGACACTATCTTATAAAATAGTCAAACTTGTCTCAATATAGTTCCCATGCTATAATAAAAATAATATAAAATATATATTCAGCACGTTACTGCATAGTCAAAATATATTAATTTATTTAGAAAAAATTGTAAGAGGGAGTGGAGTTTTTGAAAAAGAATTTAATCTTTGCTCAATCAGGGGGTCCTACTTCGGTCATTAACGCTAGTTGTTATGGGATTATTAGTGAGGCTAAGAAGCACGGAATAAAAATATTTGCGGCCAAATACGGTGTTGAAGGAATACTAAAAGATAATCTAATCGACTTAACCGATATAAGTGATGATGAATTAAATACTTTGCGGTATTCGCCATCAGCAGCTTTCGGTTCATGCAGGTATAAACTAAAGGATGAAGATTTTGAAAAGATATGTAAAATTTTCGACAAATATGAAATTGGCTATTTCCTCTATATCGGCGGCAATGATTCGATGGATACTGCCCACAGATTTTCACAATATGCCATAAACAAAGGAAAAGATATCAGTGTAATCGGCATACCCAAGACTATTGACAACGATCTTACAAATACACACTTTTGTCCGGGATATGGCAGTGCAGCCAAGTTTATAGCAACAAGTGTTCGTGAAATGGCTTTGGATGCAGATGTTTATGATAAGGACGCGGTTACTATTGTAGAAGTCATGGGAAGAGACAGCGGCTTTTTAGCTGCAGCTAGCGCTTTAGCCCGAGATGAAGTCATTGACGCACCACACTTGATATACTTGCCTGAAATACCCTTCGATGAGCAAAGTTTCGTAAGTGATGTCAGGCAGTTGCTAGAAGAGAAAGGCCGAGCTTTTGTTGTAACCTCTGAAGGAATTAAAGATAAATCAGGTAACTATGCTTACCTTCGCGAGGCAAAAGTAGATGTATTTGGCAATATACAAATGGGCGGCGTCGGTCGCTATCTTGAAAATCTTGTAAAACAAAATATCACTAAACGGGTCAAGGTAATCGAATTTTCCATTATGCAAAGATGTGCTGCACATACAGCTTCATTGGTAGATAACCAGGTAGCTGTAATGGTTGGAAAAGCAGGTGTGGAAAAAATACTAAGCGGTGTAAGTGATGTAATGATCTCTATTGAGAAGACTGAAAATGGTTTTGAGCCTGGAACAGTTCCACTTTCAAAAGTAGCAAATTATACTAAATCCTTCCCTAAGGAATGGATAGATATGAAAAACAGATGGGTAACCAAAGATGCCATTGAATACATGCTGCCCCTCATTCAAGGAAATGTAGAAATGCCATATGAAAATGGTCTTCCCAAATATACAAGATTTATTAAATTAGATAAGTGAATAATTGGGGAAACCCCAATTATTCACTTTTTCTTATTGGGTCTTTTCTTAATATGTCTTCTATTTCCTGGGTGGGAATTTTAAAGGTTGGAAAACCATATGCATACGGTGCCAGCTCATACAATTGGAAGTATATCACTAAAGTTGCGTTTTCGATATAAAAGTCCTGATCAGGCTCTATACTCGTAAAATCAACTATGACAGGTACATCTCTCTCCTGTATCTGTCGTTTTATTATATCAGTCAGACGTTTCACATAATCAGAGTTTTCTTTGAACAGGTCCTGCAGACGGTATATCCTGCCTGTGGCCACATCAAAAGTTACCGATTTTAAAACTGTCATGCCGTGAGCGCCGCCGGAAAACCAATACATTTCGATTGAAATACTCAAAATACCCTTATCGTTTGTTCTTATATGGTATCTTCCTGTTACTTCGGTGATGGGATTTTGGTAGTAATCGGTTTGTTCTATTAAGGTATTAACTATGCTCATCAGAACCGAATTAATATATTGCTTTACATTCTTATTTAATAAATCTTCCACCACAGGATATTCTACGTCAAGTCTTTCTTTTTTTATGCGACGGGTTTTAATTACTACAGGTGGTTGTTTTTCCATCATGGTGTTTCACCCCTCGAAAATAAAATGGCACTTTATATAATTTATTCCTACGCAATACTTTTTGTTATAGTAAAAAACACCGCTATTGTTTAAAGCGGCGCCAATCACAATTACTAGCAGTACTATTGTCTTCCAGAGACTTCGTAGCCACCTGTTTTTGATAGCGATACAGCATTGTAATCACTTCTTCACGGGTGCACGGATCTCTGGGCCTTGTGCCATCTGTTATACCTTCCTTTTTGGCCCATTCCCAAGCCTCTTGTGCCCAAGTTGAAGGTATATCCTTATCACCTTTATCTTTCTCCTTTAGCTTATCTAATTCAGCTTGCACCATGTTCAAAAATCTCTGCCAACCCATATAAAGGGTTCTATGAGGGCAATATTTACCTGAAAAATCTTGATGTTTCTTTACTCTATCAACTCCCCAACCTTTTTCATTTAGCTTGTATGCTATAAACCTTGCTGCTAATTTTTCAGCCTCTTCAAATCTCTTGCCACCAGATTTAGAATAACATATCTCAACACTTAACCCTTTTCTATTTCCCGGGCCATTTTCTCCATCCCCCGCATGCCAGGCGTTGCGGTTTTCCGGTATGCCCTGAACAATTTCCATATCGTCTACTGCATAGTGAAACGAAACCTTGTCATCATTCCTAATCATATATGCTACTTCATTTGCTGCACTCGCATCATTAAAGGTGTTGTGAACAACTATAAACTCTGGAACCATATAGTAAGGGCATTTAATACTGTATTTAGATGGCGGCACCAGATTATAAACGATATTCATAACCTCACCCCATGGCGGTATGAAACTTTCCTTTTCATCTTACAAAGCATAGTGTCGCAAATTCCATGCGTCCATAACATTACAGCAACTAACTTTTTATATTTAATATAATATGTATTTAACCTCTAATGGGCATAAATTTTGTTATTTATATTTCGACAAAAAATATGAAGACGATGCCTGCATGGTAAAAACACTGAGAAAATTACATATTATCATAAACTTACTCTAAAAAATTGCAATGATATGGGCCATAGAATAATTATTTTACGAACTTGTTAATTTTGGCCTTATTGTTTTTTATCAATGTTATTATATTAGATTTTGTCCTTGTCTAATTTAACACATTTTTCACAAAAAATACTGTCAATAACCAGTAAAA
>NZ_JAFFJA010000069.1 GCF_021991635.1 Tepidanaerobacter sp. GT38
ATTTCATTACAGGAATGCTCCCTTAAAAAAATACCGACAGGTAATAACCCGTCGGTTTTTGGCTGCTTTTATGTTTTGGGAATATAAAGAACCGGCAGAAAACAAATCTACCGGTCTTTGGCATAATATTATATTTTACAAACTAATTCTTTTTTACTGCCGCTATTGGCTATTCCGTAGCGGTCTGATAAAGAATAACCATACAATCTAATTATAAGGCTTATTAATTTTCTGCGCAATAAGCTATCAAAATTTTACTATTATAAACTTTATCAAGTGTTAAGGGCAATTAATTTTTGTTTTACAATATTTTCTATATTTTGTTTAGCTTCTTGCAAAACATGTATAAGGTCAAATTCTAAATTATTTTTAATATACCTTTCTCCAATAGTTTTTATAAAACATCTTTTTAACTCACTAGAGAAATTTACTTTTTTAATACCGTATTGTTTGAACTTTTTGAGTACCTCATCAGGTAGGCCAGAACCGCCGTGTATTACCAATGGTATATCTGTACTTTTATGTATTTTATTTAGTAAGTCAATGTCGATTTCCGCTTTTTTCTGAAGGCCATGAATATTACCTATCGATATGGCCAGTAAATCACATTTAGTTTTACTGCAAAAGTTTTCTACAGCATCAGGATCAGTTAAATCTTGTTCCACTATTTCCTCGCTATCTTCTTTGCCTTTTAGTATACCTAATTCTGCCTCAACTGTGATACCTAAGTTGTGGCAATATGAAGTTACATGCTTTGTCAATTCTATGTTTTCTTCATAAGATAGATGCGAGCCGTCTATCATCACTGAGCTAAATCCGTTGTCAATGGCATTTTTTATATCTTCCATGGTTCTACCGTGGTCCAAGTGTAAGCTAATAGGAACATTTGTATTTTTAGCAGCCATATTTACAATATTGAAGATGTATTCTGACCCGGATAATTTTAGACTAGGAGGACTTATTTGAATTATTACCGGATATTCGACTTCGCATGCACCTTTGATAATAGACAAAGTTATTTCTAGATTTGATGTATTAAATGAACCGAGAATCAATTTTTTTTGTTTTACTTCAGTAAGCAAATCTTTCATTTTAACCAGAGGCATTTTACTCCATCTCCTTTTTTTCCAGATTAACCTTAAACTCATAAAATGGTATATATATTTCCCGAAAAATATCTTCGTAACACACGGTCAAATTATAATTAGGCTCAAAGGTTTTTATCTGTTCAGCGTTGATCGCTTCTAGATCTTTCCAATGTTTCAAATACCCGTTTTTATATGCCGAAAGAATTACCGCTCCTTTTGCTACGGCTTCATCTATCTCATAAGCTACAATTTCCCTGTTCAAAATATCAGCTTTTAATTGCAACCAAAATGGGTTTTTGCATGCAGAGCCTATTACTCTAACTTGTTTGTATTTATAGCCAAGTAGTTTTTCAAAGGCATAAAGCAAGTTCTTTAACTCATAACACAAACCTTCAAATACTGCCACTAATAGCTCCTCTTTTGTTGTGTATTCTGATAATCCATAAAATAAGCCCCGGGAATTGATACTCCTGTTCGGAGGACCGCTACCTCTTAAATGAGGTATAAATACAATTGATTTTGATTTTTTTAATGATAACTTAGATTTCTTTTCATATAGTCGAGTAATAAAATTTTCTAATTCATCGTTTAACATAGAAAACATTCTGGTATACCAGTCAATAGAATAACCTGCACACGGCAGTGATGCAAAAAGTGTATAATAGTCGCTTATTACGTGGATGCCATTTGACAAAGCGTAGTTAAAGAACTGTGATTCCAGATGGGGATTGTTTTGCAATGTTAACAGGCCTTCTGTTGTTCCCGTCGAATTCAAAATACTGTTCTCATCAGTTAAGCCTGCAGCTATGGAACCGCACATGTGATCATGGCCTGCTATGGATACGGTAGTATGAGGGCTTAGATTGATTTGTTCCGATACGGATTTTAATATATTGCCTACTACAGCACCTGAATCAATTAAGTTGGGGAAAATGTCTTCATCTAATTTTAAATCCTTTAAAATTTTTTCAGACCAGTGCTTAGTTGTGAGATCAAGAACCATCGTTCTAGATGCCAGAGAATATTCCGCCTTCATTTCTCCCGTAAGTTTGTATGCAATATATTCTGCCATACAGAGCCATTTGAAAGCTGAATTAAATTTGCTGGGGTAGTGAGACTTTATCCACAAGATTTTATTCAAACTGTAATTACTGTGTGGCGGTAAACCAGTTATGCCATATATAACATCTGATCCTAATACATCACAAATATGTTTTAATTCAATAATTGTTCGAGGATCGTACCATGTAATGACAGGGCCGATAATGCCCCCTTTTTTATCAATTAATACCCCTGCTTCTCCAACACTGGCAATAGAAATGTTCTTGATATCGCCTATATTTTTAACTTTAGTTGAAATAATTTTTAACCCCTTTTTAATGTTTAACCAAATTTCATTTATATCAAAATCACTGTAATCACCTGTGATAATCTTTGGCGTTTTAAAATAATACTTAAATACAAGATTAAATTCAGGAAAATCATACAAACATAGCTTACAATTGGTCGTACCAATATCTATACCAATAAAATACATCTATTGAACCTCCAATACAAAAATTAGGGGGAAAACCCCCAATTCTTAAGCTTTTATGCCGCTTGAATCTTGATGTGTTTGTGAATTTGTATATTTTATCAACCAGTATACTATTGCCAGAACTACCGGTATTAATATGATTGCGGCAATATTGCCTTGGAATATCTTGAGCAACCAGAATCTGAACGGATTTCCTCCATCAAGAAAGCTTGAAATTAAACCGGTATATCCTTCCGGAAATTTGAAGTTTATACTTTTTGCTATATCCGTAACCAGAGGCGCTACTGTCGTGGCAACCAGAAGATCTCCTATCATAATAGGTATGCCTATGATAACAGACCTCAAAACATTGCCTCTGGTTGCAAGTACAACCATTGATATCATAACTGCGAGATTAGCCAGGTCACCGAGCGGCATAACCCTGTTGCCAGGTACGATAACAGATAAGATAACCGCAATCGGTGTCAGGAGAAGAGCAGTAGCGATAACCGAAGGATTCCCAATAGCAACCGCAATATCCAAACCTATATATAGATCCGACCTGTTAGGATATCTCTTCTTGAGTAAAGCCCTTATCGCATCAGATAGCGGAATTAAACCTTCCATCAATATCCTGACCATTCTGGGCAATATAAGCATGACTGCGCCAAGGTTGATCCCTAAATTTAGCACACCTTTCAAGTCATATCCTGCTCCTATGCCCAGCAATAACCCCAATATCAATCCCACCATCATGGGTTCGCCAAACACTCCAAAACGTTTCTGGATTGTCTCAGGATCTGCATTTAACTTGTTTAAGACTGGAATTTTCTCAATTATTTTGTCTCCCAGAATACCTACTGGAAAAAATACCGCCGAAGATAGGGTTGGCAGAGATATTCCAGGTAGATTAAAATACTTTTGAACCATTGGCGCACACCAATCTGCTAATTTTATTACTATTACCGCTGCGATGCCGGCAGCCAAGAGACCTAATCCGAAGCTCTTTGTGCCACTGTAGACAAGTGCTCCTGCAAAAGCAAAATGCCAATAATTCCACAAGTCCACATCGACCGTTTTCGTGAGGTTAAGAGCTAACATAACGATGTTGATAATAATAGTTAAGGGTATTACAAAAGGCGCTATAGGGGATGCCCAGGTTATAGCAGAAAGAGGCGGCCAGCCGAGGTCCATGACAGGTAAATTAATTCCGGTATTTTTTACCATTGCCTGGGCGGCAGGGCCCAAATTGTTTACTAAGACATCAAAAACCAAATAGATTCCTACAAAGCCCATACCGATGGTTACCGATGACCTTAAAGCCCTTGATGGCTTTACGGAGAAGATTAAAGCCAGAATAAAGATTACAATCGGAAGCATTACAGTAGGACCTAAACCCAAAATGTATTGGACTATACTTAATAACTGTTGACCCATCATTTTTACCTCCCTAGTATTTTAAGTATTTGTTCAAGAACTTCTTCCTCACCGATACCGGTTATTATCGGAAGGGCATTTACAACCGGTGTTTTCATTTGAAATGGGACATTAGTCGTAGACACTATTAAATCCGCTGTTCCATCTAATGACGGAAGAGAAGCCACGTTGGATTGTTGAAAGTCGATGTCTATACCGCGCTCTTTGCAATACTCAACAACTCTTTCAGTAGCTGCAGTAGAAGTTGCTATTCCAGTCGCACATACGAAAATTACTTTCTTTTTCACCTTTTACTCCTCCCAATATAGTTATTCTTTAAATAAATGCGATATTAATATTTTAACCACCCCCTCTAAGGATTTTTCTAAAAAGATTTATTGTTTACACACAATCTGTGGTTAACAGTTTTTCACTAATTAGTAAGTATAATTCTTCGTTATTTTGTTTTAACATTTGTTTTAATAACTGTTCATCTTTGATAATTTCTATGATTTTTTGCAATATCCTGAGATGTTTGGTAGCATCAGTCAGTGCCAGCAGAAAGACAATATAAACATCAACCTTATTAGATATGTTAGCCATCTCGTAGAAGGTAACCGGCTTTGATAAAATTCCTAATGCGATCGAATCATGAATTATGTATTTTGGATCGGCATGGGGGATAGCTACACCTATGCTGTTTGTCTGTAAACCGGTAGGAAAGTCCTTTTCGCGTTTTAATATTCCGTCAAAAAAATTCGGAGTTACAAAACCTTGAGACAACAGAGAGTTTGATAAGACTCTTAATACTTCTTCCCTTGTATTACAATTGAGGTTTGTAAAGATGGATTGTTTGGATAGTTCTATATGGCATTTTCCCATTATTTGTCCTCCCTCTATAATCTTTATT
>NZ_JAFFJA010000070.1 GCF_021991635.1 Tepidanaerobacter sp. GT38
CTACAATATGTATAGGGGTATTATATTTTAGGGTGGACCAGTTTTCAATTGAAATGATGGCCTACTTTTAAATTAACATAAGCAAATGAATAAGACTTAACTTACTGTTAAGAAAAAATGCCTTGGAAATACCGCTAAATCTCCAAAGCATTTTAAACAATCCTAATAGCCCTATTTAGTTAAAAACATTCCTAAAGTCAATGTGTTGGCGCACTTTGGCTTTTATATGCCTCTTTATATTATAACATATTTTTCTCCTAATTTTCATATCTGCCTATAAATTCCCATTACGTACTTTAAAATCTCTCATAAGTATTAACGGTTCATAATAATCATCTATAGCAACACCAATCTTCATGGCTTTCCATTTTAATGCTTCTTGTCTAGTACATTCCTTTTCCGCTAAAGATATTGCTTCTTTTTCCGAAGCAGAAATAACCATGTATCTGATTGATGACTCTGAAATTTTTTCTTCAACTAGGTATATGTACAATTTTGGATTTACATATTTTTTAGTGCCTATTATTCTCTCTATCTTATTTTCAAATGCTGTCAGGCTATCATCTATCAAAACATGTCCGTAATAGTGATTAATTTCTTTACTTTCTCCATCTAAATATTTTATTGTGGTAATACAAGAAGACTGGTCGGTAATGAACTCATTCCCTGGTTCATATATAAAAGACTTAAACCCAAAATCCTCAATCAAGCCATTTAATTGTTCTACTTTTTTCATTGGTATCTGCCAATGATGCTCTCCGCTCTTATATACAAACATTTCTCCACTATAATTTACATTACCCTCATTATCTACCATAACACTATAGACAGGACAAGTCCCAAAACACATTGTTCTTTGCAATTTTATGTATTCAAACATGATAATCCCCCGATTTACGGTATATAGTATTAAAATATAGTACAAAACGGAATTGCATCTTATTTCATGGATAACCCCTTATCTATAGCCTCCTGAATTATTTTGTGACAGCATTTCCCTAAGGGGTTATTTTTTTGACATTGGCTGTTTTTCATCGCTCCTGTAATTTCTATAATATCCTTAATTGTTTTTGCACCATGTTTTATTACAGCATCTATTACCTGTTCCTCTGTAACCTTGCTGCAGTAACAGGCGTATTTAGGATTGGCATCTTTTTTAAACCATATAGGCACTTTCACTTGCTGCTTTTCAAACTTAACGCCTGATTCTGGATTATAATAAACAATATTACATTCTTCATTCATGCATATATAATAATCCATATCTCCGACAAATTCTGCAAGGGTATCAACTACCAAATGCCTGACTGTAATATTTTTTACTTTTACTCCTGATGCTTTACACACAGGACATGTATTGTCATTTTCTATTTTATTAAGTGACTCTTTTCCCTTACAGCAACAGCAGTTATTTATTTTTTCATTTATCATTTTATCATTACCTCTCTATTATACCAATTTTTATTATAATTCTCATTTCTGTTGTATATAACTGTTATTTAATTCTGCTTTTTATTGATTCAATAATCGGATTTATTGATTTTTTATTTGTCCAGTCAGCAGGATGTTTATAGCATGCAAGCATTCCTTTTTCATCGTCAGTAAGTTCATCAGGTTTTTTATGCTCAATTTTCTTCTTTAAAAGATACATTAAAATCTTATCAATTGGATTTAACTTCTTATAATTGAAGCCACCCCGCAAGTGGAAGAAATGCACTTTCCCCTTCATTTCTTCGGTAAAATTATTGTTTATAATATCGTTTATTGCTTCAGGATGTGCAGGAGACGCACCTACAGAAAACACTATCACTTTTTTATCTTTTAATTTGTCAAAGTTCTTTTTTATGAGCGAGATACCCAAAATACCAGCAGCATACAGTGAACCGCCATAAACAATTGTATCATATTTGAGTATGTCATTTAGTGTAATTTTAGACCTTTCAAATAAATCCGCCTTGACTTCATCTGCAATCCACTGTGCATAGCGTTGTGCGCTGCCATATTTTGATTTATAAATAACAACTACTTTATTAATGTTGTCTGACATATTATTTTTCCCCCTCTTTTATCACCTTATCTCCTCCATACAAAGTCCGATAAAATATATATGCTTTTACTTTATCATCTTCAACATATCATTGACTTCATCTATGCTGAATTCTTCAGGGTCGAAAGAACCCCCCACCCATTCAAGCAAGGATTCATGCTCTGGATGCTGCGGGTCTTGGATTGCTTCAAGGAAATCTTCATATCCCCACGGTCCCCCTACATCTTCAGGAGGACAGTTTCTTTTACCACCGATACATACTGGATATTTAACGCCTTCTTCCGGGTCAAGCACCTTCTCAACAACAATGTCATGTCTCCAGTTATCACCAAAATCGTAAACATATCTGAATTTATCCTTTGGTGCAAAGTTCATGCTGCTTAACTTTATTCTTTTTGCGCTTTTAACTTCATATCTGTCGTAAAAGTCCCAGTCATCATCTTTTTCCCCAATAATCATTTCTCCCAGCCTAAACTCATAAAGGTGGGATTCAAACCATCCCATCGCATGCTGGATTATCCTGTGGAGTTTATAAAACGTAATATCGTCTCTAACCAATACCCTTCTCCAGACAGGAGGCTTTACGTCTTTTAATGTTATTTTCAACTGAAGAATTTTCATACTCTCACGGCTCCTTTTACATGTATTTATGCACTTCTATTTTATCATTTCTCTATATTCTGCAATAGTAAAACAATATTCTATTAGATCAAGTCCAATTTTTTGT
>NZ_JAFFJA010000071.1 GCF_021991635.1 Tepidanaerobacter sp. GT38
CCTCGTATAATATATTTGGTAAATCAAAGTTATTGAATTTCCAGATAAGCACGGACCTTGATAATTGAATATGGATGTTATTAAAAGGGCTGCATAAGAGCTGACATCTAAAACAGGGACTTGGACTTTTCGTGATGTTCCCAGATAATTATCTTAGGATCACGGGGAAATGCTTCCACCCCCTGTAGCTTTGACTACTTAACTAAGTCTGCATCCCCAGAACTCGTCTTAAACTTCTAACCCCGCAGGCTGTTCCCTCTGACAACCCATGCTGGAAGTAGCAGCTTCCAGGCAGCTCATGGTCCAGAGTGAGTTCTAATACACGAGGGTGTCCTTAAGCGAGAAATCTGGGGGCATCCCGAAGGGTCCATTTCCCTGTATCCTAAAATGAAAGGGGGTCAGTTACTATGAAGTTGTTTGTAGGTGTAGACGTCAGCTCCGATGATTTAAAAGTTTGCGTTATGGATTGTGATGGTAACAGTCTTAAAAAGTTTACTGTCCAAAACAATCCCACTGGTGCAAGTTTTCTACGGGATCAGGTCATTTCTTTAGCGGACAAGCATTCTTGTCAGGAAATCCACATTGGGATGGAGTCTACTTCCGTCTACAGTTTTCATCCTGCTATGTTTTTAAATGAGGATGAGGCCCTGCGCAAGCATCAGACAAAGGTTTATGTTATTAACGCTACGCTTGTTAATAAGTTTAAGGAGGCTTACCCTTATCTTGACAAGACTGATGATATTGATGCCTGGGTTATTGCCGACCGTTTGCGCTTTGGGCGTATCCCATATACTGTGGTTATGCAGGAGCAGCTCCTTGCCCTTCAAAGGTTAACTAGAATGCGTTACCGCCTGGTGCACAATATGACCCGTGAGAAACAGTATTTCTTGCAGAATCTATTTCTTAAGTGCAATGCTTTTAAGTCCGAGGTTGAAAGTTCTGCTTTTGGCAATGCCATGATGGAGCTTTTCCTTGAAAAATATTCTATTGATGAGATTAGCTCCATGGATGTTGCAGTTCTTGCGGATTTTCTCAGGGAAAAGGGTAAGAATCGTTTCCCCGACCCTGAAGGGGTGGCCAAATGCATTCAAAAGGCTGCCAGGTCTTCTTACAGGCTATCCAAGTGTGTGGAAGATTCCGTTGATGTTCTCCTGGCCACTTCCATTGAATGTATCCGCACTCTTTCCGCACAGATTAAACAGTTGGATAAGGCTATTGAAAGACTCCTTGATGGCATACCGAATACTTTACAAACTCTTCCCGGCATTGGTCCTGTCTTTTGTTCAGGCATACTGGCTGAAATTGGTGATATCAATCGCTTTAAGGATCAAGCTTCTATTGCAAAGTATGCCGGTCTTACATGGAGTAAATACCAGTCCGGGAAGTTCGAAGCAGAAGAAACTAAAATGATTCACTCTTGCAATCACTATCTACGCTTTTACCTGGTTGAGGCTGCCAATTCGGTTAAGAGAGTAGAGCCGGAATTTCGTGATTACTACCGGAAAAAGTATGGTGAAGTTTCTAAACATCAGCATAAAAGAGCCCTCGTCTTAACTGCAAGAAAACTTGTGCGTTTGATCGATGCGCTGCTACGCAATGATCAAGTTTACACGCCTAGAAGGAAGGTGAATAGATGAGGTAAAACACCTCCTCAATATCCTTCGGTAATTTCCAGTTTTTGGTTGATAAAACTGGGTTAGATTAGTATTGCCTTTTTTACTAAAAATAGGTTAAAAAATTTCCACTTCACCTCTTTTAGGAACTTGACATTTTACCGCAGGACTTAGGGTTCGACTTCTAAAAAACGAGCAAACATTTACACAGGCAAATAACAAATCTCCCAATTTCTTCTCTTATTTTGTCATC
>NZ_JAFFJA010000072.1 GCF_021991635.1 Tepidanaerobacter sp. GT38
TAAAAATACTTGACGCGATCGTTAAAGTAAAAAAAAGATGCAATTCTTCCTGTCCTGTAATAAAATAGTTAATAATATTTTTGAATGGAGGTTTTAAAAATAATTATCGGTTTTTTGGGGCCAAACGGAACTTTTACCGAAGAAGCCATGGAAGTGTGGATGAAAAAACTAGGATTTACACCTGAACAGTATAAAAAAGTAGCATTTTTTTCAATTGAAGACATGATGCATGAGGTAGGAAAAAGTCTTGATGCTGCAGTTGTACCTGTAGAAAATTCTCTGGAGGGCTCTGTAAATATTACCGTAGATTCTTTTATACGCGGCGTAGATGCTATGATTAAAGGTGAAGTAATTTTGCCGATTACGCAGCATCTATTGCTAAAAAACATTATTCCCCTTAGTGAAATAAAAGAAGTACTATCGCATCCCCAAGCCCTTTATCAATGCCGAGGATTTTTGAAAGAGAATGTGCCAAATGCACGATTAAAAGAGGTTTCAAGCACTGCAGAAGCAGCAAAACTTGTAGCTGAAAGCAATAATAACATTGCTGCAATCGGAAGTAAGGCTCTATCAAAAATATACGGCCTGAAAATTGCAGTCGAAAGCATACAAGACTCTAATAACAATATGACTCGATTTTATATACTGTCTACGCAGGATGAGATGGTTACAGGTCGCGACAAAACCGCTCTGATCTTTTCCACCGAGAATAAACCCGGCAGTCTCTTTCGTTCTTTGAAAATATTTGCCGAAAAGGGACTTAATTTAACCAAGATTGAATCAAGGCCTTCCAGGAGAATTCTAGGGGAATACGTTTTTCTCATAGAAGTTGAAGGCCACAGGTTGCAGGAACCGCTAAAAACTGCCTTAAAAGAACTGAAGCTTACCGCAAGCATGTTTAAAATTCTAGGGTCATATCCCATATTTGATTTAAATGAATTGAAAAGGTAACTTATAGTTGAGAGAGCTTTACATTTAAAAACTATCCATAAAAAATAATTTACTACCTTGACATAAAATATCCGATTAAATATAATATTTGGAAATACCAACAAAATGTATTTGTCTGGAGGTCTATGTAAATGCAAAATCTCACAGGAAGGAATTTTGCAGAACTATATTTTAGCTTTAGCCGCTACTATTTTTACTTTTATTTTAGCGGTTATTTGTTCTGCAAAAAAATAGCTCCTCCTTCCAGTGAGGTTTTAAACAGATTCAAGGATAAAAGACTTTTATAGGATTTTTATCCTCAGTACTGCATAGGTGTCAACACATAAGTATCACACATAGAAAAAGGGAATCTCACTGGTTGAGATTCCCTTTTTATTTTTAACAATTTGGAGGTGTTCAAAATGATAATTGTTATGAGAGCCAATGTTGACTCTCACGATGCGGATGCCGTCAAAAATAAAATTGCTAATCTAGGCCTTGAGGTTTACGAGTCTAAAGGCCTAAATTATCACATTATAGGCATTATCGGCGATACAAGTAATGTGGATGATGAAAGTTTTAAGACAATGAAAGGTGTTGAAAAGGTTATACACGTTCAGGAACCTTACAAAAGGGCAAGCAGACTTTTTCATCCGGAAAACTCGATAATACCTGTAAACGAAACTTCTATTGGCGGTGAAAAATTGGCTATCATTGCAGGCCCCTGTTCGGTAGAAAGTAAGTCACAGATAACAGAAATAGCTGTTGAAGTAAAGGAAGCCGGTGCAGGATTTTTAAGAGGCGGTGCCTTTAAACCCAGGACTTCACCATACAGCTTTCAGGGCTTAAAAGAAGAAGGCCTTGAGTATCTAAAATATGCAAAAGAAATAAGTAAACTACCTATTGTCGTTGAATTGATGTCAGCAGATAAACTGGAAATGTATGAACGAGAGGTTGACATCATCCAAATAGGCGCAAGGAATATGCAAAATTTTGACCTTCTGAGAGCGGTAGGCCAAACGAGAAAGCCTATTCTATTAAAGCGAGGTCTGTCAGCCACAATCGAAGAGTTTTTAACTGCTGCCGAATATATACTGGCTGGCGGAAATGAAAATGTAATACTTTGCGAAAGAGGCATCAGGACTTTTGAAACTTACACCAGAAACACCCTTGACATCAGCGTCATACCTGTCATCAAACGGTTAAGCCACCTTCCCGTAATAGTTGACCCAAGCCATGCTTCGGGAATCTGGTGGATGGTCGAACCCCTTGCCATGGCTGCAATAGCTGTAGGAGCAGACGGTTTAATGATAGAAGTTCACAATGACCCAAAGAATGCTTTATGTGACGGCAATCAATCCATCACACCCGAAAACTTTAGGCATTTGATGAACAGTATCAAAGAAATAGCACAAATTCGAAAACGCAAACTATAGGAGGATGTTAAATGGAATACTCAGACTTTAATATAACGGTAGTTGGCCTAGGGCTCATCGGCGGCTCCTTAGCAATGGCAATTAACAAAAAAATAAAGCCGAAAAATCTTTGGGGCGTTGATATTGACAAAGAGTCCCTAAATTTGGCGATGGCCTCAAGAATTATCGATAAAGGTTTCCCAGATCCTAAAGAACCTCTGCAAAAATCTGATTTTGTTTTTATCTGCCTGTATCCAAGTGCAATAGTGGAGTTCGTTAAAGAAAACATAGAAAGTTTTAAACCGGGCGCTATCGTTACGGATGTTGCTGGGCTTAAGGAATCGGTTATTAGAGAAATATCCCCTGTTTTAAGGAATGACATTGATTTCATCGGCGGTCACCCCATGGCCGGAAATGAATTTAAGGGAATAAAATATGCTTCAGAAAAAATCTTCGATGGAGCTAACTATATAATTACACCATCGGCAAAAAACAAAAAGGCAAATATATTTGTTTTAAAAGACATGATTTTGAAGATAGGCTTTGCAAACATAATTGAGATGACCCCTGAAGAACATGATGATATGGTGGCTTTTACCAGTCACCTACCCCATATCATAGCTTTATCCCTGGTGTTAAACCCCATAATCGAAAAAAAACCCATATACACAGGTAGCAGTTTTCAAGATGCCACTAGGGTAGCTAAGCTAAACAGTGATTTATGGTCAGAGCTGCTGCTTAAAAATAGCAGCAATGTAGTCAAATATCTTGAAACTTTCGAATCAAATGTCCAAGAATTCAAAAAAGCCATTCTCAATATTGACGAAAAGTATTTAAAAGAACTTTTTGCTAAAGCATGCAGATTAAAGGAGGAACTTGAATTAAATGCAAACTCTAGACGTAAAGTTAAAGGATAAGGCTTATCGGGTTTATATTAAACGGGGCATAATCAATGAATTGGGAAAGTTGTTGAAAATGATACCCGATGCAAACAAAGTTGCCATAATTACCGACAAGAACATAAATCGCATTTATGGAACTCAGGTTTTAAATGTCCTTCATTCCGAAGGATTTGACACACATTTGATTGCAATTGAACCAGGAGAGCAAAGCAAATCCCTTACAACACTTAGCGCAGTATATAGCGAATTAGTCAAGTCTAAAATTACCCGAAGAGATATTATATTAACTTTAGGCGGTGGCGTGGTGGGAGATTTGGGAGGATTTGCAGCGGCTACCTTTTTAAGGGGCGTCTCCTACGTTCAGGTTCCCACTTCCCTAATTGCCCAGGTCGACAGCAGCATAGGCGGCAAAGTTGCAGTTGACCTACCCTATGGCAAAAACTTAATCGGCAGCTTTTACCATCCTGAGGCCGTATTCATTGATCCCGACTTTTTGGATACCCTTGATACAAAAGAATTCAATAACGGTATGGCCGAAGTTATAAAGTACGGCTGCATTAAGGATCCACAATTATTTGTGGAACTTATGAGCTTTAATACAAATGAGCTTTTTGACAATATGGAGACGATTATCTTCAAGTGTTTAAACATCAAAAAAAATATTGTTGAAGTAGACGAAACCGACCGAGGCTGCAGAATGATGCTGAATTTCGGCCATACGCTGGGTCACGCCATAGAAAAGTACTTTAATTACATCGGATATGCTCATGGTGAAGCGGTGTCCATAGGAATGTATCAGATAACCAAAAACAGTGAACATATGGGTTTAACCAAACCGGGAACCAGTATTAAGCTTAAAGAATTACTGTCAAAGTATAACCTTCCCTACAAGATGCCGGCAAGCAATGCTGCCCAGATAGTTGAAGCAATTAGCGTCGATAAAAAAAATAAAGGCGACAGCATCGATATTGTATTGTTGAGTTCCATTGGTGAGTGTTTTATAAAAAATATCAATATGGATGAAATTCCAATGTTTTTCTTATAAAAACGAAGAGGTGTTTTCATGAAATGCGTAAAAATAACTCCTGCTGAACTAAAAGGCCAAATAGCCGTTCCGCCCTCCAAAAGCATAAGCCATCGAATGCTGATATGTGCTTCCCTTGCTCATGGAGAAAGCATCATCAGCAATATTGCTATTTCAGATGATGTTGTGGCTACCTTAAAAGGCATTAAAGCCCTTAGTGCAAAAGTGAGATTTGTCAAAGGTAATTCAGATAATGCAACTTACAATGTAATAATAAACGGCAGTGGATTTCCGGAAATTAGACAGTCCACAATAGACTGCTTAGAATCGGGTTCCACTCTCAGATTTTTAATACCCATTGCCCTGCTTGGAGGAAAGGAAATCACCTTTACAGGAAGAGGCAGGCTTTCTCAAAGGCCCCTGGATGTATATTGCAGGATTTTTGAAAAACAGGGAATAAATTATTATCCAAATACGGGTGGCTTGCCCATAACTTTTTCAGGCAAATTAAAACCCGGTGTATTTTACGTAGATGGCAATGTTAGTTCCCAATTCATTTCCGGACTGTTATTTTCACTGCCGCTCCTTGATACTGATTCGGAAATAATTGTAACCACTCCTATGGAATCAAAAGGATACATTGATCTTACCATCGATGCCCTCAAAAAATTTTCAATACATGTGGAAAATCACAATTACGAATGCTTTAAAGTAAAGGGAAATCAATTCTATAAACCTACTTACTGTCGCGTAGAAGGGGATTATTCTCAGTGTGCCTTTTGGCTGGTAGCTGGCGCTTTAAACGGAAATATCACCTGCAATGATTTAGACTTAAATTCTCTTCAGGGTGATAAAATCATCATCGATATTTTGAGCAAAATGGGTGCTACATTAGCAGCAGAACACAATTCTGTCAACACCCGATCATCACGAACTTTTGGAATAACCATAGATGCGTCCCAAATTCCTGACCTTGTACCCCCTTTGGCGGTTCTTGGGGCCTTAAGCCGGGGCACTACAAAAATAATAAATGCCGGCAGGTTAAAGCTTAAGGAATCGGATCGGTTAAAAGCCATTTCTACTGAACTTGCCAAATTGGGTGCAAAGATTACAGAATTTCCTGACGGACTTGAAATTTACGGCCAGATCATGCTGGAAGGCGGAACTGTAGACAGTTGGAATGACCACAGAATAGCTATGGCCCTTGCCGTAGCAGCCTTGCGATGCAAAAAACCCGTAATAATCAGAAACAGCGATTCGGTCAGCAAATCCTACCCCAATTTTTGGAGTGACTTTAGGAAACTTGGAGGTATAATTGATGAGTTCTATCTTCGGTAATAAGCTTAAAGTTTCTATTTTTGGGGAATCTCACGGAAAGGCTATAGGCGTAGTTTTGGACGGATTGCCACCGGGCATTGAACTGGATATGGATTTCTTAAGACAGGAAATGGCAAGAAGGCAGCCGGGAAAAAACAGCCTTTCCACACCGAGAAAGGAAAGCGATGATTTCGAAATATTTAGCGGATATTTCCAGGGCAGGTCTACAGGCACTCCCCTCTGCGCTATTATCTTCAATCGTGATTGCAAATCACAGGATTATGACGAACTCAAAAATTTGCTGAGACCTGGCCATGCCGACTACACGGGTTTTATCAAATACAGCGGCTTTAATGACTACAGAGGTGGGGGGCATTTCTCCGGCAGGCTGACAGCTCCCCTGGTCTTAGCAGGCGCTGTGGCAAAACACGTTTTAAAGAGCCGCAATATTCTAATAGCAAGTCACATAAAGAGTATACATGATATATGTGATGAAAGCTTTGATAGTACAAATATTGATGAAGGAGTTTTAACCAAACTGAGAAATTCCGATTTTCCAGTTCTTGATAATAGAGTAGGCCAAAAAATGCAAAAGCGCATACTTGATGCAAAAAACGAGATGGATTCCGTTGGAGGAATTATCGAGACAATGATCGTCAATCTGCCTCCCGGCTTGGGCTTTCCCTTTTTCGACGGAGTTGAAAGCAGGCTCGCCCATGCTCTGTTTTCTGTTCCTGCGGTAAAAGGTGTGGAGTTTGGAGAGGGTTTTAACATCACAAAGCTCAGAGGCTCACAAGCAAACGATGAGTTTGTGCTTGACGGTGATAAGGTCAAGACTTCTACAAATCACAATGGCGGCATCTTAGGAGGCATCACTACCGGAATGCCTATAGTCTTCAGGGTTGCAATAAAACCTACGCCGTCTATAGGCGTTAGTCAGAAAACGGTTGATATATATAATATGCAAGAAGCTACAATTGCAGTAAAGGGAAGGCACGATCCGTGTATTGTGCCGCGCGCCGTTCCTGCGGTTGAGGCTGTATCGGCGTTGGTTGTCCTGGATTTAATGCTTGAAAGGGAGGGCGAAAATGGATTGCCTGGAAACTTTGAGAAATCAAATCGATGAAATTGACAAAAACCTTGTAGAGCTTTTTGAAAAGCGAATGGAATTGTCTTTGCAAATAGCCGCTTACAAGATGAGAAATAATTTGCCCATACTTAATGAAAAAAGAGAAACCGAAGTTATTGAGAAAAACCTCTCCAAACTAAAAAACAAGGATTTTGAAGTAGAACTTATTGAGTTTTTTAAGACGATTATGCACCTCAGCAAGCAAGTGCAAATCAGGGCTTTTAATGAACATGGCATTACAATAAAGTCCTGCGGTAAAATGTCA
>NZ_JAFFJA010000073.1 GCF_021991635.1 Tepidanaerobacter sp. GT38
TGCTTATGTTAATTTAAAAGTAGGCCATCATTTCAATTGAAAACTGGTCCACCCTAAAATATAATACCCCTATACATATTGTAGGGGGTATGGAGGTTGATAAGATTGGACCAGAAAGCAGATATACTAATGAAATACTTTAGAGAAAACAAATCCCAAAGAGCCATAGCAAGAGAACTTGGTATTTCAAGGACCACAGTACAAAAATACATAAAAGACTTTAAAACAAAACATGAAAAGCTAATGGAACTAAAACAAGATAAAGACGGCAATAAAATAAAAATACTAGCCTTAATAGAAGAAATGGCCTCAAAACCCAAATATGATACCAGCAGTAGAACAAGAGTTAAACTAACTGAAGAAATTATTAATGAAATAGACAAGCTAATTGCCAAAAATGAAAAGAACAAATTACTGGGAAGACATAAGCAGTTAATGAAGAAAATAGATATACACGAATACCTAGTTGAAAAAGGATATGATATAGGATACACCACTGTTTGTAACTACATTAGAGAAAACTATGAGAAAAAAGAAGCGTATATTAGGCAGCAATATGATTTAGGAGAAACACTAGAATTTGATTGGGGTGACGTAAAACTTACAATTGCCGGCAAAGCCACAACCTTAAACATGGGACTTTTCACAACAGCAAAGGGCTCCTATCATTATGCAAGACTTTATGAAAATCAAAAGATGGAAAACTTTCTACACATTCATGTCGAAGCTTTTAACAAGATCGGAGGAATCCATAGAGAAATTGTCTACGACAACATGAAACAGGCTGTTAAGAAGTTTGTAGGCAAAAATGAAAAAGAAGCAACAGAAGATTTGATTAAACTATCATTGTATTATGGATTCAAATATAGATTTTGTAACATAAAAAGTGGGAATGAAAAGGGCCATGTAGAAAGAGGAATTGAATTTGTAAGGAGGAAAGTTTTCTCAATAAAAACAGAATTTGATTCAATAGATGAAGCCAACGAATATCTTGCAGAAAGAATATTTAAGCTTAACTCCAAAAAAAGAAGCTGGCTTAAAAACCAAAGCCCAATAGAGATTCTAAACCAAGAGAAGAAATATCTTTTGCCGCTTAAACCATCATATGATACATCAAGAAGGGTTGAGGCCAGGGTAAACAAATACAGCGTAATTAATATTGACCAAAATAAATATTCAGTGCCAGACTACCTAGTTGGCAAATTCGTAACTGCTAAAATCTATCCAAATGATATCAAAATATATTACAAGGGCAATAAAATAGCCGAACATAAAAGGTCATTTAAGGCCCACCACTGGACAATAGACATTAATCATTTTACCGATACATTAAAAAACAAGCCCGGGGCATTGCATTCAAGTGTAGGTAGACACCAACTTTGCCCAGAGCTAAAAGACATATACAATAAATATTATACCAATAATCCTAAAGATTTCATACTACTTTTGGAGCTAATTAAAGAAAAAGACTTAGAAAGTATATTAGACGCCATAAAAGAACTGGAAGAAATAAAAACAGATATAGTTAACACAGACAATATTAAAAATATAGTTTTCAAACTTCCTAGAGAAATTGCATTTATAGAACCGGAAAAAGACACATCAATACTAAAAGCCTCGATACAGCAAATATCTGCATTAAATCAGATGTTTAACTTGCAATCTATAGGAGGTTTTGAAAATTGAAGGAAAAAATAGCAGAGATCAAAAAATACATATCAGAACTTAAGATACCAGGAATAAATCAAGGATTAAAAATGAAGATTGAAGAGGCATACAAACTAGACAAATCCTATGAAGACTTCTTACTGGATATCTTTGCAGAAGCTTATGTTGTAAGGAAAGAAAACGGCAGGAAAAACAGAATAAGAAATGCCAGGTTTCCATATAAAAAGTATCTAGATGAATTAAAGCTAGAGTATCTTCCGGAAGATGGTAGAAAGAGATTTAAAGAGCTTAAAACACTAAATTTCATAG
This sequence comes from Tepidanaerobacter sp. GT38, assembly GCF_021991635.1. Taxonomy (GTDB): domain Bacteria; phylum Bacillota; class Thermosediminibacteria; order Thermosediminibacterales; family Tepidanaerobacteraceae; genus DTU063. The sequence goes on from NZ_JAFFJA010000073.1 coordinate 1,978, forward strand.
CTGAAGGCAGGAATGTAATACTAGCTGGCAACCCAGGCACAGGCAAGACGCATATGGCTATAGGCCTTGGCATAGATGCTTGTAATATGGGATACAAGGTGTATTTTGCAACGGTGCCATCATTAATAAATGAGCTGAAAGAATCCAAAAGTGACAAAAAGCTATATACTTTTGAAAAGAGGTTCGAAAAATATGATTTAATTATTGCAGATGAATTAGGCTATATTTCTTTTGATAAAGAGGGCAGTGAACTATTATTTACTTTTCTGTCTCTAAGGGCAGAGAGAAAATCTACAATAATCACAACAAACTTGTCGTTTGACAGGTGGAATGAGGTATTTAATGATGCAGTGCTCACAGCAGCACTGATAGACAGATTAACTCATAAATCCTATGTTATTAATATGAATGGGAATTCTTATAGAATGAAAGAAACTAAGGACTGGTTAGAAGAAAACCATTAATTTTTTTTACAACTGGCCCAGTTTTCGATTAATATATGGCCCATTTTTCGGTTGACAAATACA
>NZ_JAFFJA010000074.1 GCF_021991635.1 Tepidanaerobacter sp. GT38
TGCTGGTGGTACTCTGCCGCTTATCCTAATTCTATTTACTGACATTGCTACTATTATGGGTAAAAAGACTCGCGGGTGTAACAAAAACTTGACACAAAAAGAAGGATTCTTTAATATAAATATGGACATTGTTTGCCATTTAAATAAATAAACATTAAAAACTAAATAAAACCGTCTTAACAAGTGGACAACTACTTTTAAGATGGTTTTATTTTGCCCAATGATGGGAACGTTCCCATAAGAAAATAAAACTTTTCTGGAGGTGCAGATATGCCTCTGTAGCCTAAAAACAAGCCTAATATGGATGAGATTTCTACAAAATGTCATTTATAAGGGGGTAATAAAATGAAAAAGACTTTAAAGACATTAGTAGTTATCTTACTGGCATTAGGCTTGGTTTTATCAGGGTGTGGAGGAAGACCGGAAGAAAGTGCAGAACCTGCCACTGCACCTGTTACAGAAACGGTGGTATTTGAAGTAGAGTCTTATGGTTCTCCTGCCGATGCCACCAGGGTAACCAATTTAGAGGAGGCAGCTCAAGAGTTAAATGAAATTCTACAAGAAAAGGGAGACAACAGGAGGGTGGAAGTTAAGGCAAATCACGTTTCCTCAGGCTATGACGAGTACAATCAAAAGTTTATGCTGGCCCATAAAACTGGAGCAGGTGCTGATATAAGGACTATAAGCCATTCAGATATAGCTATGATGGCAGAAGGGGGATATATACTGGAGCTTGACGATTACATAAATGATTCTGAATGGGGCAAATACGTAAAGGACATTTATCCAAATCTCTGGGATGCTGCCAAGTGGAAGTCAAAAATTTATGGCATCCCTCAAGATACGGAAGCCAGGACAGTGTATTTTAGAAAAGATATACTGAGAAAACTGGGCTGGTCTGAAGAAGATATATCGGAACTGCCTGAAAAAATCGAAAAAGGCCAGTTTACCCTTGATGATATGACGAGCATTGCAAAAGAAGCGGTAGATAAAGGTTTTGCCAAAGCCGGCATATACCACAGACCAAATAATGGAGCATTTTTCCCTGCTATGGTTTATAATTTCGGCGGCAAGCTCTTTAACCAGGAGACCAATAAACTGGTCTTCGACAGAAAGGCAATAAAAGATACTTTGGATTACTTTTATAAACTGGCACAAGTGGACAAGGTGCTTCCCACAGGCATGACTTCCATGGAGTGGAGACAAATCCACCAAAACTGGGTAGAAGGCCATGTGCTGTTTTGGTATGGAGGGACATGGCACTGGGCTGAATATCAGGAAGTGGAATATCATGGTGAACTTGGCAAGTTGACGGAAGATTACATGTTTGAGAACATGGGGTATGCCTTAATACCTGCAGCGTCAAAGGGAGGCAAACCTGTCACTTTATCTCAGCCCTATGTGTACGTGATAAATTCAAATACAGAGCATCCGGACTTGGCCTTTGCTTTAGTGGCAATCAGCTCTCAACCTAAGTACAATGCAAAACATGCCGTTGGCTCTGGCCACCTTGTAATAAGCCCTTTAGCAGCAGAAGAGCCATTATATAAGGAAAATACCTTCTTAAGCGATGTGCAGTATATGTTGGACTACACTAAGCTGCAGCCAAATCACCACGAGTTTGGCAAATTTACAAGTGCATTATTCAAAGCAATTCAGTCAGTGGAAATCGGGGAATACGATCCTGAAAAAGCCCTTAATTGGCTGGAAGAACAGGTTAAAAACGATATTGATGAAATAGAATTTATAGATTAATGTTTCAACTATTTATTAATTAAGATAGGGGCAAAATGCCCCTAAATATTTATAAAAGGGGGCGAGTTTTTTGGAGCAGTATGTGCAGGAAAAGAGTCTTCCAGTAGCTTACCCTAAAGAAGCGGCAGAAACCCATGTTAAAAGAAAAAGTTCTTTTATTGCAGCACTTCCTTTTATAGGTCCCTTTTTAATACTCATTGTCCTCTTTTATTTAGTACCAGTGGTGTTAACTATTGTCATGTCCTTTACTGGGATGGATTTTACGCTGGAATGGAAGTTTGTAGGGCTGAAAAATTATATCAAATTATGTCAAGACAAAAGCGCTGGAATTGCAGCCCTAAACACCTTAAAGTATGTAGCCTCTACCCTCCTTATAAATGTAGGCTTTGGTTTTTTACTGGCAATTACTACAACATACTTTACAAAAAAACAAAACACGGGACTTTTGTTTCAAACCATCTGGATGCTACCTCGCATGACCCCTGCAGTGATTTATGCCCTTTTGTGGCTGTGGTTTTTGGATCCTACAGAGTACGGAATGCTCAACGCTTTTTTTGGGAAGTTGTTTAATGCCCCTCCCCGGGACTGGATTTTAACAAGTCCCATGCCTGTAGTGATAATAGCAAATGGTTTGATAGGGGCATCCCTGGGGATGGTGGTGTTTTCGGCAGCCATCAAGTCAATACCAGAATCCTATTTTCATGCTGCCAGTGTAGATGGAGCCACTGACTGGGATATTATTAGATATGTGATAATTCCATTTTTAAAGTGGCCTATTATGTTTATGACCATTTGGCAGACGTTATCCCTTCTTACTTCATATGAATACATCCTGCTGATAACTGACGGAGGCCCCCTAAATAAAAGTGAAGTATGGGCACTGTACTCTTACCACAAGGCATTTGGCAGTTATGAATTTGGCTATGGTGCTGCCATATCCGTGGTGCTGGTCATAATCGCTGTGATAATTGCCCTAGTTATGCTTAAAGTATTTGGCTATGATGCCATGATGAACAGAGGCAAAACAAAAGTACAGGGGTGATGCCACAAGTGAAGAGAAATAAAAGGGGAATTTTACACAGTGCGCCAATTTATATATTTCTAATTTTAGTAAGCCTTCCCATCGTCATTGCATACCTATGGCTTTTTGCCAGTTCATTTTCCAGCAAACTTACCTTAGGCATATTTCCTAAGGGCTTGACCCTAAACAACTGGCGGTTCTTGTGGAGTGAAATAAAATTAGGCTTAACTGCCTTTGAAAGCATTTGGCCTGTTACCTTAAACAGCATCTTGCTTGCCGGAAGTATCACAATACTGGAAGTCATAATAAGCCTTTTGGCAGGCTTTGCCCTATCGAGAATGGATTTTCCAGGCAAGGATTTGATTATGAAAACCACTATAATCTTACATGCCTTTCCAGGTGTAGCCCTTTTGATAGCCCTTTTCTACGTCTTAAATTTTATAAATCTGCTAGACAGCATAATGGGAGTAGTATTAGTAAAAGTTGCATTGGAATTGCCTATGGCCACCTGGATGATAAAGGGCTTTTTTGACGAAATTCCCTGGGAACTGGAGTGGGCAGCATACATTGATGGCTGCAATAAGTTCCAGCTGTGGTACAAAGTCATACTCCCCCAAATAAAACCTGGAATTTCTGCAGTTGCCATATTTGCCTTTTTAGCAGGATGGTCTGAATTTATTTACTCCTATACCTTCTTATTTAGCAGTGAACACTATACACTGGCTGTCTTTTTGAAAAACTTAATTGGAGACTTTAGATTTTTGGATTACGGGTTGCTTGCAGCGGCAGGACTTTTTTACTTAATTCCTGTAATTGTATTTTTCTTAATTTCTCAGAAATCCCTTATGAAAATCAATTTCGGTGGCATTAAGGGATAAAAAGGCCAAGGAGGTTCGGAGGTACCTATGAGAGTAATACTGAGAGACATAACCAAAAAATTTGGCACTTTTGTGGCAGTAGACAATTTGAATTTAAACATTCATGACGGTGAATTTGTGGCACTGCTTGGTCCCTCGGGTTGCGGCAAGAGCACTACTCTCTTGATGCTGGCGGGGATTTACAAACCTGATAAAGGAAAGATAATATTTGGCAATAAAAATGTCACCCATGAACTTCCCAAAGACAGAAATGTAGGCATGTGTTTTCAAAATTATGCCCTTTATCCTCACATGACAGTATTTGAAAATATAGCCTTCCCCCTGAAATTGAGAAAGATGCCTAGAGACATTATTGAAAAAAAAGTCAACCAAATAGCCCGGAAATTTCATTTGGATTCCCTCCTTAATAGACGACCCAGTGAAATTTCTGGCGGCCAGCAGCAAAGGGTAGCTTTAGCTAGAGCCCTGGTAAAAGAGCCAAAGATTTTATTGTTAGACGAACCACTGTCTAATCTAGATTCGGGTCTTAGAATATCCATGAGGGCTGAAATAAAGAAGCTGCAAAAAGACCTGGGGATAACCACAGTATTTGTAACCCACGACCAGACAGAAGCCCTTTCCATGTGCGACAAAATAGCAGTGATGAACAAAGGCACCCTGCAGGATTTTGATACGCCGGAAAAACTTTACTCACAGCCCAAAAATCAATTTATAGCAGAATTTATAGGAAACCCTCCCATGAATTTTTTGGATGTAGTATGTATTAGGGAAGGGGATAAAGTGTACTTAAAAGGAACCTCGTTTAAGATAGAGCTTCCTGAAAGGGCAAAGAGAGAGTTTGCCCAAATACAAAACGGTGAAAAAGTTATTCTTGGGATTCGGCCAGAAAATCTAAAACTGACCAGTGAGGGGCAAAACACTGTGAAAGGTGAGATTTATGTAGTGGAACCTTTAGGAAGGGATAAGCTGGTAAATGTAAAAATCGGAACCAATAGAATCAAAGTCATTGCACCACAAGACTACAATGGGAACATGGGGGAAAATGTATTTGTTCGCTTGGATATGGATAAAATTCATCTCTTCTCCAGTGAAGACGGCAATTCTTTGAGAATGTCTGCTTAAAATTTTACAATATAATCTAAAGTAAGTATAATATGTCGAACAAAAGCTGTATTTATTATTTTGGCGGAGTGAAATGGGCATGAATGTAACCATAAAAGATGTAGCCAAGGCCGCCGGAGTTTCCAAATCCACAGTTTCCCGGGTTTTTTCCAATTCGGGAAATTACAGTGATGAGACTAAAAGAAAGGTTTTGGAAGCTGCGGAAAGATTAAATTACAGGAAAAACACCATAGCGACGGCTATGAAGACTAAGGAAACCAAAAATTTGGGCTTAATTATATATAAGAAACACAAGCCCATTCTTTCCCACCCCTTTTATGCTCCCATTGTTGAAGCCATTGTGGACAGTTCCAAGGAAAGGGGCTATAGCATAATAATAGCCACAGACCAAGATATAGAAAACTCCGCAGCAGAATCTCTCCTGGAAAAGAGGGTAGACGGCATTATATTTACCAGCTTTATCCACGAGGCCATCATAAAAAAATGCAAGGAAATGGGACTGCCCTTGGTTTTATTGAACTGTTCCATGGATTTAGATGTGACCTTTGTCAAGGCAGACGATTACATGGGAGCCTATGAAGCTGTTGTGTATTTAATAAAGAAAGATTATACAGAAATAGGATTTCTTTGCGGATCTCTTCAAAATCACAGTTATTACGAAAGATATCGAGGGTATCTGGCGGCTTTAAATGACTACAATATACCAGTTCGGGAAAAATTCATGCGCTTTGGAGAAGCCACCATTAGCGAAGGGACAAGACTCATGAATAGCATGTTAGAGTCTGGTGATGTTCCAAGAGCTATTTTTGCCAGTTGCGACATGATAGCCATTGGCGCCATTAAAGCAATTAAAAAAGCAGGTTTAAAGATTCCCGCTGACGTGGCTGTCATCGGATTTGAAGATATAGAACACAATGTCTTAATTGAACCTGCTTTGTCAACGGTTTTTGTAGACAAAGTGAAAATGGGTCAGATGGCAGTGGATGTTTTGCTTGACCAAATTGGCGAAAAACCCAAATCAAGAAGAGAGAACATTCTCCCAACAAAGCTGATTTTGCGGGAATCTAGCTAAGTTCTTTCACAAAAAATTTTAAGGTGTGTCAATAACCAGTAAAAATGTCACTTAAAAAAGAGTAATTTTATTCTATGAAAATGTCACCTTTGAC
>NZ_JAFFJA010000075.1 GCF_021991635.1 Tepidanaerobacter sp. GT38
AGACCAACCACCGCATCTTTTGGACTCAAATTTTTATCCATTAAATCTATTTTACCCTTGTTCGGCATCATCTTCAACGTCTTCCATTGACTCCAGCAACCAGCAGAACTCTTTTTCCGGGAAATAAAGCGGCTAACTTCTAAATTCAAAATTCATGATTGAGAAACCCAACATCATTCGGGTTTCCAAAAAAATGTGTCGCATTTAATATTGCAATTTAAGAGAAAATTTTTGTTTTTTATCCTTTCCACTGTTATTGCAATATGAACCAACAGATTCACTAGCGCAACTTCGTTTAATAAAAAATCGTATTTTTTTACTGTCTCAATTAGATATTTTTGAATCGTTATTAAATCAATATCCTTAAAGTATCTTTTATATTTTGTTAAATTGAAGTAGCTATGATTAGTCTCATTGAAGAGCAACTCACTCAATAAACTCCTTTTTTCCTTTTCACTCCCCTCGAGAAATATCTCATCCGATTTTCTGACAACAGACAAATCCCTTCCATACTCTTTTAAAATCTTGTTCAGGCGTTTTAAGTCACTCGCTATTGTAGATTCGCTAACCATTATTTCTTCCGCAAGCTGATAGATATTCAGCCCCCTTTTTTCAAATACCAACTTTTTTAGTAGAAAATTGGCTCTCTCATCAGGATCATTCGGTATGTCAGAATTATCTTCGACCAACATTTTTCTCGCTTTATCATCATCGTTTATCCGATAGCCTTTTCTGTGAGAAATAATGACATTTTCTTCACCTTCTACCAGAGAGTTTATATATGCAATATCATTTCGCACTGTCCTGTCGCTTACTCCCAGTATCACAGCCATCTCATGGCTTTTTACCCAATCTTTCTTTGCCGCAAGATATCTTAATATCGTTTTTTGCCTGGGATTGAGATATACCATCGTAGTTACCTCCTCCCGGTTGGGATGTTTTAAAAGCAACAGCCAAATATTAAAAAAGCGGCACATTCCCCCCTGGCAATGTGCCGCTATATTTTTTTTACAGAGTTTAGCTTTCGTATACGATTTGGCCGTTTATTATAACCAAACAGGGTTTTGACATTATATTAAGAGGATGGCCATTCCATATGACCACATCGGCGTCCTTGCCCTTTTCCAGGCTGCCCACCCGGTCAGCGATCCCCAATATTTCTGCCGCATTTATAGTAATGGCAGCAAGAGCTGCTTCTTCTTTCATGCCCTCCCTCACTGCCAGTGCTGCACAAACTGGCAGGTACTGGATGGGTATGACAGGGTGGTCTGTCATTATGGCAACCTTCACACCTTTTTGGGCCAGAATGCCAGGTGTTTTAAAACTTAAATTTTTAAGCTCCACTTTAGAGCGGGATGTAAGGGATGGACCCACTATTGCAGGAATGCCCAGTTGAGCCAGCTCATCGGCAATGAGATGTCCTTCGGTGCAGTGTTCTATGACAATGTCCAAATCAAATTCTTTGGCAATCCTTAAAGCTGTCATAATATCATCGGCTCTATGGGCATGAGCTCTCAAAGGCAGCTTTTTGTCCAGCACATCACATAAGATCTCCATTTTAAGGTCCCGTTCAAATACTTCCTCTGGATTGTTACAGCACTTTTCCCGCTTTGCCTTATAGTTTTGAGCTTCTATCAGGGTTTCTCTCAAAAGGGCGGCAGTTGCCATTCTAGTTGCAGGCATTTTTTTCTGATCACCATAAACCCTCTTTGGGTTTTCACCAAAAGCAACCTTTAGGCCGGCAGGCTCTTTTACCACCATATGGTCTACAATTTTTCCATATGTCTTCATGACAACAGATTGACCGCCAACAACATTTGCGCTGCCCGGGCCTGTAAACACACAGGTGATTCCTCCCATAACTGCATCTTCAAAAGCCTTGTCGCCTGGATTTATGGCGTCAATGGCCCTAAGGTGAGGGGTTATAGGCTCTGTCCACTCATTGCCTTCCTCTCCTATCTCTCCTACTGCTTCTTCAAACAAGCCTATATGGCTGTGAGCATCTATAAAGCCGGGAAAAACGTATTTACCTTTAGCATCAACTACTTTGGCATCTTTTGGAACGGCAATATCTTCCCCCACTTCATGTATTTTGCCGTCTTTTATCAGCAGAGTTCCTCCATCAATGACCTTACCAGTCATCGTATATATTTTGCCGTTGGTTATTGCTAGCACCTTATCTCCTCCCAGTCTTAACATCTTTTGCTGCATTTATCATGAATTCAAATAATCGCATATGTATTATATCATCTATAAGGTCTTCAGGATGCCACTGAACACCAAGACAAAAACCTCCAGCCTCTGATTCCATGGCTTCAACAACACCATCAGGTGCTAAGGCGGTGATTTTTAAATTAGGGGCAGGCCTTTCCACTGCCTGATGGTGAAAGCTGTTTACGCAAGTTCGCCCCCTGCCCATTATCTTATATATCAGAGATTCTGTATCTACTATTTCTATTTCGTGACTTTTGTGCCATCGGGGTGCATTCTGCATGTGTTTTATGGGATTTTTAATACTAGAAGAAATGTCCTGACAAAGGGTTCCACCCATGGCTACATTCATCACCTGCAGGCCACGACAAATTCCTAAAATTGGCTTTGACAGTTTAATAAATTCAGCAGCAATGAATAATTCATTTTGGTCCCTTCTGGGACAAACATTGCCAAGGCGTGGATGGGGCAATTGATTATAATAAGACGGGTCAATATCGGGCCCTCCCGATAATATTATCCCGTCTAGTTTCTGCACCATGGCATTTAAAGCATTTTTATCCTCAAGAGGCGGTACAGCCACCGGTATTCCCCCCGCCCGTTCCACGGCAGTTACATACTTTTCCCCTAATTTTGCCGTTCTGTTCTCATAGTCCAGGGACATGGTAATACCTATTAATGGCCTCATGAGTTTTCCTCCTCATCAGAGCACCTGTATTGCCACCTTGGATATTTCGGGGTCAAACTGGCTTCCTGCATTTTCAGCTAAGACTTCTTTTGCTTCATCTTTGCTTTTGATTTTTTGATATGGCCTTAAAGAAGTCATGGCATCAAAGGCATCAGCCACTGACATTATGCGAGCTCCCAGTGGAATATTTTGTCCCGATGCACCATCGGGATAGCCTCTGCCGTCATATCTCTCATGATGGCCTCCTGCTATTCTCACAAGATCTTTCAGTTCACTTACCATACTTATAATCTCCATTGTATACACAGGATGTCTTTTCATGAGTTTGAATTCATCTATTGTGAGGGCAGCAGGCTTATCTAAAATGTGTTTTGGGATAGCTACTTTTCCTGCATCATGTAAATAAGCAGCTATTTCAAATCTTTCTGCTTCACCTTCCGATAACCCCATTGCTTTGGCCAGTTGATATGTATAATTTGCTACCCGCTCAGAGTGCCCTGCTGTATAGCTGTGTTTAGCGTCAATAACTTGAGCAAAAATTTTGACCACTTTTCTTAAATCATTATTACAAGATGATAAATCAACAGGAGGTAAGGAGCTAATAATTTGCGGCACCATCTCTGAAACTTTGGTATCATCAATTATTTCTTCAAAGAAACTGCCGCTTTCTAAAGTGTAAATCATCAATTCGAACATTAAGTCCGAAAACTCAGAGCCCCTTCGGCTAGCAAGTATTGTTTTAATGTCATTTAAGTCTAGAGGCGGTCTGACCCGAGCTAATATGTCAAATGTATCCGCGATCCTTAAAATTTGACCGCCTAAATTTATGTTATTGCCTTTAAGACCTCTAGGATAGCCTCCACCATCCCAATGTTCGTGATGATCCATTATCATATCGGCAGCCAATGAAAGGGGGCCTATTTCTCTCGCAATTTGAGCCCCTTTTCTGCCATGATTAAACAATATGGGATTTTTAAAGTGCTCTTTTATATCCGTATAATGAGTAACGTGGTCTGGTAAAGAGATTGCACCTATGTCGTGCAGTAATCCGGCATAAAATATCTGAGTTCTATACTCCGGCAGTATTTCTTGAGACATTCTTTCAGCTAAAATCGCTACTCGCCATGCGTGGTAAAGCTTTCTACTTTCGTCAAGATCCATCATTAGGGATAGTGCAGTCATAAGCTCTGAAAAGAATCGCGCTTTTACTTTCATATCTGTCCTCCAAAGACTATCTTAATCACCCTTTTATATATTCTAAAAAATATCCAATAATCCTTCTTTTTTGGAGAAATTGTAGTTTATTGCAAAAAAATAGGGCTCCCTCTTTAATTAGAGGAAGCCCAGAATTAAGTTATTATTAATATTCAACAAGACCTAAACTAATTTTTAGAGCTTCATCAACTTTTTCCATTATATCCTGATCCAGTATCGCTATTTTTTCTTTTAATCTTCGCTTGTCGATGGTCCTTAGCTGCTCAAGTAAAATTACCGAATCTTTTTCAAGACCGTAATCTGTACTCTTAAGTTCCACATGGGTAGGAAGTTTTGCTTTATCTATTTGCGAGGTAATAGCAGCAATAATAACAGTGGGGCTGTATTTATTCCCCACATCATTTTGCACAACTAATACCGGTCTGATTCCCCCCTGTTCTGAACCAACTACCGGATTTAGGTCTGCGTAAAATATATCACCACGCCTAACCAGCACATTATTCACACTCCGAAAGTCTTGATTCGTATAATATAAAGTCTTTAATATCCTCACATATCCCCATTTCTGCAAAATTAACATTTATTTCGGCCATCTTAATATACCCGATTTTTAGTTGTTCCCTAACTCTTAGCTTTTCCATTTCTTTTATATATAATTTCATTGCATCGCGAATAAGTTCACTTCGGTTTTTATTTTCAAGAGCAACAAAATAATCTACTTGTTGTAATAAATTATCGGGTATACTTACAACAATACGTTTCAACTCGGCCACGCCGGCACCCCCTAGTTTATTAAGCAACAACATGTACTCATTATTATATAGAGGTCAATATAATTATGTCAAATAAACAAGAAAAATATACCTATTTTACCAAAAGGTTTATCACCTTTTGGACCCTTCCACCTTTTATATATACTCTGGGCACCCTTTTAGATATGCCACATACAACTTCATAATTGATAGTCCCCATAAGTTCAGCTATTTCTTCAGCAGATATCCTATTGTTACCGTCTGCTCCCAGGAGGACAGCTTCATCTCCAATAGATACACCCCCTTGGATGTCGGTAACGTCCACCATGCACTGGTCCATACAAACGCGCCCTACTACCGGGGCTCTTTGACCATTTATCAAGACTTGTGCCCTTGATGATAAAAGCCTTGAATAGCCGTCAGCGTAACCCACCGGTAATGTGGCAATAATGCTTTGCCTTTGTGTGATATAAGTTCCGCCGTAACTTATTGGCTTTCCCTTTGGTAGAACTTTCACATTTGAAACCCTGGTCTTAAAACTCATTACAGGTTTTAAGGAAATCAGGTTTTTGTCTATTTCATCGGAAGGATACAAACCATAAAGAATGATGCCCGGTCGAACCATATCCAGATGGGTTTCGGGATATTGTAGGACACCTGCACTGTTTGCCACATGTTTTATGGGTATTTTATAGCCGGCCTCTTCAATGGCTTTAACTATCCCTGTAAAAATTTGAAACTGCTCATTAGTAAAGTGCCTATCCCTTTCATCTGCTCGTGCAAAATGGGTGAAAATACCCTCTATTTCAAGACCTCGCAAGGAAAATAGTTCCCTAAATTCAGCAGTTGTGCAAGCTTCCGGGCAAAAACCAATGCGGTTCATGCCAGTATCAATTTTTATATGAACTTTAGCTTTTTTATTTCGCTTTAGCGCACAATCGGACAGTATAGCCGCAGACATAAAATTGTAGACAGTCTGGGTTATATCATACTCTAATATTTTATCAAATTGATTTTCCGGTGTAAAACCCAAAATAAGGATGGGAGTTGTTATACCATTCTTTCGCAGTTCGATGGCTTCATCCAAAAAAGCAACACTGAGATAAGATGCTCCGCAAGCTATGGCTTCTTTCGCAACTTCCACAGCTCCGTGCCCATATGCGTCAGCTTTTACTACAGCACATAACTTGGTAGCTGAAGAAATAATTTTCTTTAGCTCCAGTATGTTGTGCCTTAGATTATCCAAATTAATCTCAACCCAAGTAGGACGAATATCACCAAGATTTGTTGTCATCACACTGCACCTTCATTTTATTAACAGCTTTAGGCAGAAAATCAATGATGTCTGTAGCCATAAGACAAATTTGCTCCTGCTCCTTGGCAGACAAATCTCCTGCTAAGCCGTGTAGGTATACCCCCACTGCCGCAGCTTCATAAGGCTTCATGCTGCGGGCCAAAAAGGCTCCAATCATGCCTGAAAGCACATCGCCACTGCCACCAGTAGCCATACCTATATTGCCTGTAGGATTGATCATAAGTTTTCCATCTGAAGTGGCAATTAAAGTCCTCGCACCTTTTAATACAGCAGTACAGCTAAACTTTTCAGCAGCTGTTTTTACCGTCCCAATTCGATCTGTTTGTACTTCAGACACTGTTGTTGATAAAAGCCTTGCCATCTCGCCGGGGTGCGGGGTAATAATAATCGGTGCCTTGGCTTTTTTAAAAATAGCCGGAGATTCTGCCATTGCATTTAACCCGTCTGCATCCACCACCATGGGCACAGTGCACTCCAAAATAAATTGACTTACAAACTCTGCTGTCTCATAGTCTGTGGAAAGGCCGGGTCCTAAAACTACTGCATCGCATTTACTTGCAAAACTTAAAGCCTTTTCTATTGCGCCTTTGCCTATACTGCGGCTAGACGTCTCAGGCAGGGGCAGCGTCATAGCTTCCGTTACTTTAACTTCTAAAATGTCATTTAGGCTTTCGGGAATGCCTATTGTCACAAGCCCTGCACCACTTCTAACCGCAGCGGTCGAAGACAGTGTTGCCGCTCCTGTCATGCCAACAGATCCGGCGATGATAAAAACCCTGCCGAAGGTACCTTTGTGTGCATCAGGAGGAGCCGCCTTAAAACACCCCCTTACCCAACTCAAATCTAACAATTGGGCCTCTGCATTAATTGCCTCTACTAATTTTACGGGCATTCCTATGTCTGCGGTAATCAGCTCTCCCACATATTCTGCCCCTGGATAAAGCAATAGACCTATCTTTGGAAGTGCAAGGGTCACCGTTTGATGTGCTTTTACAGCAGTCCCCAGTATCTTGCCTGTACTGCCACAAACACCTGAAGGTATATCTATAGACACTACTGGTATTTCAAGTTGATTTATAACTTCGATAACCGATTTAGCAATACCTTTAACATCGCCCTTTAGTCCCGTACCGAAAATGGCATCTACCAAAACAAAGGCTCCATTTGCTAGGTCTTTTGCCTCATCTAAATCTGCTTGCTCTTTAATTACTTTTATTCGCAGGCCCATATTCCTTATTATTTCTAGATTTATAGCTGCATCGCCGGCTATATTATCAGGATTTGCTATTATAAAAACGATAGTTTCAAAGCCCATGTTGGCAAGATGTCGGGCTGCCACAAAGCCATCGCCGCCATTGTTGCCTTTGCCGCAGAAAAATACAATTTTCCTCGATGCACAATGTTTTTGAGCATTCCACATGTTTTGCACTGCCTGAGCTACCTTAATGCCGGCATTTTCCATTAAGATAACTCCGGGAATTTTATATTTGTCAATAGCCATTTGATCCATCAGCCTCATAGTTGAAGGGCTGACTACTTTCATCTGCCTCACCCCCCAGTGCTACAGCAAAAGCTATAGCATATTCCTTGCAATGTGAAATACTTACAAGGATACCGTTAAAATTTTTTAGTTTAAAAATTTCTCTAGCTTTTCCCGATAAAGCTACAACAGGTTTTCCCGACGCTTGGTTTAAAATTTCTACGTCTTTCCACTTCATATTTCGAAAGCCTGTGCCTAGTGCTTTTACTACTGCCTCCTTGGCTGCATATTTTCCAGCCAAGTGTGTGTAAAAACTTTTTTTGCCTTTAATGTCCTCAAGCTCTTTTAAAGTAAAAAATCTGTTTATAAAGTTTTTTCTTCCACAGGCCTTTTTTATCCGGTCTATTTCAATAATATCTACACCGATTTGCATGACAACCTCACTAAAACTATATGAATTATAATCTAAAAACAGTAAAAAATAATTTAAGAAATATATTCTGTACTACTTTGTCAAATACCTTTTAAACTTAACTTTTAAGAAAAATTTTTTTGACTTTTATTGACCTTTCCTGACCTTCGTGCTATAATAAAATTACTAATAGTAAAATTTGTAAAAGGAGGTAATTTTATGCGGGATAGAGGTTTAATTCCTCGTAAGCGGAGGGGATTGTTGCCAGCGTTCTTCGATTGGCCTTTTGATACCGAAGATCTTTTAGACATGTTTAACCTAAGTCCCGTTAAAGCAGATTTGCGCGAAACGGAAAATGAATATATAGTAGAAGCTGACCTACCCGGATACAAAAAAGAAAACATAGAAATTTTATATGAAGACAATGTCTTGACGATTTCTGCAAAATACGATGAAGTTACTGAAGAAAAAGGAGAAAGCTTCATTCAACGTGAACGTAGACGCGGAAATTATTCACGTTCCATACCCATTCCCAGCAATGTGAAAGATGACGAAATAAGAGCCAGCTTTAACAATGGCGTTTTAAAAGTTATTCTGCCTAAAGTAGAACCTTCAAGGCCCAGCGGAAGAATCATCGATATAGAATAACTCTCAATAATCAGATGCATGAAAACACAAATCATGACCACCCGTAA
>NZ_JAFFJA010000076.1 GCF_021991635.1 Tepidanaerobacter sp. GT38
TTTACTGGTTATTGACAGAATTTAAAATTTAATGAATACCGCATCCGCTATGTCTTTTATTTGTCTGATCTTATTTAATACACTTTCAGGAATTTCTTCATCAACTCCAAGCACCATTAGAGCTTCTCCGCGATAAGACTTTCGCCCTAACTGCATATATGCTATATTAATATCATTTTGACCTAATAAAGTTCCTACTTCACCTACTATGCCCGGTCTGTCTCTATGAAAGGACATCAATGCAAAACCTTCAGGGATCAGGTCTATCTTATACTCATCTACAGCAACTATTCTCTGTTCATCTTTCCCAAAAACTGTTCCTGTTATGCTTCCAACACCCTTATCTGTTGTAATTTTCAATATTACGGTACCCGGAGCATCTTGATCTTTGCTCACTTTTTTCTCTATAATTTTAATTCCTCGTTCTTTAGCAAGAAAATAGGCATTAACCACATTTGCAGGAATTTGTAATATGTTTGTTAAAATGCCTTTAATGCCTGCAGTTGTTATTGGCCTAACATCAAATTTGCCCACTTTGCCGGAATATATCATCTCTACTTCACTAATTCGACCGTTTTTAAGCTGAGTGTAAATTGAGCCCATTTTTTCAGCCAATTCCATAAAGGGTTTAATTTCTTTATATTCTTCCGGCCGAATAGATATCATGTTTACCGGATTTTTAACCATCTCACCCTTTAAAGCTCTTATTATGTCTTTTGCTACATCCACTGCAACATTTATTTGTGCTTCAGCAGTAGAGGCCCCAAGATGTGGAGTGGCTATAACATTAGGCAAGTCTATGAGAGGACTATCTAGTGGTGGCTCCTGTTCAAATACATCCAAGGCACAGGCTGCGATTTTGCCTGATACAAGCCCTTCATAAAGGGCAGCTTCATCTATTATGCCACCGCGAGCGCAATTTATGATAATCACTCTGTCTTTCATCATATTAATACGTTCTTTGTCGATCATGTGATAAGTTGATTTTGTAACAGGCACATGAAAAGTTAGAAAATCTGCTTCTTTTAATACTGTCTCTAAATCCGCCACTTTAACATTAATATTTTCAACATGCTCTTTTATAACATAGGGGTCATATGCTATAACATTCATACCTAAGCCTATAGCTTTAATGGCTACATCTTTTCCTATACGACCTAACCCTACAACTCCAAGAGTTTTGCCTCTTAGTTCTACACCCATAAATTTTTTCCTGTCCCATTTTTTGTTTTTGAGGCTCATAACCGCTGCCGGAATATTCCTAGCTGCAGCCATCAACAATGCAATAGTATGCTCGCTAGCAGCGATAGTATTTCCTTCAGGAGCATTTACTACTAAGATACCTTTTTGTGTTGCGGTATCAACATCTATGTTGTCAACACCTACTCCAGCTCTACCTATGACCTTTAAATTGCTATTTTCTATTACCTTTTTGGTAACTTTGGTTGCGCTTCTTACAACTATTGCAGCGTAATTCGGAATTATTTCTACCAGTTCATCCTCACTTAATTTAGTCTTAATATCCACATCAAATTCTTCTTTTAAAATATCAATACCTTCTTGTGCCAAATCGTCACATATTAGTACCCTCATTTTAACTACCCCTTCTTATTCAAATCTTTTTATGGTTTATTGTAATTGCCATGATTTGTGACAATTATTTGTTCAATTAAACACGAAATTTAAAATATTGATTCTCTGTTTTTCCCTCCTCTCCCTTTTACTAAATACTAATAAAAAAACCGCCCATACAAGGGGCGGATTTACCGCGTTGCCACCCTATTTCGGTTTCCCAAAATAAGTACAACCCTCATTAAACATAACGGTTTTTACCGTTTGACTCCTCGTCAACGACTCCGAGGCGGAAATAATGAGTTATCTACCGGTTCACACCAACCACCGGCTCTCTGAAAATTAACTTCATTAATTTTCCTCTTCATAGTCTTTATATTATTAAATTATAAACAATTATAAAATAGAACATTTAATCTGTCAAGTTATGTCTATCCACAAGTTTTATTCTTCATTAAAATCATCATCAGCATCAAGTTCCAGTTCATCATCATATAATGTTTCCCAAGCGTCTCTTATCATTTCAAATTCTTCATCATCTTCTACCACAGAAAGAATTTCTTCACCGTTTTCATCGGTATCAATACGGAATATATACGCTTGGTCATCTTCATCGTCAAGAGGAGCTAAAATCGCATAATCAGTATCCTCAACAGTAATAACTCCTAGTATCTCAAATTCTGTTTCTTCGCCATTTTCACCTAGTAACGTGATAGTTTCTCTTTCTTCCATTTTTTCAACTCCAATTCTTATTAAATTAAGGATATTTTATTGTAATTTTTCCCTGCTGTCAACTCTAATTTTAAAATCTAAATAACTTTGAAGAATTAGTACTGCTGCCAATTTGTCAATGACCGTTTTTCTTTTTTTGCGGGACATATCAGCTTCAATTAATATTTTCTCGGCTGCAACAGTCGTTAATCTCTCATCCCAAAAATCTAATTCAATTCCCAATGTGTTTTGCAGTTTAGCAGCATATTTTTTAACGGCTTCACCGCTAGGGCCCAAGCTTCCATCCATATTTTTGGGAAGGCCTACAACGACTTTTGAAACATTATACTGTGAAACAAGCTCTGCTATCCTTTTTATATCTTCACCATTTTTCTTTCTTTCTATTACATCTAAACCGTGAGCAGAAAAACCAAGTTCATCTGATATTGCAACGCCAACTCGCCTTTCACCAATATCTAAGCCCAAAATGCGCATTAAAAATTACTCCTTTTAAAATATTTTTATGCAAAATTCAGGACAATATCCAGCACAGTAGCCACAAAGAATACAAGCTTTGGGGTTTACAACTGATCGGCCATTATGAATAGAAAGTGCATTGTATCGACAGTGCCTTACGCATTCTCCGCAACCTTGACACCAATCTTCTACTAATAGTTTTCTTTTCTTTTTGCTCAATCTTTTCTGAATATCAGGATTTACTGTTTTTCCTTCAAATATGTTAACATTTGCCATGACCTCATCACGAGATTGCATGCCCACAGCTACCGAATCAAGGTATGGGAATGATAAAATATAAGAAAAGGCTTGTTCTTTATTTTTTATTAGATTTCCACCGCCTAAAGCCTTCATACCGTATATGCCTTTGCCATTTTTATACGCTTTTTGTATCGCAATTTCCATGTCATGTAATGTTCCATCCTTAATACCTAGTCCTTTAAAATTAATCAAAGGATGAATTATTTCTATTTCTTGCATGTCTGCTGCTGCATTTACTACTTCAACTGTATGAGTCGAAACACCTATTGCTTTTATTAGCCCTTTTGCTTTAGCATCAACCAAATATTCTAAAGCTTCCCGATGTCCCTTAAGTGTTAGTTTCGTTTCCTGTTCATGCAGCATAAATATATCAATTATATCTTTTCCAATTTCTTTACGTGCTTTTTCTACACTTTGTTTCATTCCTTCATATGTATAAGCATAAGATTTTGTTGAAATTATCAGCTCTGCTTTTGCTTTCTTTAACGCTCTATTTATATATCGATAGTTGCTGTAAAATTCGGCAGTATCTATAAAATTAACACCTAGTTCCATAGCATATAATATAATATCTGCTCCGTCTTCGATAGATAAATTGGCTTGAAGGGGACCAATTGTCAAGCTGCCAAAACACAACTTAGATACTATTAAATTAGTACATCCAAGTTTATTGTATTGCATAAGTTGTTGACCTCTTTGAATTTTTCTTTGTTAACACCATAAAAAAAGTATCAGCAGGCAACACCTAGCATAAATATAAAAATTACTCTAGTAAATGATATTACCTGCTGACAATTTTCTCTTTACACTTAATACTTAAACTAACCCTCAATAAAATTTTTGAGAAGTTCTTCTAATAATTCATCACGTTCAAGCTTTCGAATTAAATTTCTTGCATTACCGTGACTTGTGATATATGCAGGATCACCTGACAAAAGGTAGCCTACAATCTGGTTTATTGGATTGTAACCTTTTTCTTCCAAGGCTTTTGATACTTCTTTTAAAATCTTGCGCGCATCAATATCGCTGTCTTTTTCCACCTTGAATTTTACCGTTTCACCCATGTTTTGCCCCATTATCATTCCCTCCATCGCTTTTTTAGATTACACAATCAACTTTGAAACTGAAGCAAGGGCCTCGTCAAGTTTCGCAGGGATTTTACCGCCAGCTTGGGCAAAGTTGGGCCGCCCTCCTCCACTTCCTCCGGCAATTTGAGCCACGCTCTTTACAATGTTGCCGGCGTGATAGCCTTTTTTGACTAAATCATCTGTAACTGCAGCTACAAACATTGTTTTATCGTCACAAATGCTACCTAAAACGATAATGCCGGATTTAATCTTCTGACGCAGTACATCACTCATCTTTCTAAGATCATCTATAGTCTTTGCTTGAGTCTTGGCTGATATAACATTTATGCCGTTTATACTTTCTTTTACTTTAAGTATCTCATCTACTTCATAGTTGATGGCATGTTGTTTTAAGGACTCGATTTCTTGTTCCTGCAGTTTATATTTTTCCAACAGCTCACTCACTTTTTGAGTTACCTCATGAGGTGAGGCTTTTAATAGAGCAGCTACTTTATTTAAACTATCAAGAGTGTCATACAGAAAATCCATTAGATTTTTCCCGCAAACTGCTTCAATCCTTCTAATACCAGCGCCTATACTGCTTTCGGATATTATTTTAAACAGCCCGATTTCAGATGAGCTATTTACATGGGTGCCACCGCATAGTTCTTTACTATAATCACCAATGCTTACAACGCGAACGCGGTCATGATATTTTTCTCCAAAAAGCGCTACAGCTCCCTGCGTTTTAGCTTCCTGGAGTGTTGTCCAATTTATGTTCACAGGTAAATTATTTAATATGGCACTGTTTACCTTCTCTTCCACCATGCGGATTTCTTCCGGTGTAAGTGCTGCAAAGTGAGAAAAATCAAATCTTAATCTATGTTCATCGACCAACGAACCAGCCTGGTTTACATGTTCTCCTAACACTTCCTTTAAAGCTTTATGCAGCAAATGGGTAGCACTGTGATGTCTTGCTGTGCTCAGTCTCTTATCTATGTCAACCTTTGCCGAAACTAAATCATCTATATTTATATTGCCCTTTAATATTTTACCCACATGATAAAACTTCCCGTCAGGAGTTTTATGAGTTCCAGCTACCTCGAACAAAAAGTCTTCATTTTCAATTATACCTGTATCTCCAACTTGGCCACCGGATTCTGCATAAAAAGGCGTTTTGTCTAAAACAAGTATAACTTCTGCAGATTGGTCATTACATGTTTTAACAACTTCACGGTCTTTTAGTATAAGTTGAACCTTACTGTTTGATTCATAAGAATCATATCCCACAAAATCTGTTGGCGGAAGATCTGCTAACAAATCATAAAGTGCATCAATTTTATAGGTTTCTTTGCGAGCAGCTTTAGCTTGTTTGCGCTGTTGGTCCATAAGCTGCTCAAACGTCTTGGTATCAACGGTCATACCCTTTTCTTCTGCTATATCCTTTGTTAAATCTATTGGAAAGCCATAAGTATCATAAAGCAAGAAGGCCATATCTCCGGGGATTTGGGATTTTCCTGCATTTGATAGTTTATCAATACCTTCATATAATATCTTCAGACCATCATTTAATGTCTCGTGGAATCTTTCTTCTTCGGCTTTAACTACTTTTTGTACATATTCTAAACTCTTTTCCAGTTCAGGATAGGTATCCTTCATTAGCTTGACCACTTGTGGCACAATTTTATATAAAAATGGCTCATTAAGGTCAAGTTCTTTACCATAGCGGGCTGCCCTGCGAAGAATACGCCTTAATACATAGCTTCTTCCTTCATTTCCGGGAAGTACTCCATCGGAAATTAAAAAAGTAATAGCTCTGGAATGGTCTGCAATAACTCTAAAAGGTAGACCCTCTTCACCTTCATCGTATTTTTTGCCTGACAAATCCTCAACAAATGAAATCAATGGGCGCAAAAGGTCTGTATCATAGTTGCTGTAGACATTTTGCATTACAGTCGTTATGCGTTCAAGGCCCATTCCTGTATCTATACTGGGTTTTGGCAAAGGAGTCAAATTGCCTTGTTCATCTCTGTTGTATTGCATAAAAACTAAATTCCACAATTCTCGCCAGCGGTCACAATCGCATTTTCCTAGAGCACATTCTTCTGCATTACATCTGTGCTCTTCTCCTCGGTCAATATATATTTCACTGCATGGTCCACAAGGTCCGGTGTCACCCATGCTCCAAAAATTATCTTTCTCGCCCATACGGACAATTCGCTCGGCCGGGACATAAGCTTGCCATAATTTAAAAGCTTCTTCGTCATTTTCATAGATACTTACCCAAAGTTTTTCCTTAGGTAGTTTTAATACTTCTGTTAAAAATTCCCAAGCATATTGTATCGCTTCTTTTTTAAAATAGTCTCCAAAAGAAAAATTACCCAACATCTCAAAAAATGTATGATGCCTAGCTGTTTTTCCTACACTTTCCAAATCATTGTGTTTGCCACCGGCGCGCACACATTTTTGACAAGATGCAGCACGTGAATATGGGAGGCTTTCCAGTCCCAAAAAAACATCTTTAAACTGGTTCATTCCAGCATTAGTAAACAACAACGTGGGATCATTTTGTGGAACAAGTGAGGAGCTAGCTACTCTAGTATGGCCCTTGCTCTCAAAGTATTTTAAAAATTTCTCCCGAATTTCTTTACTTGTCATCATCTTAAAATAACCTCCGAAATATTACAAAGTCTTAAAGCTTCCTTATTACTGACGCAATTATATAGAAGATATAAATCATTGTCAATATTTTCTATCAAAGCATCATATTATTCTTACTATGCGTGAGGAATATTTTTTGCTGACTTCTTCACGGCTTGTAAAAAAGTGTATTATAAAAAAGCTGATTGACATAAAAGCCAGTCCAATAAAAAAAGAAACAAGCTCAGCCGATGATAAATTAAAGAGATTCGCAACCTTTGAACCAAAACCTATGCCTAATAAAAATGCAAGAAGAGGTACACCATATGCTATCAATGTAGCTGATAAAAACGTTGCCGCACTTAGTTCTATTTCAACAGTTTGCCCCACTCTTGCACCAATCGGGTTCTGAGCCCATACCCTAAGAGCCTTACCTTCTCTACCCACTGAGCAGCCCTTGCAGCCATCACATGCAGCAGATTTTCTTATCTCCACTTGAGCGCGGTTATTTTTATTTTCCACTACAATAGCTATTTCCCTCATGGAATCCTCCATTTATAATTTAAAATATGCTTATTTTAAAAACTTATGTAACACATCTACAAGCTCATCAATTTTTTCATCACCACTGTCAGTTTGTATAGCTTCAACTACGCAACCCTTTGTATGATCTTCAAAAATAATCAACCCTACTTTATTTAATGCTGCCCTAACGGCAGCAATCTGAATCAGTATATCCGCACAATATTTTTCCTTTTCTATCATTCTTTGTATTCCTTTAATCTGACCTTCTATTTTTTTTAAACGCCGAAGGAGATTAACTTTATTTTCAGAATAAGAACAGGTATGCCCATGCCTCATGTCATTACCTCCAATACCATATGGGGGTATAGTGTGCATTTTTATTATACAATATTGTTTACATACAATCAATTCTTTATTAAATCTTTTATAACCTCACCCGCCATTATTAGCCCCATGACTGAAGGCACAAAAGAAATGCTACCTGGTGGTCGCTGATGTCTTAAAGGACTTTCAGTTGAAAAAACCACTTTAACTCCTGTTTCTATACCGTTTTTTCGGAGTTCTTTTCTAATTTTTCTAGCCATAGGACATACCGATGTTTCAGATATATCTGCCACTTGAAATTTAGTAGGATCTAATTTATTCCCAGCTCCCATTGCAGATATAATTGGAATATTTAATTTCTTGCAATTGACAATTAAATTAATTTTTGATTTTATACTATCTATAGCATCTACAAGATAATCAAAGTCATCTGATAATATTTGGGAAGCCGTTTCAGCAGAATAAAATTCTCG
Source organism: Tepidanaerobacter sp. GT38 (assembly GCF_021991635.1). Classification (GTDB taxonomy): domain Bacteria; phylum Bacillota; class Thermosediminibacteria; order Thermosediminibacterales; family Tepidanaerobacteraceae; genus DTU063. Next base: position 8,090 of record NZ_JAFFJA010000076.1, read on the forward strand.
AATGCTAACTACTTTTGCATCGGGATTAATATCGAGAATCCTTTTTTTCATTACATCTACTTTCGGCAAACCCACTGTAGAATGGAGAGCATGAATTTGACGATTTATGTTAGAAGGAACAATGATATCTGAATCCACAATTGTAAATGTTCCAACACCTGCTCTTGCCAGAGCTTCTGCTGCAAATGAGCCAACACCGCCAATTCCCACAATGGCTACTTTTGATGCCTTTAATTTTTCTATGCCTTCTTTATTTATTAGCAATTCTGTTCTAGAAAAAAATCTCTCTTCCAAGAACATCTCTCCATAATTGTTGTATAAATATAAAAAACCCCCCACCATGCCGTGTTCGCTGACTGTAATAGAGACCCGGCTCAACCAGGTGGGTGTCCTCCTAAGTGCTTTATATTTCCCTTCAAAGAGGGCATATATGCCACACTTAGAGACCGGACTCCCTATATCTATGTGTTGGCTCTTTACAATGCCAGTTTACACGCACACAGCAGGGTTTCTTTTTTAATTCTAGATTTATATTACCATAAAACCCGCTGTTTATCAAGGTTTTACGCTAATATATCCATGCCATTATATGCCTTAATATTTATTTTTTTACCTGAATGTGAAGTTCATTAAGCTGCTTTATATCCACTTCGCTGGGTGCTTCAGTCATGAGACAAGAAGCGTTTTGTGTTTTTGGAAAGGCAATGCAATCTCTTATGCTGTCAAGACCTAAAAGTAACATAATCATACGGTCAAGACCATAAGCTATTCCACCATGTGGCGGTGTGCCATATTCAAAGGCTTGTAGCAAGAATCCAAAGTTTCGTCTTGCCCGTTCTTCTGAAAACCCAAGTACCTTAAACATTTTCTCCTGCAAAGCCGCATCATGTATTCTTATGCTTCCTCCGCCAAGTTCTGTACCATTTAGTATAATGTCATAAGCTTTTGACCTGACTTGAGCAGGGTTCTCATCTAAAAGCGGTATATCCTCATCCATGGGCGATGTGAATGGATGGTGTTTTGCTACGAATCTCTTTTCTTCTTCGCTGTATTCTAGTAGTGGAAACTCTGTAACCCAGAGAAAATTAAGTTTGTTTTTATCAATTAAATTCAAGGTTTTCCCTAAATAAAGTCTTAAACTACCTAATGAAGTCATTACAAGTTCGGAATTAGTATCTGCTACAAACACAAGCAAATCGCCGGTCTCGCCTTGCAACTTATCTATAATTTGCTTTAATGTTGCTTCGTCAAAAAACTTGGCTATGGGAGATTTTATTCCTTCCGAAGTTATGTTGATCCATGCAAGGCCCTTTGCACCAAACTCGCTTGCCTTCTCTCCTAGTTCATCGATTTGTCTTCTGCTAAAGATTTCTCCACCTTTTTTTATGGTTAAACCCTTAACACAGCCGCCACCTTTGACCGCTTGGCTGAACACTTTAAAATCTACGTTTTCCACCAGATCAGATATATCAACCATTTCCATACCAAATCTGGTATCAGGCTTATCAGAACCGTATTTTTCCATAGCCTCTTTATATGTCATTCTGGGAAACGGTATTTCTACTTGCCTTCCAGTAACCTTTTCAACAACGTATTTAATCAGTTTCTCATTTATTGCAATAACGTCTTCTACATCTACAAAAGACATTTCCATATCCAATTGAGTAAATTCAGGCTGCCTGTCTGCTCGCAAATCCTCATCTCTAAAGCACCTGGCAATCTGGTAATATCTTTCCATACCAGCTACCATCAATATCTGTTTAAATAGCTGAGGTGATTGAGGCAATGCGTAAAATTCTCCCGGATTTAATCGGCTGGGAACCAGATAATCACGAGCACCTTCAGGTGTGCTCTTAGTTAAAATAGGTGTTTCAATTTCTATAAAGCCGTTTTCGTCTAAAAAATCCCTTATGGCCTTATTGACTTTGCTGCGGAAAATCATGTTGTGTTGCATTTTCGGTCTTCTTAAATCAAGATATCTGTATTTTAACCTTACGCTTTCATCAACCTTGACATTGTCTTCTATTGCAAATGGTGGTGTTTTAGCAATGCTTAAAATTTCCAATTCTTTTCCTATTACTTCAATATATCCTGTAGAGATCTTCGAATTGACATTTTCCTTCGGGCGCATGCAAACTTTGCCCTTCACTGCGATTACATACTCACTTCTGATTTTATCAGCTGTTTCAAAAGCCTCTTTTTGATCTGGATTGAAAACTACCTGAACTATTCCACTCCTATCTCTTAAATCAACAAAAATTAGACCTCCTAAATCTCGTCGGGTTTGAACCCAACCGGTAAGACATACTTCTTTGCCTTCATGTTCAGGTCTTAAATCGCCACAATAGAAATTGCGTTTAAATTTCCCCATATCATCAACTCCTTTTCTATAGTTAACAATATTATTCCTAATTAGATAAAAATAAAAAACTCTCTCACTGATATAACATATCAGGGACGAGAGTTTTCCCGCGGTGCCACCCTGTTTGGATAATCCCACTCAAGCATTTAACGCAATTAAACGTAAACCTCTACTTAGAGTTCAAGATTTCAGCTCCGGGGTGTTGGAAGACATACCACTATTCTAAAAGAGCTCTCAATCACGGCTCTTTCTCCCTGTCGAAAGCGATATATGCCTTTGCCCCATCCTTGCCTTTCTGCCATATCTATTTTTGATGATTATTATAATTAAATTAAATCACTGTGTCAATGTTTTTACGGAGCTATTTTCACAAATTCATAACAAATTTCACATAAAGTTAATACAAAAAAAGGTTATAATTTAAATAGTTATAAAATCGATAATGGAGGTTGAAACTATGCAGTTATATAAAAAGAAATATATAATTGCAGTACTACTCGGCATTGCTCTAGGGGTTGCTCTGGTTACTGGAGGCATTTTTGCTTATAACTTAATTTATCCGGAAACAATGGCTAGTGCAGGAAATGACCAAAACAAACAAGTTAACTTGACGTCAACCGGTATCCTACCTACAAATATACCGGAAATTGTGGATAAGGTCGGTGATGCTATTGTATATATTGAAACAACCGCCGAAAGCACAAGCCCTTCTGATCCCTTTTTTAACGATCCTTTTTTTAGATACTTTTTTGGAGACAGCTTCAGTTTTCGCACAACACCTAAAGTGAGTAAGGGTATCGGTACCGGTTTTATCATCGACCCCCAAGGCTATATTATTACTAACGAACATGTTATAAGCAATGCGAAAGAAATTAACGTTACAGTAATAGGCTTTGACGAACCTTTTAAGGCAACTGTAGTAGGTAAAGATTTTAACCTGGATTTAGCAGTATTGAAGATAAATTCTACTAAAAAACTGCCTTACATTGAAATGGGAAATTCCGATGAGATGCGTGTTGGCGAATGGGTTATTGCTATAGGTAATCCATATAGACTTGACCACACAGTAACTGTAGGAGTAATAAGTGCTAAAGGAAGACCCGTGACTATTCCTGATACATCAACAGGCAAACAAAGAGTTTACAAAAATTTAATTCAAACCGATGCAGCTATAAATCCCGGCAACAGCGGTGGCCCCTTGATTTCACTGGATGGCAAAGTTATCGGAATAAATACGGCAGTCAATGCACAGGCACAAGGTATCGGTTTTGCCATACCAATAAACACAGCTAAAGAAGTTCTTGATGAACTTATAACAACCGGTTCAGTAACAAGGCCATTCATAGGTGTAGCTCTTCAAGATTTGACGAAAGATTTAGCAGAATACTTTAAGCTCAAAGAAGCCAAAGGAGCTATTATTGCAGATGTGGTTTCAGGCAGCCCAGCGGAAAAAGCAGGTTTAAAGCGCGGTGATGTAATATTAAAGATTAACGATACTGAGATAAATAATTCAAATGATGTCAGTAATATCGTCAGCAAATCTAAAGTTAATGATAAATTAGTAATGTTAATATTGCGAAACGGTCAAACCCAATTCGTTACCGTTGTAGTTGGAAAACAATCATAGATTATACTCAAAATCCCGGCAACTTAACTTCTTGCCGGGTTATTTTTTTAGGAATTCCAAAGGGATTCGTTGGCCCATTTCTTTTTAATACTCTTTACCGTGTCAATATCTATATTTGCATAATGGGCTATATCTTCATCGGAAATATCATCATCTTGACTGATAATATCGAGGATATCCGAATAGCAATCATAATAATTTAATAATTTTTTAAAACTCTTGATTTTCTTGGCCAAATTTATCCCTCCCGCAGCACTATTCCTAGTTTTCCCTAAATAAAAAAAAATATGTTTAGAGATATAGTTACTGCAGAAAGGGATTCATGCTTTTTTCATAGGCTATGGTAGATGGTTCACCATGCCCTGGAAATATTTTTGTATCGTCTTCCAAAATTAATAACTTATTCTTAATGGAGCTGATAAGTTCATCTAAGGAACCACCTGGAAAATCAGTCCTGCCAATGGAACCTGCAAACAGAGTATCCCCAGTAAAGACTATATTATCAACTTGTATAGAGATGCCGCCAGGGGTATGGCCGGGAGTATGAATGATTTTTAAAACCAGCTTTCCTAAATTAAACATTTCATCGCCATTCAATGTTATATCTGCAGATGGTTGAGTAAGGCCTTTCCCAAAAAAGATTGACAGATTGTGCTTCGGAGAAGAAAGCATATGAGCATCTTTGTTGTGAATGGCTACTTTAGCATTGGTAGCATCCTTTACTTTACTCAATGCTGCAATATGATCACTATGGCCATGTGTTAAAAAAATATATTTTACCATAAGTTTTTCGTCAGATATTACTTTTATTATATTATCAGCATCACCGCCCGGGTCGATAACGGCTGCATCCTTACTTTCCTCATCGGCAATAATATAACAGTTAGTATCCAAAAACCCGACTTGTAAGTGCTTTAAAAACATTAAATTCCTCCTAAAACTGTTTTTTACTGTCAATTAGAATAGTAACGGGACCATCATTTAAAACATTTATTAACATGTGAGCTTGAAACTGACCTTTATCAACTTTTTTAACTTTACCTTTGCAAATTTGAATTAGAGCTTCGTATAGCTTTTTTGCTTCATCAGGTTTAGCCGCCTGCACAAAACTTGGCCTAAAACCCTTTCGCACATCACCCAAAAGGGTAAATTGCGATATAATAAGGAGCTCACCTTCCACCTCTAGGAGGGATTTGTTCATTTTGCCCTCCTCATCTTCAAAAACCCTAAGGCCTATGATTTTTTTTGCAATATACTCTACATCATCCATAGTATCGCCTTCAGCAACTCCTAAAAAAACAACAAGGCCCTTTTCAATTTGCCCGATTACATTGCCTTCAACAGAGACAAACGCCTCTTTAACTCTTTGAACTACTGCCCGCATGAAATCCTCCTTACATATTCATAACCCGTTTTACATCGTATATTCCTTTAATTTTTGAGATTTTTTGCATTACACTTTCCAAATGTTGCTTACTGCTGATCTCCAAAATCAAATCAATAATAGCAATGCCGTTTTTGGTAGCTCTTGCATTGACGGCATCAATATTTGTTTTAAAATCTCCTATTAGATTAATAACTTCAGAAAGCAAGCCTGGTCTATCATAAGCCCAAACTTGAATTTCCACAGGGTAACAACTGTCTTCAAACCCTTCCCACTTAACCTCAGTTAGCCTTGCTCTGTCAAAATTACCTTGTCTAATGTTTTTGCAATCCTGTCTGTGAATTGATATTCCCCTACCGCGGGTTACATACCCAATGATTTTATCACCGGGAACAGGGTTACAGCATCTGGAAAACTTGACTAACAGATTGCCGATACCATCTATTTTAATTCCTCGATCTAATTTCTTTTGAATCTTAGATTTACCATCGCCTTTTTCTAAATTAAGCTCCAGTTTGTCAGGTTGAGCATTCTTCTTGTATTCATCCAATATCTTTTGAAAAATTTGCTTTGCTGTAACTGCTCCATAACCTATTGCGGCATACATATCATCGATATTTGTAAAGCTCATACGTTTAAGTATATTATTCATAAAATCATATTTTATTAACTGGTATATGTCATATCCCTGTCTTCTGGCTTCTTTTTCAAGCATTTCCTTTCCCCGGGCGATGTTTTCATCACGTCGTTCTTTTTTAAACCATTGTCTAATTTTATTTTTAGCCTGGGGAGATTTTACTATATTTAACCAGTCTCTACTTGGGCCGTTGCTATGGCTAGAGGTTATAATCTCAATTATATCGCCATTTACCAACTCATAGTCCAGCGGGACCATTTTCCCGTTGACCTTTGCTCCTATACATCGATTTCCTATATCAGTATGAATCCTATACGCAAAATCAATGGGACAAGACCCTTTAGGTAAATCGATGACATCACCTTTAGGGGTAAATACATAAACTTCATCAGTAAATAAGTCGATTTTTAAAGTCTCCATAAAGTCTTTGGCATCTCGTAAATCCCTTTGCCAGTCTAGGATTTCTCTAAGCCAAGAAAGTTTTTGTTCAAAATCACTGTTGTTTTTAGCACCCTCTTTGTATCTCCAGTGGGCTGCGATTCCATATTCGGCAGTTTTGTGCATTTCGTAAGTTCTGATTTGTATTTCCAGAGGATCACCTGAGGAATCTATTACCGTCGTATGAAGGGACTGGTACATATTAGGTTTTGGCATAGCTATATAATCCTTAAATCTTCCGGGAATGGGTTTCCATAAAGTATGGACTACTCCAAGGGCTCCATAACAATCCTTTACTGTATTTACTATAACTCTTACTGCAGTTAAATCATATATTTGCTCGAAAGTTTTATTTTGTTCTTTCATTTTTTTATAAATGCTGTAAAAATGTTTAGGCCTGCCCTGTATTTCAGCTGATATGCCGGCAGAAGTAAGCCGCTCTTTGAGAATGGCTATCATTTCATTTATGTGATTTTCTCTTTCCTGCCTCTTTTTTGCTACTTTTTCCACAAGTTCATAATAGTGTTCCGGTTCCAGATATCTGAAGGCTATATCTTCTAATTCCCATTTTACTTTTGAAATTCCTAAGCGATGAGCAAGGGGCGCAAAAATATCCAGGGTTTCCTTAGCCTTTGCCAACTGTTTTTCTTTAGGCAATGATTTTAGCGTCCTCATGTTGTGGAGCCTATCTGCAAGCTTTATTAAAATTATGCGAATGTCTTTTGCCATGGCAAAAAACATCTTACGAAGATTTTCCGCCTGTTGCTCTTCCTTGGTTTTAAACTCAAGTTTACCTAGTTTTGTTACACCATCAACTAAGAGAGCGACTTCTGGTCCAAAATTGCTTTCTATATCTTCTATAGTATACGGGGTATCTTCCACTACATCATGCAAAAGGCCTGCAGCAATAGTTGGAAGGTCTAATTCTAAATCAGCCAGTATCTTAGCAACTTCTAAAGGGTGGAAGATAAACAACTCACCGGAAATCCGATGTTGACCGCTGTGAGCCTCTTTTGCAAATTCATAAGCCTTTCTTATTATACTAAGGTCAGCTGATGGACTATATGATAATATTTGTTTTTCCAAAACAGCGATATCCAAATCTTCCACCCCTGACTAATAAATTAATACTTTACAAGAGAAAAGACTTCATAATTTGATAATTGCTCTCTACCTTTCAAATCTTCCAATTCAATAAGAAATACAACTGCAGCAACTTGTCCTCCTAGCTTTTCCACAAGCTCTATGGTAGAAATAATAGTACCGCCTGTGGCAAGTAAGTCATCTGCTACTACTACTTTTTGACCAGGTTTTATAGCATCCACATGCATCTCAATTATATCGGAACCATATTCCAGCTTGTATTCAGCCTTGATGGTCTCTCCAGGCAATTTGCCCCTTTTTCTAGTTGGCACAAATCCAACACCCAATTCATAAGCAAGAGGTGCTCCTATAATAAATCCCCGAGCTTCAGGACCGGTAATTAAATCCACTTCTTTATGGCGTATTAGTTCTGCCATGGATTTTATGGCTTCTTTATAAGCTTTGCCATCTTTTATCAATGTCGTAATATCTTTAAAACTAATTCCTTTTTTGGGGAAATCCTCAATGACTCTAATTTTTTCTTTAAAATCCATCTATTTTCCTCCATCTAAAATAATTTTGATTGAAGTATTAAATATTCATTATAAAATTCCACTACATCCTTTGCAAGTGAATGAAGCAACATATATGTACGCGATGATTCTAATTTAAAAGTACTATCGTGTTTTCTATAGTCAGTTATATTTAATAATCCGCCTTTTTGATTGAATTTAATAATATTTAGGTCTTGAAAAATATTAAAAACATTAATTAAGCCTACAGTATGCATATCAATTCCATATTGTTCATGCAGAATATCTATTAGTTTGTAAATGTCCAAGGTGCATACGAATTTACCTGCTGTCAGCTTGCCAACCGTATGATAAACTGCTTTTAACTGATTTACGCTGGGCAAAATCTGCCTACACACTAAAAAATTATAACGCAAATCCCCTCGCTTAAAAAGTATATGAATTTTTGATGTAGATGGTAAGCTTGTCAGTTGTGCGTTTAACAGTTTAATACTAAAAGGGGTATCAAAAAACACAATGTCATCGAAATTTTCATCACTGACCTCAGCAAAGGGATCAACCACAATAAAATTATTTGCGCTATTATTTATAATTGAACTTAAGTCATAAAATACTTTTATATCGTTGATTAAACTATCATAGCCATTAAGATAGGTTAATAATTGCCAGGCTTTATATGGCGTATTTACTACTATAATAACTTTTCTCTGCGTTTCAAAAAGCCCTTTAATATAGTTCATTCTTTCCTGAGTAGTCTTATTAGCTAATACTACAAAGTTGCTTTTATCTATTCCTTTTTTTTCAGTCAAAACAGCACTATTTCTGTTGTTCAAGTTTAAAAGAAAGTACTTGTAATAGTTTTTTTCTACATCATCTAACAATTTATCACGCAAAAAGGGAACTTTTAAATCTTTAATATTTAACTGCAATCCTTCAAAACCTTTCCAGCGATTCACTTCAAGATTAAAAGCTAAATCCATTATCGAAGCCATTTCTAAATCTTCTTTATATAAGCCAAAGTTAAATCCAATAGCATCAATATTTGCTTCATGACTTTTTAAATTTAATTTTAAGTGTTTATCCCCATTTCCTACTGTCCGTGAATCTAGGATATGCAAGTTCCTACATATAAAAACCGGTTTGGGATTGCCATAACCAAAGGGTTTCATAAGTTCAAGCTGCTGTGCCAGTTGTAATGTAAGATCCCTCTTGTTTAATTCCAAATCTATATCGAGTTTTGGCCTTAAATCCATTTTTTTAAAAGCATCTTTATGAAGCTCATTTATTTTTTCTCGAAACAAATCTATATTCTCTACTTTTATCTTTAAGCCTACTGCTTGCTCATGACCACCATATTTTATAAGCAAATTGGATAAATCACCTATAGCTTTAAAAAGGTTAAACCCTGAAACGCTTCTGCCTGAACCTCTACCTTCACCTTTTTGTTCTGCTATCATAATACAGGGCCTACAATAGATTTCAACTAATTTTGAAGCAACGGTCCCAATAACTCCAGGATGCCAATTGGGACTTGAAACGACTATTATACTATTTGTGTCTAAATCTATTTTTTGTTCGATTATTTCCTTTGCTTCCTCCAATACTTTTACCTCAAGGGCTTGCCGTTCCTGATTGATTTTTTCAAGTTTATTTGCTAACTCAAAGGCATGGTCTTCGTTTTCAGACAACAAAAGTTCTACAGCTATTTTAGGATCAGCGATCCTTCCCGCCGCATTTATTCTTGGTGCTAATAAGTAGCTGATTTTAGACGGTTCAACCGGAGTATCCTTTAAATTTAATAAAGCCATCATTGCCAAAAGGCCTTTATTATCTGTAAATGCCAAATTTTCAAGGCCATTTTTCACAATTATCCGATTTTCATCTAAGAGTATAACCATATCAGCTACTGTTCCGATGGCAGCTAACTCCAAAAACTCCTGGTATAGCTTTTGGGGACAAGCATAGGTATCCATCAAAGCATGGGCGAGTTTTAATGCAACGCCTACACCGGCTAATTCTTTAAACGGATAGCTGCAATCCCTTTGCTTAGGATTAATTACAGCAATAGCTTGAGGAATTTCTAGTTGTGGTTCATGATGGTCAGTTATAATAACATCTAATCCTAAAGAAGAAGCATATTTTACTTCTTCATTAGAGCTAATGCCATTATCTACAGTTATTATTAAATCAGTTTTTTTACTATGTATCTCTTCTATGGCCTCTTTATTAAGACCATAGCCCTCATCAAGCCTTGAAGGAATATAATAGTGGACATTACCTCCTAAGCTTTTCAGCAGCTTGACGAGAATGGCACAGCTTGTTATCCCATCAACATCATAATCTCCATAAACTACTATCCGCTGCTGTTTGGCCAGGGCCTCCTTTATGCGCCTTACTGCTTTATCCATATCTTTTAGCAGCATTGGATTATATAAATACTCTAACTTGGGAAAAAGGTACCTCTGAATCTGTTCAGGCGTCACTATACCTCTTTTTTTAAGCAATTGAAGTATTATTGGATGAAGATTGCCATAGGTCCCATCACTTTCCCCTACAGAATCAACTTGCCATATATAATTGCCAAAAATCATTCTTTCCTCCGGTTTTATAAAGGGTGATATAAGATAATTTTTACATTTTCAACATATATAATTATAAACCAATACCATTTTTATATCAATAACAACAAAAATCGAGCCGTAGCTCGATTTACAGCAATTGACCGCTCTTTCTTGCCACCTCCACTAAAACTTCCCGGTTAAGTTCATCTAATACATATAACTTGCCTTTTGCCGCATTTGTGACTTTTATTAAGCAATCCTTATTCGGTTGTAAGCCTATGCAACAAAAATTGATCTTTTTATCAGAAATCTTACCGGCCGCCAAAACAGCATCATTTATCGGATCTGAAGACCACAATGATACGGTGGGGATACCATCAGTTATGAGTATAATCAGTGGATTTTTCAAGTTGTTCTTGCTCATATACTCCGCGCCTTTATCGAGAGCCAAAGCTAATGGTGTCAAACCTGTAGCCGCAATCTGATCCAAACCGCTTTCCAGTTTTTCATAGCTTCTGGTGAATGGGACAAATGTATTTATTTCCTTTTCCTGAAAAGCTAAAATACTTATTCTAGTATACGGTCTTAGAATAAGGTACTTTGCCAAATATTTTGCATTTCTCAGTCTAAATCCTGCCATACTGGCACTTGCATCAATAATTAGGCAAATATCCTGATGAAATTTAGGTACTCGTCTAACACAAACCAAGTCCTGCTGTTTAATATGAAAACCGCTATTTTCAAAATAACTTCTTATCATTGACCTTCTTATAGTTTCGGGCACATTCACTTCTTCAAGCCAATTTTCTGGATCATATGGCACACAAATGCCTGGCCCTGTTTGGCCCCTGATTACTTTCTTTGAAAACCCATTACTCTCAAATCCCTTACAGTTGTTGAGTTTAGGCAAATTTTTTATTGTCCGCTTTAAAATATGCTCTAGCTCTTTTCGATTCCTTTTTATAAATTCACTAAACTCTTTACCTCTAGGAGTGAGGTAATACTTGTTTTGTTGTCTATACACGAAATTTTTCTCTTCAAAATATTTCACGATATCATCATAGTCGCTGCATCTTTTTTGTAAAGACTGCAATGATGCATGGGAACGTTCTTTACCTTGAATAGCCTCCAGCACATCTTGGATTTGTTTTATGCTTCCAAAATGCTCAATCAACTCAACAGTTTCATCAAATATATCACTTCGTTGAACACTTTGATTCTGCCTTAAATTAGAATCTGAATGGCTTGCATATGAAGACAAATCTATTGGCCTTTTCCCAATTTCGTGCAATATTTTCTCGATCTTTCTAAGTTCCACACCTTGCTTTAAAAGAGCTTGTTCAACTTTAGCTACTATTAAAAAAATACTTTCTAGTTCTTCTTCAGGAATGCAAGCCGCAATATGAACATGGTTTAAATGGGACTTTTTAAGGCTTTCTGATCTGCCATAGCACAAATCCCCTGTAAGTCGGCCTCCTCCAGAACCGGTTTGAATATCAATATAGTCCATCAAGTGACTAAAAGGGCTACTTTTGAGACCTTCTATGACAAAGTCACCTAATTGCCTTAAATTAAAGGTTTTTATTTCATGAAATAAGTCAATATGAATAATTTCATTTGGCAATAAACGATTATAAAAAACTTGCCCAGCATCTGAATTAACGATTATGCTCACAATTTGCGGGGTAGATGGGTTTATTGTGTGGACTTTTCGACTCACAACAGCAGTTTGACCTATTCGAACACCTTTATTTTCATTTAATGCTTTTTGGAGCTTTATTACAGGATTCATCTCATCAGTTCCTCATCAGTTTTTACATATTCGGCAACATCTAGCTTATCAATGGGAATTGCTTTTTGAGGTGGCGCCTTTAGTTTTATATTTTCGGGATTCGAATTTGATATATTCATTATCCTTTTTTCGTCTTTAGCTGATTTAATGTTTTCCGCAAATCGTCTAAATAGATTCTTTACAGAGTCTAAATTGAAAGGAATTGTTTTTTGATTTTTATCCCTATTGATTTCTGTAGTTTTTGCTGTATCATGTTTGTTGCTTATACTTTCAGCGGGAGAATTTGCCGTAATAGGCACTTCTTTTGAAACATCTTTTTGATCAAGACTTTTTAAAATATCGTTTAACTCTTTAAAATCTACTCTATGGCGTAGAGCTGATTGAGCAACAAAGACAAGATCAGCCACGCTTGGACTTCGCTTTAAAAGAGCACTTCTTATTTTTATTCCCAACAAACAAGCTTCGATACAGCGCAGGCTCTCTATTTTATAATCCACGTAAATAGAAGACAAAATGTTTTTTATTTCATTTGTTGGTTCATATTGTTCCAAAGTATTGCAAGCTTCTATAAATTGCATTGTCTTTTGGGTTGCTAAGACATTGTCGTCTTGTATCGAGTTGCTGTTAATGATTTTTTTAATTATCCAAACTTCTGTAGGCCTTTCAACTTTCACAGTAAAATCAAACCTATCCGAAAGCTGACGCCGAATATCTTCCAATGGTCCAGGTTCTTCATCAGGATTCGAAGCAGACCATACACTGACTTGAACAGGCAATTCTAAAACAGGTAGCCCTGCCTCCTCTATTTGTATTCTCCCAGGTTTTGTACCCATAACGTCCAGTAATAGGTCCACAATTTCTGGTGAGGTATCGGCAATCCGATTTATTTCATCCACAAAAACAATTCCCCTATGTGCTTTTGGAATTGTTCCAAGCAAAAGCGCTGCTTCCGGTGTATCTTGAGATGATAACTTACTCAAATCAATGCTGCCTACAACAGTTCCCTTTTTTGCAGAGGGGGAAATTTCTAAAAAAGGCATATCTATTTGTTCTACACCTATTTTTTTTATTTGGTCACTTGTAAGATGGCGGTGCTCAGGACAATGAGGTCTTGCCGGATCGCAATTGTACAAGCAACCTTTTATTCTAGTAATTTTAGGCAGTATTTCTTTATAAGCCCTTATTATTGTAGTTTTGCCTGTACCCCTCAGGCCTTCAGCATGAACGTGAACAGGTATTCCTGCAAGAGTGCCCGCAACTGATATGTCTAATATATCAAAAAGAGGAAGATTGCCGGAATGTCTTACTATCTGTGAATATTTCTTCATAATTTATCCTCCACAACAGCTCTTTTTTTACTTACTAAGTATTTTTTCCGAAAACGGTATTTTTATAAGACACAAAAAATTTAAGTCAAAAAAAAAGAGACTTTTTTAAGCCTCTTTACTTTGAATTTCGTTTAATTTTTTTTCCAGTTCATCAAGCCTTTGCAATATTTCATCTAACTGGGATTTTCGAACCAGATTCATCGAAGTTATAGTATGTTCTACCTGCTCATTAATCTTTAGCTTAAGTCTTTCACTTTCTTCCTGCATTCTATTTATCAACGTATTCAATAAATCTTTTCCTTCTTCTTTTGACATTTCCCCTTTCTTGATTAATTCAGAAATGACTTCTTCAGCTTTCTCTTTAGTTATAGCTGCAAGGCCTATCCCAGCATAAAGCATCTGCTTTAACATTGGATCACCCCATTTTTAATGCTTGTGTAGCTTTATAAAATGAGCCCAAAGCACTCGCTGTTTGCTAAAAATAATAACTTACCAAAAAAGCAAAGCTTTTATTTTTCTATTATGTTTATGTTTTCACTTTTTACATCTCTTATTCACTAAAAGCTTTTTTGTAAAATAGAACAGCTCACCATTATCTTAATTTCAATTATGTTTTAAGGTTGCCATTGTTACACTATCTATCAAAATTCACATAAAAAAGAGGCCTTTTAGGCCTTTTTTTGGATACAAATTTTGGGACCCATCAACTGTGTTGACAATGGTCTTACTTTTCTTTTGAACATACCTGATTAGCCACAGTGCAAGAGGTTTTGCACGCTGACTGACAGGAAGATTGGCACTCCCCACAACCCTTAACATTTAGATCGTCTTTGTTTAAACTACCTTTATGTATTGGCACTATATGTTTCATATCTGCTGCCTCCTATTATATAATCTAAAAAAATTATAGCACATAGTATAAAAATTGAAAAGATTGATTTGCAGTTAATCACTGATGCTTAAAGGCTTACCCCGATTATGCCTGCCAATGCTCCCACCAAAAAGCCCAATAAAATATCCACAACGATATTAAAGCTAAATGCAAATGATGGCACTATGAAAAAGCTTAAGATGATCAAAATTCCCATATAAAGCAAACCGACTAGGCCTCCGTGTAACCAACCCATACTATCCACGTCCATTGTTGTATTAATGCCGCTTAAAAGTATGCTCACAGCGCTGACAACCACTACAGCTTTTGGAATGATGCTTTCAGATAAATTTGTGAAATACATAATCAACGCTAAAATCAAAAAAAAGAAGATTGTAACTAAATATGCTTTAAAAACACCTTTTATAATCTTTATTAAGTTTAAACAACGCTTTCCGTTTGATTGTGATTTCATATATAATCCCTCCTCTCTATATACTTTATTTTTAAGAGGAGGCATAATATGACAAAAAGCAAGAGATTTTCTCCTGCTTTTGTTCTAAGTTCATCAGAGTTTATGGCTATTTTTCGTCTTTTTCGGATTTCTTAATTACATTTCCAATGGCAGACCTTGTCACTTTGATTTTAATCTTGTCACCAACGTCTAAAGTTACTACATCTTCTTTCAAATTGAGAATTTTACCATATATGCCGCCAATAGTAATTACTTCATCGCCTTCTTTTAAGCTCGCAAGCATATTTCTACGGTCTTTTTCCCTTTTTTGTTGCGGCCGAATGATCATGAAATAAAAAATTGCAAAAATTATTATAAGTGGTCCAAATTGGTTTAGAAATGAATCCAAAGTAGCTACCCACCCTTTCAGTTAATATTTATGTATAAAGTTCTATATCAAAGGAAAAAATCCTTTTTTATTAGTGGAATGATAAAAAATCTTTTAGCTTTTTATTCCATAATTTATATAGAATTCATCTCTTAGATCCAATAAATAATCACCTTCAATAGCAGCTTGAATTTGTTTCATTAAGTTTATTAGGAAATATAAATTGTGTATTGTAGTTAGTCTAATGCCAAGTATCTCATTAGTATTTATCAAATGCCGTATGTAAGCACGCGTATAGTTTTTACAAGTATAACAATCACAATGAGGATCAAGGGGGCTAAAATCTCTGGCATAAACCGCATTTCTAACAACTAATTTTCCGTTTCCGGTAAACACCGTGCCGTTTCGTGCTATGCGTGTAGGCAGGACGCAGTCAAACATATCTACACCCCTGATAACACCTTCAAATAAATCTTCCGGTGCGCCCACACCCATTAAGTATCTGGGTTTATCATTTGGAAGAAAGGGAACCGTAAATTCAAGTATTTCATACATTAACTCTTTTGGTTCGCCTACACTTAAACCGCCTATGGCATACCCTTTAAATCCAAGTGATGTTATATCAAGGGCACTTTTTTGCCTCAAATCTTTATACATGCCACCTTGTACTATGCCAAAAAGCGTTTGTCTTTCCGGATTATTATGTGCTTTCTGGCACCTTTCTGCCCACCTTGTGGTTCTTTCTACAGAGTTTAACACATAATCGTACGTAGCAGGATATGGTATACATTCATCAAAGGCCATAATAATATCAGCCCCAAGGGCATTTTGTATTTCAATAGAAGTTTCAGGGCCGATAAAATGAAGTGAACCATCAATGTGAGACCTAAAGGTCACTCCTTCTTCATTTATCTCCCTTAAGTCTCCAAGGCTAAAAACTTGAAAGCCGCCACTGTCAGTTAAGATAGAACCTTGCCAATTCATAAACTTGTGTAAACCACCGGCCTCTTTGACCAGTTCATGACCCGGCCTTAAATATAAATGATAAGTATTGCTCAATATTATTTTTGCTCCTATTTGTTCCAATTCATCAGGAGTCATGGTCTTTACGGTGGCTTGGGTACCGACCGGCATAAATACGGGAGTTTTAAAACTATTATGTGGTGTCTTTAATAAGCCTAATCTAGCAGAAGTATTTGACGATTGTTTTAAGACTTCAAATTGCATGGCGTACATCATCCTCTTCTTCGGTCTTTACTACCTTTAATTCTTTGATTAGCTTACCGTCCATAGATAAAATGGTGATTTCAGCATCAGCAACTTTAAAGGTTTTGCCTCGTTCAAGTTCCTCGCCAGTTTCTGCAGATAAATTTGCTACTACTCCACCAATAGTGTTGCCTAAATCCTCCGGAATATTTGTACTTAACCTTTTATTAATATCTTTGACAAGGATGGCAGGATTTACTATATTGGATTCTGTAACAAAATTTCTAGCAGGATCAAAAAACTTGTTTATGAAAAAAAGCACCCCAATAGCTACTACACCTAATAGTATGTCAAACATTGATTTAGATTCAATTATCATTTTGCGGGCTATTGCAAACAGTAAAACTTCTATAACTCCCGCTGGTGTGTGTCTAACAAGCATAACAGCCAATTCCAAACCTATTACTAAAGTTAAAATATGCCCTAAAAAGGTCTGCATCATCGGATAAGTATCCATTGGAGATGTATAATATATTGTTTTAAAGTATCTTAGAATATCAATAAAACCTATAATGACTCCTACAGCTAGAAATAAAGCAAGCATTAATTCTAATACTTTAACGATTTTTGCTACTTTAGAAGATAATTTCACTTGTAGACACCAACCTTACATTATAAGCATTGAATCTCCGAAACTAAAAAATCGGTATTTTTCATTTACTGCCTCTTTATATGCTCTAAAAACCTTTTCTTTTCCCGCAAAAGCACAAACAAGCATTATTAGCGTTGACTTTGGAAGATGAAAATTGGTAATTAGTGCATCTACAGCTTTAAACTTATATCCAGGATAAATAAAAATATCAGTCCAGCCACTACCCGGTTTTATTATTCCGTTTACATCAGCGACAGTTTCTAAAGTTCGGGTTGAAGTGGTGCCTACCGCAATAACCTTTCCCCCGACCTGTTTGGTTGAATTAATCAAATCTGCGGCTTCGTGGCTTATTTCATAATATTCAGCATGCATTTTATGTTCTTGGATATTTTCGACTGTAACGGGTCTAAAAGTTCCAAGGCCTACATGAAGGGTTATAAAAGCAATAGAGACACCTTTTTGCCTAATCTTTTCTAAAAGCTCCTGTGTAAAATGAAGCCCTGCCGTTGGAGCTGCAGCTGAACCAGGTTTTACAGCATAGACCGTTTGATATCGGTTTTCATCCTGTAATTTTTTCTTGATATAAGGCGGTGTGGGCATTTCACCAAGTTCATGTAAAACTTCCTGGAAAGGCCTTTCGTGAAAAAACTCAACGATCCTACCGCCAAAGTCAGTAATATCTATTACCTTAGCTGCAAGCTGACCATCTCCAAATACTATCTCTTCTCCGATGTGAGCTCTGCGACCAGGCTTAACTAATACCTCCCAGATATCAACATCAACTGGTTTTAAAAGCACCATTTCTATTTTTCCGTGTGTATTTTTCCGTCGCCCAATCAACCTGGCAGGAATGACTTTCGTATTGTTTAAAACTAAACAATCACCTGGTCTCAGATAATATATTACGTCTTCAAAAATTCTATGTTCTATCTCTCCACTGGTTTTATTTAAAACCAATAACCTAGACTTTGAACGGTCTTCAATAGGTTCTTGAGCAATAAGTTCTTCTGGTAGGTAAAAATCAAACTCCTCAAGTTTCATAGTAGATTACTTCCTCAATCTTTTATTTTATATTACTTAAATGGTTTCATTTATATTTTTTATTTGCGTGTTTTTATAGTAGTGTAGCAAAATGTCTACGTAATTATACCCGTTTTCTGCCATGGCTTTAGCTCCCCATTGGCTCAATCCAACTCCATGACCAAAACCTTTGCCTTTGAAGGTCAATGTACCTTCCGAACCTTGGGATTTTACAACCCTTGATTTTTCTGCAGCTAAAAGAACAGCTTGTCCGCTTGAGAAAACGGTCATACCTTGGTCAGTTATTACACACTTGCCTTCCAATTGTATATTCTTGTTTGCGTTTTCTCCGGAAAAAACTGTTACGGAAATGTTTTGGCCTCCCAAAATATCGAAAAAATTGCTTTTTAGCCCAAGTACACTTCTAATTTGGCCTTTTTCAATAATTGTTTCCCCTAAACTGCCTTTTAAATGCAGCTTTTTTACTCTCCCAGCCTGACTCCTCTCCTCTATGGAGATCTGGCGTATATCACCTATATTCTGTATAGCAGAGCTAACCCGACTGCTGATATCTTTTAAAGTTAAAGTAATTTCCCATTCAGAGTAGGGAGAATCAGCAGAAAACACATCATCAACCGGCTGTAAATAAGGCAGATCCGTACTAAAAACGTCTTTACAGGCTTCCGTGCGGCCGCCACTGTCAGCATGGTAAAAGGCCATTATTGGCTCATTATCGTAAACGATGATTTGCCCCGCAGTTTCATCTACCGCTTTATTAGTTCTCGCATTTTCTGCATCGTAGCCTCCATACACTTGATCTGACGAGTTTGCGCCAATGTCAAAGCCATATTTTTCCCATTTGGCCAGATTTGCGATGGTATAAGTCCTGGCTGCCACCGCTTGAGCCTTTAAAAGTTCTTCATGCCAGCTTGGAGTAATCTCTAGTGGGATTACACCATACAAATATTCTTCAAGACCAAGCTCATTTACAACCTGAATATTTTTCCCCCCAGCCGGGGTCACTTTTAACTTCCCACGGTATCTTAGCCCTTCAACAGCAATCAAACCATCAGGAGAAGCGTTTTCAAAAAATACAGGTTGTTGAACATTAAAGGGAAGAAGTAAGCCAGGGTTTTTCGTTTCACCTTTAACTACTAAAAAAGTACCACTATCTGAGAATCTATTATTACCTGCTTTTGCCCATACAGACCAACTTCCGTCAAATAGCAGGAAAGTTTCTACACCGTCCTTTTCAAGCTTAAACGCATATTCCAAAGCATCCTGCTTATCCTTGATATTATCTTTCAAAAGTGTAAAAGCATCTAAATCATCAGTATACACTTTTAATAATTTATCAGAAAATGTCATCACTGTAAAGTTTTCGTCTCTATTACTTATCATCACTTTAAAACCATTATCTGAAATGAGCCGGTATGAATTTAGGGCAGAACTGTCATAATAAAGGCCTACCCTGATTTTGGCCGGCAAAAGTTCTGCCGACTGTGCCACTCTAGGAAATATAATAAATATAATACACAGAAATAATAAAAAATATTTTCTCATATCTAGACTTCCTCCTATTTGGAAGTTGATTTCTCTCTACCGAGATGTTCATAAGCCTTATCTGAAACTACCCTACCCCGTGCCGTTCTAAAAATATAACCCTTTTGAATGAGGTATGGTTCATATATGTCTTCAATTGTTGAAACATCTTCATTAAGGGCTGCAGCAATAGATTCTATCCCCACGGGACCACCCTGGAATTTGTCAATAATTGTGGATAATAACTTCCTGTCGTTTTGGTCAAGACCGTGACTATCAATCTCTAAATCCCTTAACCCCATTTCCGCAATAGCAAGGGTAATTACTCCACTTCCTCTAACTTGTGCAAAGTCTCTGATACGCTTAAGTAACCTGTTGGCAAGTCTAGGAGTTCCCCTCGAGCATAATGCTATACGTTCAGCGGCTTCATGCTCGATCGGAACATTTAAAAGAGTTGCAGACCTTTTTATAATTTTCACAAGGTCAGGTATGTTATAAAAATCTAAACGCAAATTTACGCCAAAGCGGTCCCTTAAAGGCGATGTTAACTGTCCGGCTTTAGTAGTAGCACCAACCAGTGTAAATGGGCTTAAAGTTAAGCGCATAGATCGGGCGCTAGGTCCCTTACCAATCATTATATCTAAAGCAAAGTCTTCCATGGCGGGATATAAGATCTCTTCAACACTAGGATGGAGTCTATGAATCTCATCGATAAATAACAGATCCCTTTCCCCTAAATTTGTAAGTATGGCTGCTAGGTCCCCTGCTCGCTCAATAGCAGGCCCTGAGGTTATCCTTATATTTACACCCAGTTCTCTAGCTATAATATGTGCCAGCGTTGTCTTCCCTAGGCCAGGAGGCCCAAATAATAAAACGTGATCTAATGCTTCACGTCTCATTAAAGCTGCCTTTATAAAAACCTTTAAGTTTTCTTTAACTCTATCCTGACCTATGTACTCATCAAAGCTCAATGGCCTAATACTTTGCTCGTACTCCAATTCCTCATTATTTTTTACAGCCGGCGTTACAATTCGATCCAATTATACTCACCCTTTATTTTGACAATTTTTTCAGCGCAGATTTTATTATTTCTTCTACAGAATCGTTAGCATTTATTGACGCATTATCTAAAGCCAACTGTATTTCTATAGAATTGAAACCTAAAGAAGCGAGCACTTCTTTGGCTTCAAATATGGCATTATAGCTTAATTCGTCAGACCTTACAGGTAAGTCTTTAATTCGGTCTTTTAATTCTAAAATAATTTTTTGGGCTGTCTTTTTGCCGATACCCGGCACCTTAACAAGAGCATTTACATCCTCTGTTAAAATACTTGTTTTCAATTGCGCTACATCCATTAAAGAAAGAATTGAAATTGCTGCTTTTGATCCAATACCGGGTACTCTATTTAATAACATATAAGCTTGTCTTTCAACCACATCATGAAAACCAAAAAGTTCTATGGCATCGTCCTTTAATACTATGTGTGTATAAAGCCGTACATTTTGATTATTCTTGTCTTTAATTTTATTAAAAGTAAACAGTGAAATATTTAGTTTTACTCCAAAACCTCCTACATCAATTATAGCAAAATTGGGTTCTTGCTTAACAAGTTTACCTTCTATATAATCCAACATAATGAAAACCTCAACTGTCCAAAATTTTTCCAAGTTTATATGAGTTCATATGGCACACAGCTACAGCTAAAGCATCTGCGGCATCATCTGGCTTTGGCAATTCATCTAAATGAAAGTAAACTTTAATCATCTGTTGCACTTGATGTTTATCGGCGCGGCCATAACCAACGATGGCCTGCTTAACTTGAAGCGGAGTATATTCAAATACCTCAATATTAGATAAAGCTGCAGCTAAAAGTGCAGCACCGCGAGCTTGACCTACAGTGATAATTGTTTTTGCGTTTTTGTTAAAAAATAACTCTTCAATAGCCACAGAATCAGGTTTATATTTTTCTAATAGCTTCATATAACCTTCATGTATTTGCCTTAACCTTTGAGGTATTTCAAGGGTTGCAGGAGTCCTTATAACTCCGTATTCAACAATTCGGCAATCGTTACATTCTCCAGAAATAATGCCATAGCCGCTAATGGCTATACCTGGGTCAATACCCATAATTAACATAAAATCACCCTTAGAGTTATTCTACATCTAAGGGTGATTTTCCTTCTTCATGAAAAATGGCTATTTAGTCAAACCCTCCCTAATTTTTAAAAATTCCTGTTCGTCTTTTATTATAAGACCTTTTTCTAAAATCAACCTGTCGTCTTCCCTTAAAGTATCTGCTAAAATATCCGTCTGTTCAATTAAAATTGACTTTATGCCTGGAATGCCTTGAAAAAGCGTTACATAACCGTCCTGAATACCTATAAAATAATGATTAGGACAGATATCATTTATTTGCCTAGTTAAACTGACTTCTTCAGGTGTAAAGTTGGTTATTTCCCAATCATTTTCTAACTGTTCTAGTTGGCTCTTTGTGCATCCTATCAATTTTTCGTCAATAATTTTCTCCTCTATTATCTCATCATTACATTTTATATAATATGTGGTGTATATTAACCTTGCACCAGCCTTAAGTCTAATTTCAGGAATTTGAATCACTTCATGTTCTGCATTTTTTACATCATTATTCTCTTTGGGTTCAGTTATTGATAAAAATGTTTTTAAGTATCCATAGCTAAAACCTATGACAATAATAACCGCTAAAATTACCGTGTACTTTAAAAAATTTTTAGGCATACTTATTCCTCCTTCAATTCTTCGGAAAAATAGTATGCCCAGTTATAACAAAATTATACAAATTTTCCTTTTTTACTGTCAAATTCTACGCCGGTTCGTAGTTTGAATATACATTTTGTACATCGTCATGTTCTTCAAGAGCTTCTAAGAGTTTCTCTAACTTTTCACTTTCAGGTTCGCCAACGGAAATAGTTGACTTTGGTACAAATGATATCTCTGCAGAAAAAATATCAATATTGTTTTCACTTAAAGAGTTTTTCACTGCTTCAAAATTATCTACACTTGTAGTAATTTCAATAGAGTCGTCTGTTTCCTCAACATCATCAGCACCAGAATCTATAGCCAACATCATTATACTATCAACATCTGTATCATCTTTTTTCTCAATTAAAATTACGCCTTTCTTTTCAAACATCCATGCAACGCAGCCTGATTCACCTAGATTGCCACCGTGTTTGTCAAATATGTGTCTCATTTCACCCGCAGTTCGATTTCTGTTGTCGGTTGTAGCATCAACCAAGATAGCAACACCGCCAGGGCCGTAACCTTCATACATGATTTCTTCATAATCTCCTCCGCCCAGTTCGCCGCTTCCTCTTTTAATAGCTCTTACAATATTCTCATTAGGCATGTTTGCCTGTTTGGCTTTTTCAATTATATCCTTTAACCGATAATTGGAATTTGGATCGGGACCACCTTGGCGTACGGCTACGATAATAAGCTTACTGAATCTGGTATAAATCTTACCCTTTTGAGCATCCATTTTTGCTTTTTTATGTTTTATATTTGCCCATTTTGAATGTCCAGCCATATTAAATTCCCCCTTTATCTATTTTGAAGAATTAGCAAATTTGGAACTATAATTCAATAAATTTCTCGACTAAAAGTCTGGAATCAAAGGCAGTCGTCGCTTATGTTCACTATTTTTATGCAGTGCTTTGATTTTAGCCTCTATTTCAGGAGCAGTTGCATGTCCTGTCAAAATGTATTGGTCAAGTTCATCATAGGTTATTCCCATTTCCTGCTCATCTGTTTGGCCTTTCCAAAGCCCTGCTGCAGGCGGTTTGTCTATAATTTCTTGCGGAATGCCTAAATAGGATGCAAGCTGTTTTACTTGACTTTTTACGAGATTGCCGATAGGCCATAAATCTGCTCCGCCGTCACCATATTTTGTAAAATACCCTACAGTAAGCTCACTTTTATTTTCTGAACCTACCACAAGATAATTTTTTATGCTTGCATAGTAATACAGTGTCATCATTCTAAGGCGAGGCTTTATATTGGCTTTTGCCATTTTTTTATCAGTCTGCTCCACAGCATTTAAAAACTCATCATATACACTGTTAAGTACTACAGTATGATATTTTATACCAAATTTATCAGCTACTAAACGAGCATCTTTTTCGTCATTTTCATCACTGTAACAAGGCATGATAAGGCCAAGAGCATTTTCTTCAAATGCCTTTTTGCATAAAACACTGACCACAGCAGAATCGATTCCTCCGCTCATGCCAAAAACTGCACCGGCTGCTCCAGCTTGCTTGGCGTATTCTTGTAGCCACGTAACCAATGCACTGCACAATTTATCCATGTTCAAGACAAAGCACCCCTTGAAGTTTGTTCTTTAAATTTCCTTTGTAATATATTCATTGTTGACAAATTTAATATGGGCACTGCCCGAAGTTTTATCCATGATAATCTTCTCAAGATTAATGTTGTAATTGATAGGAACAAATACTTCTATTTTTACATTTTCAGCGTAATTAATATCTTTGATAATAATATTCCTTTGATTTAATTCCCATTGCAACTTTCCCAACATATTGTAATCTGTGGTTATTTGAAATACATCACACTTAATTTTCTTAATGATATTGGAATTTTTTAGACCAAGTGAAGCACTTTCACTATAAGCTCTAATTAACCCATTAGCCCCTAAAAGGATACCTCCAAAATAACGGGTAACAACTATTAATACATTCTTTACCTCTTTTGATTTAATAACCTCTAACACCGGTTTACCAGCTGTACCTGAAGGTTCCCCATCATCACTAAATTTTTGTATTTCACTGTTTAGGCCTATTGAATAAGCATAGACATTATGAGTTGCATCCCAGTATTTTTTACGAAGCTTCTCAATATAGGCTTCCGCTTCTTTGATGTCGCTGACAGGTATGACATTTGAAATGAATTTAGATTTTTTCACTACATAGAAGCTCTCGGAAGGTTTGGCTACAGTTAAAAATTCATTACACATTACATATACCTCTTTCAACAAAGGCAAAAACTATACCAATTTTAATTATAACATAAAAGATATCTTTGGACTACACTACACAAAAAAAGGGCTTTTTCAGCCCTTTTTCCATATTATTGTCATTCGAATACCAC
>NZ_JAFFJA010000077.1 GCF_021991635.1 Tepidanaerobacter sp. GT38
TACAACAACTTGACACTATCAGTGATTCAAGAGGAGTTTGATATTTTCATTTGGAAAAAATATAATATAAGCAAAGCTGCCAAAGTGCAGTTGCAATTTCTAGAAAATCGAGGAAGAAACTGAGGCATGAATATCGAACAACAATTTTTAAAAACAATAAAAAAGTACAATATGGTAAAAGAAGGTGACAAGGTTATCGTCGGTGTTTCCGGAGGGCCTGACTCTGTTTGTTTACTTCACCTTTTTAATAAATTTCGCCGACAGCTGGGGATTTTGCTGTATGTGGCACATCTTGACCACATGTTTCGTGGAAAAGAGTCAGAGGAAGATGCCCGCTTTGTAGAGACTTTGTGTCACAATTGGAACATTCCGTTTTTTAGTGATAAAGTCGATGTGCCTGCTTATGCTAAAAAATCTGGCCTTTCTCCGGAAGATGCGGCTCGGCGCGTTAGATACGAGTTTTTTAGGGAAGTTAAGGAGCAAGTTGACGCCCAGAAGATAGCAACGGGCCATAACCAAAACGACCATGAAGAGACTATACTCATGAATATATTGAGGGGAACAGGTTTAGACGGCCTTATCGGAATTGAAGCAGTTCGCGAAAGTTTCATTAGACCGCTGATTGAGGTACAAAGAGCAGACATTGAAAAATATTTAGAGCAAGAGAATATTCCTTTTAGAATAGATGCTACAAACCTTACCACCGATTATTTTAGAAACAGCCTTCGCTTGGAACTGATACCAATCATACGCAAAAAGTACTGTCCCCATTTTGGTCAATCCCTCAGGCGACTGTCGGAAATTACCAAGCGTGATTTGGCGTTCTTAAAACAGGAGACTGAAAGAGCAAAAGCAAATACAGTAAGATACCATTCTGAAAAAGTAATTATAGATATAGGGGAGTTTTTAAAGCAACATGAGGCTATAAAATATCGGCTGGTAAGGGCAGCCGTTGAAAAACTGTCTGGCGATGTGAAGGATTTTGAAACAAGACATGCCAAATTGCTGGTAGAGTTTATAGAAAATGCATCGCCTGGCAGCATGATTGATTTACCTAAAAATCTTCAGGGAATAAAAGAATATAATACTTTCATCCTTTCAAAGGCAAGCTTTGACGAAATACCTAATTACAATTATCTCCTAAATGTTCCAGGGGAAATATCAATAAATGAGATTGGCATAAATATAAAAGCATATATAAAGGCCAAGGACGAAATTAAAATAACTCCGGATACTGACATGGCCTATCTAGATTATGATAAAATTGAAAGCAATTTGATTATAAGAAACAGGCTTCCAGGAGATAGGTTTAAACCTTTGGGGGGCATGGGTTTTAAAAAACTAAAAGACTTTTTTATTGACGAAAAAGTTCCCCGGCTAAAAAGAGATCAAGTTCCAATCGTAGAGTCAAAGGGGAATATAGTCTGGGTTGGCGGCATGAGGATTGATGATAGATATAAAGTGACCGGGGAAACAAAAAGAGTGTTAGTTATGGAAATGAGAAAGATATAAAACAGGAACAGGAAGTTCCTGTTTTTTTATGTCTGTAAAAATAGGTTTTTAACTATTTTTCATATAAATATTTACAATGAGCAGCCTATAGTAAAGCTAAAACAAATAAAACATTTAGCAATATGCTCAAAATAAGAAAAAAACTCAACAAAAAATTAGGCATTTTGATTATACAAAAGAGTAAGACATTTTGATATTGTACAATTAAAAACAATACAAAGAATGCAGGTGTTCCTATGAAAATAATCGTAGCTCCTGATTCATTTAAAGGCAGCTTGACTTCAATACAAGCAGCAAATGCAATAGAAAAAGGGATAAAAAAAGCGGCGCAAAACTACAAAGAACCCGTGGAAGTTATAAAGGTCCCTATGGCTGATGGTGGCGAGGGGACAGTAGAAGCTGTTATCAGTGCAGTTGGTGGAGATATTATATCAACCAAGGTTGTTGATCCACTAGGCAGGGAAATTGATTCATTTTTTGGCATACTTCAAGATAACACGGCAATCATAGAAATGGCAGCAGCATCGGGCCTTAATTTATTGAGCAAGGAAGAACTAAACCCAATGAAGACCACAACTTATGGCACAGGACAGTTGATAAAAAAAGCTCTTGATTACGGCTGTAAACGAATAATTATCGGGATAGGCGGCAGCGCCACCAATGATGGTGGAGTTGGAATGGCACAAGCTTTGGGAATAAGATTCTTAGATAAGGAAGGAAATCAAATTGGTTTTGGAGGTGGTGAGCTATATAAGATAGAGAAAATTGATACAGCTTTGCTAGACCCAAGGATTTTTGACACTAGCATTACAATAGCATCTGATGTAAAAAACCCTCTGTGCGGTCCTAACGGAGCTTCAGCAGTTTATGGACCACAAAAAGGTGCCACACCAGAAATGGTGGAAATTTTAGATAGAAACTTGGAGCATCTTGCAGCAGTCATAAAAAAACAATTGAACAAAGACGTACTAAATGTCCCCGGCTCTGGAGCAGCGGGAGGTTTAGGCGCAGCACTAATAGCATTTTTGGAAGCAGAGTTTTGCATGGGTATTAAAATAGTAATGGAACTTGTGCAATTGGAAGAAAAAATAAAAAATGCCGATCTAATTATAACAGGCGAGGGTTCCACTGACTATCAAACAATGTTTGGGAAAGTTCCGCTAGGAATTGCAAAGATAGCAGCAAAATACAACAAGCCAGTGGTTTGTATTTCAGGGTCCTTGGGAAAAGGGTATGAGGAATTGTATCAAGAGGGTATTGAAGCTTTATTTAGCATAGTAAACAGACCCATGAGTCTAGAGGAAGCCATGAGTAAAGTTGAACAGTTGCTAGAGAGAATTGCAAGAGATGTATTTAGGATGTATCTCTTGAGATCTTAAGCCAAAAGGTAGTTTAATAAATGTTATATCTTTTTTAATAATAATCATGCAAGTGTTGAAACGAAAAGGCCGTGTCCGGTATAATTGCGAATGTGTGGTGCATAGAAGGCCATTTAAAGTTGCCGTAGAAAGTGCTACCTAAAAAAACCAAACGTTGAAGGATTAATAACTATAAATCACAACTATGGCGCCCCAATATATAAACTCAAGTGGAGGATTTCAAATGTTAAAAATCGAGAACATAAAGGGAGTAATACCACCGATAATAACACCTGTAGATAAAAACGAAAATGTCGATGAGGATGGTCTTAAAAGAGTTATAAATCATGTTTTAGACGGGGGAGTCCACGGAATTTTTGTAATGGGAAGTAATGGGGAATTTTACGCCTTTGATTCTGAAAATCAAAAAAGAGCTGTAGAGATTACCGTAGAGCATGTCAACGGGAAAGTGCCAGTTTATGCTGGTGCCAGTGCCATTACAACAAAAGAGTGCATTAAACTGGCAAAAATGGCAGAAGACATTGGGGCAGATGCCCTTACAGTACTTACACCAATGTTTATTAAACCCAACGAAAAAGAAATGTACAATCATTTCAAAGCTATTGCCGATTCAACTAAATTGCCAATTCTCTTGTACAATAATCCAGGAAAGACCACAAACAACATATCTGTGTCACTGTTGGAAAAACTGTCCCAAATTGACAACATCGTAGGCATAAAAAACACATCCCTGGATTTTGCTCAGACCATCGAATATATTCGCGTAACTAAGGACAATCCCAAATTTAAAGTCCTTTGCGGCATTGACTATTACATTTATGCTACCTTGGCTTATGGCGGAGCAGGTTGTGTAGCAGGGACAGCAAATGTGGCACCAAGATTGGTAGTGGATATATACGAAAAATTCATGGCAGGAGATTACGCTGGAGCACTAGATGCTCAATACAAATTAATTCCTTTGAGAAATGCATATAATTATGGAAGTTTTCCTGTTGTAATGAAAGAATGTTTAAATTTAATGGGTATAGAAGTTGGCTCACCTGTGAGGCCAATTGAGCATTGCACAGAGGAAAAGCAAGAGATGATAAAAGATGTCCTTAAGAGTTTAGATTTAATATAAAAACAAATAGTAGGAGGAGATGGATTATGAAGATAGGATTTATAGGTCTAGGAATAATGGGGAAACCAATGGCCAAAAACTTAATTAAGGCCGGCTATGATCTAGTTGTTTACGACATAAACAAAGAACCCATGGAAGAGTTAAAAGCAGCAGGTGCTGAAACTTCAGCTTCCATCTTGGAATTGGCCAAACAAAGTGATGTAATTATTACCATGCTTCCAAACTCTCCCCAAGTTGAAGAAGTAGTCCTCGGAGAAGGCGGAGTAATTGAAGGAGCAAAACCAGGTTCTGTTGTTATCGATATGAGCTCTATTGCACCTTTGAGCAGCAGAAAGATATTTAAGGAACTAGAAAAGAAAGGAATAGACATGTTAGATGCGCCGGTAAGCGGTGGAGAGCCCAAAGCCATCGATGGCACACTGGCAGTTATGGTAGGAGGCAAGAAAGAGGTCTTTGACAAATACTATGATATCATGAAAGCCATGGCAGCTTCAGTTGTGTATGTAGGAGAAAGTGGTGCAGGAAACATAGCAAAACTCTGCAACCAGATAGTTGTTGCTATAAACATAGCTGCAGTATCTGAAGCTTTGATACTTGCCAAAAAGGCAGGGGTATCTCCAGAATTGGTCTATCAAGCCATTAGAGGCGGCCTTGCTGGAAGTACAGTAATGGATGCCAAAGCACCTATGATAATGGATAGAAACTTTAAACCTGGCTTTAGAATAGACTTACATATAAAGGATTTAAACAATGTACTTGATACATCTCACAGTGTTGGGGCACCTCTTCCACTTACAGCCCAGGTAATGGAAATCATGCAAGCTATAAAGCTAGACGGTTGCGGTGTTGAAGACCACGCCAGTATTGCTAAATTCTATGAAAAACTGGCAAATGCAGAGATTACAAGATAACTATTTTGCTTAAATTAAAGCCCCCACTTTAAAGTGGGGGCAATTTATAGGAGGGGTTATGATGGCAAACACACCTAAAGTTGTGGAAATGGAAGTTATTCCAGTAGCGGGTCGAGACAGCATGCTCTTGAACTTAAGCGGTGCCCATGGGCCTTATTTTACTAGAAATATCGTAATCTTGACAGACAGTTTAGGCAATAAGGGTATAGGTGAAGTCCCCGGAGGAGAAAAAATCAGGCAAACATTAGAAGAATCCAAAAAATACGTGGTGGACCAAAAAATCGGGAACTATAAAAACATTCTTAGTGCGGTATACAATGCCTTTAAATACAAAGATGCTGGTGGCAGAGGACTGCAGACTTATGACTTAAGGACAACTGTACATGTTGTCACTGCCATTGAGTCAGCCTTACTGGACTTATTAGGTAAATTTTTAGAAGTTCCTGTGGCAGCATTATTAGGAGATGGCCAGCAAAGGGATAAGGTAAAAGTATTGGGATATTTATTTTACATAGGAAATCCTGATAAAACAGACCTTCCTTACCACAGAGAACCTAATGCCAAACACGAATGGTACAAGATAAGACATGAAGAAGCTATGACCACAGAAGCAGTAGTTAAACTGGCTGAAGCATCTGCAGAATTATATGGATTTAGCGATTTTAAATTAAAAGGCGGAGTTTTTGAAGGGGAAAAAGAAATTGAAACTATAAAAGCTTTAAAGGAGAGATTCCCAAAGGCTAGAATTACCCTTGATCCCAATGGAGCCTGGCTGCTTAAAGACGCAATAGAATTGTGTAAAGACATGCACGGTATTTTGACATATTGTGAAGATCCTTGTGGTGCTGAAAACGGATTTTCAGGCCGTGAAATACTGGCAGAATTTAGAAAAGCAACGGGCCTTCCCACTGCCACAAATATGGTGGCAACAGATTGGAGGCAAATGCAGCATTCGATAATGTTACAATCTGTTGATATTCCTCTAGCTGATCCCCATTTTTGGACCATGTCAGGGTCTGTGAGAGTAGGTCAGTTGTGCAATGAGTTTGGTTTAACATGGGGTTCACACTCAAACAACCATTTCGATATTTCTCTAGCCATGTTTACCCATGTGGCAGCAGCTGTGCCGGGAGAGATAACCGCCATTGATACACATTGGATATGGCAGGAAGGTTTGGAGAGATTGACTAAAGAACCCTTAAAAATTCAGGATGGATATATTCAGATTCCAGATAAGCCCGGTTTAGGTGTTGAAATTGATATGGACCAAGTTCAAAAGGCCCATGAGTTGTATGTAAAAGAAGGTTTAGATAGCCGTGATGATACTATTGCAATGCAGTATTTAATTCCTGGTTGGAAATTTGACCCAAAGAAACCCTGTTTAGTCAGATAAATAAAAAACCTACCCAAAATAGAATTAATGAAGCAAAGAACACAAAAAAGTATAAATATTTAGTACAAATAGAGGACTTGGTGATAAATGGGGAGAATATATACTGTAAAAGTTTACGAGGAGAATCTTATCGTGGAAATTACCCATGAGTACGCTCAAAGCATAGTTGAAAAAACCAAAAATCTGCTAGGTAAAAATATTAACATTATGAACAGTTTGGGTATAATCGTAGGTAGCAAGGATAAATCGCGCATTGATACATTTCATGAAGGAGCAGCAGAAGTAATAAAAACAGGAAAAGAAATAGAAATAACTTCTAAACAAGCGAGTGAGTTAGAAGGTGTAAAACCAGGAGTAAACCTTCCAATATACCTTAATGACAACATAGTAGGCGTTGTTGGCATTACAGGTGAACCTGACGAAGTAAGGCCATATGGTCAGTTGTTAAAAATATCTGTTGAAGCTATGCTAAAACAGTTTTTTTTGTCAGAGCAACTTCGCATGGAGCAAAATGCCAAAGAGCTTTATGTCCACGATATAATAAACTGGAACTTTGAAGACACAAACGTGTTTTTAACAAAAGGTGAAGTTCTGGGTTATGACTTGTCCCTCCCCAGGCTAGCTCTAAACATTAAAGTCAATAATTTGGTCATTAAAGAAAAGTCGAAAGGCCTTTATGACAATCAGGAATTAACTGCCCAAGAAAAGCGAGAAAAAATTCTCGACTGCATCAAAAAAGTATTTGACAATCCTCAGAACATGATCAGCCACAATGGCAGCAACTATTACATTGTATTTTTTGCTCCCCAAAAAATTCACGTTAAAACAGTAAAGCAGCAAATAAAGGAAATAGCGGACAAATTAAGTAAAAAACTGGAAAAATACTCAGTTAAATTTTGCATAGGCGTAGGTTCTTACTATCCCGGCCTTGCGGGCCTTCGCAAATCTTATAAGGAAGCAGTTAAAGCTATACAAATTGTCGAGAGAAAATCCCCAGGCCAATTGCCCCAGATAATTTTTGCACAAGATCTAAGTCTTGAAATGATGCTGGCGGCTGCTCCGGATGAAATTATAAACATCTATAAGAGTCAGTTGCTTGCTAAAGAGGGTGCTAAAGATTTTTTAAGTGACGAAAAGTTGATTAATACTATAAAGGCCTTTTTTTCGGCGAATCTAAACATTTCTAAGAGCGCTACCAAGCTCAATGTTACAAGAAATACGGTAAATGCAAGGCTTGATAAGATAAAGACTTTAACTGGTCTTTCACCTAAAGATTTTAATGACGCGGTAAAGCTTATGGTATTATTGAAAGCCATTGACGTTAAATAAATGTCTAGTATTGGTATAATAAAATTTATATGCTTCAGAATGCATTTTATTTTTTCTGCGTCGAACCTGATTTTAGTTAGCAAAGTGTTAAACATTTATTTTTTTGCAGATTTTTTTTGGTCTTAAATTGCAATATTAAAT
>NZ_JAFFJA010000078.1 GCF_021991635.1 Tepidanaerobacter sp. GT38
CTACAACAACTTGACGCGATCTTGATATCCACATGTGTTTGACAAATTCAGTAAAAGGCGTCTATAATATAGACAGATACTATTGCAAGGGGGAATCTAGGTGTGAAAGGCCTTAGCTGGGATGAGTTCCAGGACACAGTTGCTGATTGTTTAATCAGGCACAAGAGCATTCTTGATGTGCTGACTAAATTCCAGGAAACTACTGCAAGGGTCAATCGTGCTGTGTCTAAATCCGTGACGAACTGCGGTTGTATACAAATAAATGCAAAAAAACAGCAAGTCCCCAGTGAAATTCGTCTTTATGAATTGATTTCATATATGGATACCCATACCAAAGGAAAGCTTTGTGATAACTGCCGAGAAATAATAGAGCTTGAAATAGGAAATCATCTTTTCTACCTTGCTGCTTTATGCAATATCTTAGGTTTAAATCTAGAGGATATTTTATGCGCCGAAAATGAAAAACTTTCTACTCTTGGAATATATAATTTATCATAAACATAAGGGAACGAAAACCGTTCCCTTTAGTTTTAGCTTAAACTATGTTATACTTGCCTCTACCGCTTCTTTTATATTCTTTACACCTTCAATCCTCATTTTAATGGATTTTGAAATATCAACAGTGTTTTCGTAGGGAACTATTGCCCTTGAAAATCCTAGCTTATATGCTTCTTGAATTCGCTTTTCTACATAACTTACAGCCCTTACCTCGCCGGCAAGGCCTACCTCACCGATTATGACTGTGTCTTCTGATATGGGACGGTTCTTAAAACTAGAAGCTATGGCTGCTACAACTGCAAGATCAGCCCCCGGCTCTTCAACTTTTATTCCGCCCGCTACATTTATGTAAATGTCTTCCTGACTTAGCATATATCCCAATTTCTTCTCCAAAACCGCAATTAAAAGTGCAGCTCGATTATAATCTATACCGGAAGTCTGGCGTCTTGCTAGATTAAAACCGGACCTGGAAACTAAAGCTTGAACTTCAACTAAAAGGGGTCTGGTCCCTTCTAAAATGCA
Source organism: Tepidanaerobacter sp. GT38 (assembly GCF_021991635.1). GTDB lineage: Bacteria > Bacillota > Thermosediminibacteria > Thermosediminibacterales > Tepidanaerobacteraceae > DTU063. Next base: position 1,021 of record NZ_JAFFJA010000078.1, read on the forward strand.
TACTACTGCAGATCCGGCAGTATCGGGAAGTTTGCCAGACAGTAAGTACTTGGACGGACTGCTTACCTCAACTAAGCCTGAATCTTTCATTTCAAAAATTCCTATTTCATTGGTAGATCCAAACCGGTTTTTGACAGACCTTAAAAGCCTGTAAGAGTGGTATCGCTCACCTTCAAAATAAAGAACTGTGTCCACCATGTGTTCAAGCAGCTTAGGCCCTGCCAAACTCCCTTCCTTAGTCACATGTCCCACAATAAATATGGCCGTATCCGTTTCTTTAGATATACTTAAACTTTTCACGGTAGATTCTCGTATTTGGCTGACACTACCGGGGCCCGATGAAAGCTCAGGGTAATATACCGTTTGTATAGAATCAATAATTGCCAGAGAAGGCCTTAGTTCCTTAATGGCCATTTCAATTAGGTTCATATTGTTTTCTGCCATTATGTACAGGTTCCCGCTTTTTATTTTCAGCCTATCTGCCCTAAGTTTTATCTGCTTTTCTGATTCCTCACCCGAAATGTAAAGGACACTTTTTTTCTGGCTTAAGTTGCCGCAGATTTGAAGCATGAGCGTAGATTTTCCAATACCGGGATCACCGCCAATTAATATAAGACTTCCTGGAACTATGCCTCCACCCAGCACTCGATCCAGTTCTTCAATTGATGTCAAAATCCTTTCATCCTCAGAATAATTGATGCTATCCAACAACTCCGGTCTTTTGTACTCCCGGGTAAACTTTTTTTCCGGCAAAACCGCTTCCTCAACAATACTGTTCCAACTGCTACATTCCGGGCACCGCCCCATCCATTTCGGGACAATTGCACCGCATTGCTGGCATACAAAGCGTTTTTTTTCTTTCAAAACTTCCCCTCCAGTTTAAGAAAAATAGGCAGCAAAGGCTAAAGAAATCCTTGCTGCCTTAAAGGAATAACTTAATAACTTAGGTGCCTGGCACCTCTGCAGGTTCTTTGTTGGTAAATGTAAGTTCGTCATCTTTTACATCAACTACTACCACATTGCCCGTTGAAATATTGCCTTTCAAGATCTCCTCTGAAAGCCTATCTTCAATGCGCTTTTGAATTACACGGCGAAGAGGTCTTGCGCCAAACATGGGATCAAAGCCCTCTTTTGCCAGTAAGTCTTTGGCTGCATCTGACACTTCAATTGATACTCCCTTTTCAGTAAGCCTGTTGTTGACCTCATTTAGCATAAGTGTAACAATAGCCCGAATGTGTTCCTCGTTGAGGGAGTGGAAAACTATAATTTCATCTATGCGGTTTAGAAATTCAGGTCTGAAGGTCCTCTTTAGCTCTTCTAAAACTCTATCCTTCATTTCATTATAATCTTTCGCCTCATCTTTAACCGGTTCAAATCCCAGCACTTTTGTCTTTTGTATGAGATTTGCGCCTACATTTGAGGTCATTATGAGTACGGTATTTCTAAAGTCCACCGTTCGACCTTTGGAGTCGGTTAATCTGCCGTCTTCAAGAATTTGTAAAAGAATGTTGAATACATCAGGATGGGCTTTTTCTATTTCGTCAAAAAGCACTACCGAGTATGGTCTACGGCGAACTTTTTCGGTAAGCTCCCCGCCTTCCTCATAGCCTACATATCCTGGAGGTGCACCCACCATTCTGGATACTGCAAATTTTTCCATGTATTCTGACATATCCAGTCTTATCATAGCATTTTCATCGCCGAACATGGCATCGGCCAAAGCTCTAGCAAGTTCTGTTTTGCCAACGCCGGTGGGCCCCAAAAAGATGAAAGAACCAATGGGCCTTGAAGGATCTTTCAAGCCTGCATAAGCCCGGCGTATAGCCCTCGCTATAGCCGCTACAGCCTCGTCCTGGCCTATAACCCTCTTGTGCAAAATATCTTCCATATTGAGGAGACGTTCAGACTCTCCTTCGGTCAAACGCTTAACCGGTATACCTGTCCAGCTAGCTACAATCTCTGCAATATCTTCTTCCGTCACCGTAGAGTTGTCTAACTTATGGTCTTTCTGCCACCGCTGTTTTAATTGTTCAAGTTTTGCTTTGGTCTCCTGCTCTCTATCCCTGAGACTTGCAGCTTTTTCAAACTCTTGAGCCTTAATTGCCGCATCTTTTTCCTTGCGTATAGCTTCTAGCTCATCTTCCACTTCTTTCAGTTCCGGAGGAGTGGTAAGGGTCTTTAAGCGAACTCTAGAGGCTGCTTCATCGATGAGATCGATAGCCTTATCCGGTAAAAATCTGTCGGTAATATATCTGTGAGAGAGCTTTGCCGCAGCTTCCAGTGCTTCATCAGAAATCTTTACTCTATGATGAGCTTCATACCTATCCCTTAAGCCTTTTAAAATCGCAATGGTATCTTCTACGGTCGGTTCATCAACGGTTATGGGTTGGAAGCGCCGCTCTAGAGCAGGATCCTTTTCCACATGTTTTCGGTACTCGTCAAGGGTTGTTGCTCCTATTGTCTGGATTTCACCTCTAGCAAGGGCAGGTTTTAGTATGTTAGATGCATCAATTGCTCCCTCTGCTGCACCGGCTCCTATAATCGTATGCATTTCGTCGATAAAGAGTATTACGTTGCTTGCCTGTTTAATCTCAGCCATAACTTTCTTTAGCCGTTCTTCAAATTCACCGCGGAATTTGGTTCCAGCTACAAGGGACGCCATGTCCAGGCTTACAACCCTTTTATCCTTTAAAATCTCTGGCACATCCTGCTCTACGATTTTTTGCGCAAGACCTTCTACCACTGCAGTTTTACCTACACCGGGTTCACCGATAAGGCAGGGGTTGTTCTTGGTACGCCTGGAAAGGACTTGTATTACTCGCTCGATCTCTTTTTCCCGGCCTATTACAGGATCAAGTTTTCCCTCAGAGGCAAGTTCTGTCAAATCTCGGCCGAATTGATTAAGAGTTGGAGTATTGGCTGCTTTTTTCGGGCCTCCCTGGCCTTTTGGGTCTCCCAAAAGGCTTAATACCTCTTTTTGTGCTTTTTCAAGACTTATTCCTAAGTTATTTAACACCTGAGCGGCAACACCTTCACCTTCTCGAATGAGCCCAAGTAAAATATGTTCTGTGCCTACATAATTATGGCCTAGTTTCCTTGACTCATCCACGGCAAGCTCCATAACCCTTTTTGCCCTTGGTGTGTAACCAATAGGCCCTTGAATTACAAAGGGACCTACTCCTATCATATTCTCTATTTGACTTCTAACTTTGTGTAAATCTATTCCAAGATTGGCCAAAGCTCTGGCCGCTACACCTTCACCTTCTCTTATCAAACCTAAGAGCAGATGTTCAGTGCCAACCACATTGTGATTTAGACGACGAGCTTCTTCCTGAGCATAGGCAATCACTTTTTGAGCACGCTGTGTAAACTTTCCGTTCATAATTTCACCTCACCTTTGCATTTTTTCTCTTATAAAATTGGCCCTATAGAGATCTCGTTCCATTGGAGTAGTTGCATTTTTGGACATTTCCTGAATATATGCTGGGCCTGTCATGATAAATAACTCGTTTAATACAGATGGACTTAAATCCTTAATAATACCCATGTCAACACCTAATCTCACATCAGATATATAAGACAAAGCTTCCTGTGATGAAACGAGTTTGGCATTTGTCAGTATTCCATAGGACCTTAGGATTTTGTCCTCCAGGCGCAGTCTGGCCTCACCTGATAAATTCTGTCTGGTTTTGCGTTCGCTCATTATTATTTGACGGGCAACACTGACTACATTTTGTATAATATCTTCTTCTGATTTGCCTAAAGTTATCTGATTGGAAATCTGATATAAGTTGCCCTTGGCTTGAGAGCCTTCACCGTATATGCCTCTTACTACGAGTCCCAATTGGGATATGGTGGAGAAAATTTGACCGGTTTTATCCATCATTGTAAGTGCAGGTAGATGCATCATTACAGATGCTCTCATACCGGTGCCTACATTTGTGGGACATGCAGTCAAATACCCGATTTTTTCATCAAAGGCAAAATCAAGCTTTTCTTCCAGCAGATCGTCAATCCTGTCAATTTCTTTTAGTGCCTCATCTAGCTGAAGTCCGGGCAGCATCACCTGTATCCTCAAGTGGTCTTCTTCATTTATCATTATGTTTATAGTTTCATCTTGGTTAACTATAACAGCTCCCTTTTCAGAGTTGGACAGATCCATACTTATTAGATGCATTTCGGAAAGCATAGTCTTTTGAACCGGTGTCAGTTCACTCATATTATATAGCTCAATTTGTCTGGAAAGTACCGGATTTTCCTTTAACGTCAAATATACGTCACTTACTATTTTTTTTGCTTCACTATCTGACAGAAGATGGGGGAATGGGACATTCTTTAAATTGCGAGCAAATCTGACCCTGCTGCTTATGACAATGTCGCTGTCCGGGCCAGGAGAATTAATCCATTTTATCCTGGAAGTATCCATTATGCTTTCAATACCCATCCGACCATCTCCTAGCTATTATGTTTATTCTGTTCCAATTCTTTTATTTTGTCTCTTATTACAGCTGCACGTTCATATTCTTCCGCATTTATAGCTTCCTGTAATTCCCTCTTTAGCCTGTTTATTTCCTGTCTTATCCGAAGCTGACCCCCAGTCCTCTTGGGCACTTTGCCAACATGAAAGGTTTTGCCGTGAATTCTGCGCAGCATTGGGTCCATCTGACCCCTAAAGGTATTGTAACACTGGCTGCAACCAAAGCGACCTGTATCGGAGAAAGCTTGAAAAGTCAAACCACAGCGATCGCATTTTAATTCATCTGAAATGCCCATGGTACTTTGGCTAGCAGGTTCAAAAAAGCTTGACAGGAGTTTTGCTACGGAAAAACCTGTATCATCAAAACCAAATCCGCTTAAACCCGTTGAAAATGATATATGCTTTTTCTTTGCACATTCTTCACAAAGATGCATTTGAGTTTTTTCATTGTTGACTATCTTGGTTATATGAACAGTAGCGGGCCTCATTTGACACTCTTCACACAACATAATTAATTTCCCCCTTTTCTCGCTTCATGGTCCATTAAAGCTGTAATTACAGCTTTCATAATGCGTGCGCGGACCATATCCTGGTCTGCAGGACTTAACGGCAAATTGTATTTATTTATAGCGGCACATAGAATTCTCATTTCTCTTTCTGTTATTACTTCTTCCTCCCACAATCTCTCAATAATAGCTTTTGCCTCAGAACCGGAAATGGATTCACCTATATACTCAATGATTTCTTTTAAAAACTCGCCTTCCCTTATTTTTAGCTTTTTTATCCGAATATATCCTCCGCCACCACGGCGGCTTTCAACAAAATATCCGCGTTCTAAGGTAAAGCGCGTCGTGAGGACGTAATTTATCTGAGAAGGGGCACATTGGAAGTAATTTGCCATTTCGTTTCGCTGTATTTCCAAAATCCCTTCCGGCATGTCATCAAACATTTTTTTTATAAAGTCTTCGATAATATCCGAAAGGTTTGCCATAGCATCATCCTCTCAACGGGAAGTTTTTGACCTTCTTTGACCTTTAATTATATTATAGTTAAATCTAGAAAAAAATGCAAGTTTTTTATATAAAACTTAAGGGAGGATATTTTGTCCTCCCTCTTACTGTTTCCTTTTTTTCTTAGTGGCAGCAATTTCCTCAGAAATCTCAATAAGGCGGTTTGTCCTTTGTTCCTGATCTTCAAAAGAAGTCCAACCCATTAAGCTTGGAATTATTTCACCATACATAGTATCATCCAGCAGTTGATCCTCTATTAGACTGTCAACCTTTTTCTTATGAACATCCTCAACACGATCGGGTGTTGGACCTACATGAATCTTTTTCCGCGACCTTACCATAGAGTGCCCCTCCTTGAAACTTTGCTTATCTTAAGCTTTTCCTTAAATTAAAACTTAAATTCAAAAAAGGAGGGAACGCGTTATGGTAATATATTCTCTTTATGGCAATATTATTCTTATTCTTTGTTAGCCTGGGCCTCGGCTATTATTTTTTCAGCAATCATTGCAGGAACTTCTTCATAATGGCTGAAACTGGAGGAGAAGGATCCTCTGCCTTGAGTCATTGAACGCAGATCAGTGGCGTAACGGAACATTTCTGCCATTGGCACTTGGGCTTTAATATGCTGCATACCATCTTTAGGCTCCATGCCTAAAACGCGACCGCGCCGTTTATTTAAGTCACCGATAATATCACCCATGTAATTGTCAGGAACAACTACTGTCACATCCATAATAGGCTCCAAAAGTACCGGTTTTGCCTGAGTTGCACCTTTCTTAAAAGCCATGGAACCGGCTATTTTAAAGGCCATTTCAGAAGAATCAACGGGGTGGTAAGAACCATCATATAAGATGGCCTTCACGCCTACCATAGGATAACCTGCCAGGACACCCTCTTTTAACGCTTCTCTGATACCTTTTTCAACAGCAGGCACGTATTGTTTTGGCACTACGCCGCCAAATATTTTGTCTTCAAATTCAAACTCTTTTTCGATTTCTACGGGCTGAATTTCCAGCCAAACGTGACCGTACTGGCCGCGACCGCCGCTTTGTTTTTTATGCTTACCTTCAACTTTAGTGGTGCCGCGAATAGTTTCACGATAGGGCACTGCCGGAGTGCTAAGCACCATTTCAGAGCCAAATTTATTTGAAAGTTTTGCGCTTAAAACTTCTAAATGAATCTCACCCATACCTGACACTAAGAGCTGACCAGTCTCATTGTTCTTTGTAACTTCAAAGGTCTTGTCTTCTTCCATAAGCCTTGTAAGACCAGAGGAGATTTTATCCTCATCACCGGAGGACTTAGGCACTGCAGCAAGTGTCAGTACAGGTTTTGGAAACTCAATAGGTTTAAGTAAGACCGGATTATCTTTTGTAGCAAGGGTGTCATTTGTAGAAGTATTTTGTAATTTAGCCACAGCAGCTATGTCCCCTGCATATACTTCAGTGACATTTTCTTGTTTTTTGCCTTTTAAAACATAAACCTGCCCGAACTTTTCAGTTTGATCCTGTGTTACATTATAAACTTGAGTATCGGATTTTAAACTGCCTGAAAATACCTTAAACATGGTCAATTTGCCCACATATGGGTCTGCCAAAGTTTTAAATACCAGCGCTGAAAATGGTTCACTGGCACTACACTTTAATGTAATTTCTTCATTGGAGCCTGGTTTTGTTGCTATTTCATCAGGGCGATCTTCCGGTGAAGCCGCATAATTTACAATAGTGTCCATAAGCAGCGTAATACCTTTATTTGTCAGAGATGAACCGCAAAGTATAGGATAGATATCGCCTTTACGCACGCCAACGCTCAAACCTTTTTGGATTTCATCCTGAGTCAGCTCTTCACCTTCAAGATATTTCATCAGAAGCTCATCATCAGTTTCTGCTACAACTTCCATTATCATTGAACGGTAGTTTTCCATCTCGTCTTTTAATTCGTCGGGAATCGGACATTCTTTTACGCTCTTTCCATCAAAAGTATAGGCTTTCTGTGCCACAACATCTACAACGCCTTTAAAGTTTGCTTCAGAACCTATGGGAAGTTGGAATGGAACAGCTTTAGAACCGAATAATTCACGAATCTGGTCTAGCACTTTATTGAAATTTGCATTTTCGCGATCCATCTTATTTATGAAAAATATGCAAGGCAAGCCGGCATCCTTTGCATATTTAAACACTTGCTCAGTGCCTACTTCTACGCCAGACACGGCACAAGTTACTATAACCGCATTTTCCACAACTCTTAATGTACTTTTTACTTCACCTACGAAGTCAAAATATCCCGGAGTATCAAGGACATTTATTTTTATGTTTTTCCACTCACAGGGGGCAAGTGAGGTGCTTATTGAAATTTTTCGCTTTATCTCTTCCGGATCGTAGTCGCACACAGTATTGCCATCGTCTATTTTACCCAGGCGATCAGTAGCTCCTGAATTGTACAGCATAGCTTCGGCTAAAGATGTCTTTCCTGAACCGCTGTGACCAACGAGACCTACATTTCTTATCATGTCACTTTTATAGTTTTTCAAATCCGATCTCCTCCTTAAAGTTGACTTACCGAAATGAAAAATTATAAGTACGCTACGTATATTAATTCTACTTATGTAAACCGTTTTCCTGCTAAAAAAATTGTGGAAAATCACTATTATGAAAATAATATCACAAACAGCACCTTTGGGCAACTGAAGTTGACAGCATTTTTTTTTATTTGTTATAATAGAGTGGCGAAAAAATATAAACATTTGACTATTCGCTGAATCTGGTCTATGTGACTGGAGCGGGGGAACCACATTTTGGGGTGTATCTTTATCATAAAGTAGGGCTACTCTTCGGCCCGAACCCGTCAGCTAACCTCGTAAGCGTTTGAAGAGGAGATTGATAGTTAAAATTTTATTGTGATTCCAAAAAGCTATGGATCTCCATGGCTTTTTTTATTTATTAAGCTAAATCGAGAAAGGAGGTTGTCTCTTTGATAAGCTTTAAAAATGTTACTAAAAGATACGATAATTTTGTTGCTGTTGATAACTTAACGTTAGATATTAATAAAGGAGAATTTATCGTTCTAATCGGCCCCAGTGGCTGTGGTAAAACAACTACTTTGCGCATGATTAATCGCTTAATCGAACCTACCGAAGGAGCTATTTACATCAAGGGAACTGATATTAGTAAAATCGATGCAGTAGAACTTAGACGGAATATCGGCTATGTTATACAGCAAATTGCGCTTTTTCCTCACATGACTATTGCTCAAAATATAGGTCTTGTACCATATTTAAAAAACTGGCCCGAAAAGAAGCGTAAGCAACGGGTAGAGGAATTACTTGAGTTTGTGGGCATGCCTCCGTCAGAGTTTTATAACCGCTATCCCAATGAATTAAGTGGCGGCCAGCAGCAACGAATTGGCGTAGCCAGAGCCCTGGCAGCAGATCCGGAAATTATATTAATGGATGAGCCTTTTGGAGCTGTTGACCCTATTACAAGGACTACGCTGCAGGAAGAATTATTGCGGATGCAGGACAAGCTTGAAAAAACCATTGTTTTTGTAACACATGATATGGACGAAGCTTTAAAACTTGCCGATAAAATAGCCATTATGAAAGACGGCAAGGTGCTTCAATATGACAGTCCAGATCAGCTTTTAGTAAATCCCGCCCATGGCTTTGTGGAAGAATTCATCGGCAGGGACAGACTGCTTAAGCAGCCGGAGTATATTAATGTTAAAGATATTATGATAAAAAATCCCGTCACTATACTTCCGGAAAGGACTTTGACCTATGCTTTAGAAAAAATGCGCCTGGAAAAGGTTGACAGCCTCATGGTCGTCGATGAATCAGGCAGGTTTATTGGGCTTACTACTGCCAAGGATGTGCTGGAAAACTTTGATAGAGCAGAAAGGGTTTCCGAGATATTAACAACCAATGTCCACTATGTAACAGAAGATGCAAATATAAGTCAAGTACTGTCAATTATGGCACAAAAGCAGGTTGGCTATGTCCCGGTTATTAGTGAAGATAATAAATTGACAGGTCTTATAACAAGGTCCAGCTTGGTCAATGTCCTGGGGCAACGCTTAACAGTGTGAAGGGAGTGTGAAATGTGACACTGTTTAACTTCTTTATCAATAATCCTGATACTGTATTTCGTCTCATACTTGAACACTTACAGCTAACAGGGTCTGCGATACTTACAGCAATAATTATTGGAGTTCCGCTGGGCATTGCCTTAACCCGAAATAAACATTTAGCTAACATTATGCTTGCTGTAACAAGTGTATTTCAGACCATTCCCAGCATCGCCTTCTTTGGACTGCTCATACCTTTTTTGGGCATTGGCAAGAGGACTGCCATATTGGTGCTTTTCCTTTATGCACTGTTGCCTATAGTAAAAAACACTTACACCGGCATTAAAGAGGTATCACCTTTTATGATTGATGCAGGTCGGGGCATGGGCATGACCAACATGCAAATACTCCGCATGGTAGAATTGCCTCAGTCTCTCTCAGTTATAATGGCAGGAGTCAGGATTGCGACAGTAATCAATATCGGCACTACCACTATTGCCGCATATATTGGTGCAGGTGGCCTCGGTGAATTGATTTTTACCGGAATACAAATGTACAGAAATGAGATGATATTAGCAGGGGCCTTACCGGCAGCTTTGCTTGCAATCTTGGCTGACCAAGTGTTGGGATATGTTGAGCTTATGCTGACACCAAAGGGGCTTCGCAAAAAAAGGTAAATTTAAGGAGGGGTTATAATTGAAAAAAAACTTGAGGACGTTAGCTTTTGTATTGCTGATTGGTATATTTTTATTGACGGGTTTAACTGGCTGTGGCGGCTCAAAAGCGCCTGAAGAAATACGAATTGGGGGCAAAAACTTTTCTGAACAGTTTATCATGGCTGAAATGCTGAGCATTCTCATAGAGGAAAACACCGACTTAAAGACAAGTGTACAGACCAATCTTGCGGCAAACGTTATCTTTAATGCCATAAAATCAGGCCAAATAGATTTATACTTAGAGTATACGGGCACAGGCCTGATAAATTTGGGAATGGAGCCGATGACGGATCCAGATGAGGTTTATGAAATCGTGAAAAAGGAATTCGATGAGCAGTTTAATATAAAATGGATGAAGCCCTATGGTTTTAACAACACCTATGCTATGGTAGTAACTAAAGAAACAGCTGAAAAATACAATTTAAAGACCATATCCGACATGGCCAAAGTAGCCAATGAGTTGACTCTCGGCTGCACGTATGTATTTATTGAAAGAGATGACGGCTATCCCGGTCTCAGCAAGCATTACGGCTTTGAATTCAAAGATGCAAAAGGCATGGATCCTTCATTAATGTATCAAGCCCTTGTTCAGGGCAGTGTTGACGTAATAAGTGGTTTTGCTACCGATGGTCGAATTGCCGCTTTTGATTTGGTGATCTTAGAAGATGATAAGCAGTTCTTCCCACCATATGATGCAACTACTATAGTGCGCGGGGAAGTTTTAGAGAAACATCCGGAATTAGAGGAAGTGCTAAATAAATTAGCCGGCCGCATTGATGATGCTAAAATGGCAGAGCTAAATGCAGCAGTAGATTTATACAAGCGGGAGCCAAAAGATGTTGCCCGAGAATTTTTGAAAGAAGAAGGATTAATATAGTCAAAAAAAGGACTGGCCACGCCAGTCCTATATTTGTGTGTAATTGGGAGCTTCTTTGGTAATATATATGTCATGCGGATGACTTTCTCTCAAGCCCGCATCGCTTATCCTGATGAATTTGGCTTGCTTTAGTTCTTGAATGTTTTTAGCTCCACAGTAACCCATACCAGCCCGCAAACCGCCTACCAGCTGGTATACGGTTTCTGAAAGGGGCCCTTTATATGGAACTCGTCCTTCAACGCCTTCAGGCACCAGTTTCTTGACATCTTCCTGGAAGTATCTGTCTTTACTGCCCTCTTCCATTGCTGCCATAGAGCCCATGCCGCGGTATACTTTGAAGCTGCGGCCTTTATAGATTTGAATTTCCCCGGGACTTTCCTCAGTGCCGGCAAACAGACTACCAATCATTACAGTATCAGCCCCGGCTGCTATAGCCTTTACTATATCACCTGAGTACTTGATTCCTCCGTCGGCAATAATAGGTATGTTGTATTTTGCCGCCTCCTGTGCGCAATCATAAATAGCCGTCACTTGGGGAACTCCTATCCCCGCTACTACTCTCGTAGTGCATATGGAGCCAGGGCCCATGCCAACTTTTACCGCATCTGCCCCAGCCTTTATCAAATCGCGAGTAGCATCAGCCGTAGCTACATTTCCTGCTATGACCTGAAGTTCCGGGTAATGCTCTTTAATTCTATTTACTGCCTCCATGACGCCTTTGGAATGCCCATGGGCAGTATCCACAACTACAACGTCCACCTTAGCTTCTACCAATGCCTTCAGGCGATCTTCCATGTCTCTTGTAACTCCCACAGCTGCACCTACCAGCAGCCTTCCTTTTTGATCTTTTGCTGAGTTGGGATATTTGATGGCTTTTTCAATGTCTTTAATTGTTATTAACCCTTTCAGATTAAAGTCCTCATCGACTATGGGGAGTTTTTCTATCTTGTGCTTTTTGAGGATTTCTTTGGCCTCATCAAGGGTAGTACCTTCAGGTGCCGTCACCAAGTTGTCTTTGGTCATAACTTCCCTAATTTTTTTGCTCTTGTCTTCTTCAAAGCGAAGGTCCCTATTAGTCAGAATGCCCACTAACTTAGTCCCCTCGGTAATGGGCACACCGGATATTTTATACCGCTCCATAAGCTCTAAAGCTTCTCCAATGAGGTTATCCGGTGATAGATAAAAGGGATCAACTATAACCCCGTGTTCCGAACGCTTAACCTTGTCCACTTCCAAGGCTTGCTTTTCAATAGACATGTTTTTATGGATAATGCCTATACCGCCCTCTCTGGCAATGGCAATAGCCAGACGGGCCTCTGTTACAGTGTCCATTCCTGCACTGATAATAGGTATGTTTAGTTTTATTTTATTAGTCAATCGAGTGGAAATATCCACGTCTTTTGGCAATACCTCGGATTTTGAAGGTATTACCAGGACATCGTCAAAACTTAAACCCTCCTTGACAAACTTATCCAAAAAATCGCCCCCAGTAATTTATCTACGATTATTATTCCAAAGTTTATCAAAGATTAGTATCAGTGTCAACAAGGACTGAGGGCATTTTTCCTTTGCAAAACCGTTCACGTGACATCATCAAGGTATTGATTGGGGCGCAAAATCTTGGTATATTATTGGTATAGTTGGTATTTGGTATAAGAAGCAATAAAGGGGAGTAGTTCGGGCTTTTGCCTTTGAAAGTCCAACATGCTGGCAAATCCTTTGCCTGGGCTTTCACCGCTTGCGGGAATGAGACCTTTATTCCAGTTTAATTATTTGGAATAGAGGTCTTTTATTTTTTGTCGAAAGGGGGAATTATACAGATTAGAATCAAATCACACCTAAATTTATTATGTTCATAGCACTTTATTCTGCAGTTTCTAACTCGTTTTTGTTAATTGTACCGGAAAGAGAGATTTAATTACTAACAAAAGATGAGGTGTTTTCTTTGGACTTAAAACTTTTTCTTATGGCTTTTGGGATGTTATTCCTAGCAGAACTTGGCGACAAAACACAGCTTGCCGTATTTACTCTAGTAACACAGTATAAAAAGCCCTTGCCTATTTTCTTGGGAGCTTCTCTTGCACTGGTCCTCGTTACATTTATCGGTGCCTTATTCGGAGAACTGGTGTGCAGATATATTCCCCAGACATACCTAAAACTGGCAGCGGGGATTCTCTTTGTGGGCATAGGCATCTTTGTCCTCATTGAAGCAATACCTCAAGTACTGCATCAACTGGGTCAAGGATAATATAACGGTAAAATTTTTCACTATAAATTTCAACCTTAAAATCTATAGCCAGATTACATAAATGAGATTATGTGACATTTTGGTTCCATAATCTCATTTTTTATTTTTATATTCTATTTTAAAAACATTTTATCCATTGACAAAGGTAGCATTTAGTGCTTTAATTAGATACGTACATTTTATAATTTTGTTTTTGTATTGTTCGTTATTTAGTTAATTTTATTTCTCAAAGGAGGAGTTATCATGCCCACTTTTGGAGTCCTTATGATTATCTTAAGCCTTACACTTATGGGCTCAATTACCTGGTTAAGTTACCTTTTTAGTAAAAGGAAAATACAAAGCAGCGACTCATATTTTACCGCAGGCCGAAACATCACTACAGCATTTATGACCGCAACTTTCATAGCCTATGCCGTAGGGACTGGCCTAATTTTCTCTCCGGGAGAAATGGCATATTTACAAGGGCTTACATCTATGATAGGATACGGCCTTGCCATTTCTTTATCATATATTGCTTTTTTGCCGGTTTCAGGTCGCATTAAAGAATTGATTCCTGAAGGTAACACCATCGGAGAATATGCCAAAGTCAGATACGGAAATCTAATGTATGTTGTTGTGCTTTTTGTCAGCATTGTTTATATGTTTTGTTTACTAGCTGCTAATCTCATAGGTGCAGGTATTGCTTTTAATTACATAGGTCAGGTACCTATTCATATAGGTGTTTTAATTATCGGTGTCCCTGTTATCATATATACTACTTACGGCGGGTTAGGCGCTGCAATATTTACAAACGGATTGCAGGCTATCCTCATTACTCCAATGCTTTTCATAACTGCCATCATAGCCTTTAAAAATTCCGGCGGCCCTGTAGCCATATACAGCGGAATACAAGAGCACGCTCCGGAGTTCCTCAATGTGTTTAATCCAAGCGGAATGGAATTTGCCCTTATGATCATCATAGCCGTATCTGCAGCAGAGCTCTTAAATCAGGCCCTGTGGCAGCGAGTATATTCTGCAAAAGATATTAGAGTTGTGAAAAAGGGACTGCTCAGTTCATCTTTAATGACTTTCCCAATGACAATTATTGCTGCATCTTTTGGGCTAATGGCAGTAGCCTACAATATGGAATTGCCCCATCCCTCTATTGCCACTGCCCTTATGGCCCATCACCTTTTGCCCCCATGGGCTTCAATGATATTTATGATGATAGTGGTCCTTGCAGCAACTTCTACGGCTTCCGACGCCCTAGCAGGTTTTTCATCTATAGCTTCTCTTGATATAATCAAAAGCTTTATGCCTAATTTAGCTCCAGAAAAGGCCGTGTTCGTTGGCAGAATCTCTACCATCGTCTTTGGAGTCGGGGCAATGCTAGTTGCCTTTAAAGCTCCGTCCATCCTGTTTTTATTGCTGACAGCCGACTTGGTAGCTGCCGCAGCTGTTATTCCAGTTATTGCGGGGCTGTTTAGCCCTAACATCAGCGGCAGTGCTGCAGCAGCGGGTACAATTCTAGGAATTTTACTGGGTCTTCCATTGTTCCTTAACAATCAAAACCTATTAAGTTTTACGACTGCCATCATCGTTTCTTCGGCTGTTATATTTGCCTATGCTAAAATTTCACCTGCAAAATTTGACTTTAATAAACTTAAAGAACATATAAAAGCCGTTGATTAGGGGAGGTTAATATGATTTATTCAGCAAATTTTTTCAGTATACTTATGTGGGTTTGCTTAATTGGTTTAATAGTGGATTTCGGTTTTCAGCTTTGGTACAACATAGTCGACTTTAAAAACAAGACCTTATGGTAAAGTAAAGGAGTGCATTTATATGGATCGCAATGAAGCCAGGAAAAAAGTGTGGGAAGAATTAAGGAAGGTAGCTAAGCCTGATTCAAGATTTCATTGGAATTTTGCAGAATTTATAGCTGATTACGAAGGCAGTGACAAAGGCGCCGAGTTTATTAGAAACTTGGACATTTACAAGAATGCCCGGGTAATATTTATAACTCCTGACAACAATATGGAACGGCTCAGAGAATTTGTCATCAAAGACAAAAAAACATTGCTCACTACAACTTATGGCATAAACCGCGGGTTTCAGGTAATTTACCCCGGAGATGTTCCAGAAGGCATGGAAGAGCTGGCTACTACTTTAGATGGCATGGAAAAATTCATGAAGCCCATTTCGCTAAAAGAGATTAAGGCAAAGCTTGAAAAAGTTGATTTGCTGGTGACAGGCGCTTCCGCCATCACTCCTTCCGGAATCCGATTCGGCAAGGGACATGGATATTTTGACTTAGAATGGGCAATGCTGTGGGAAATCCAGGCCGTAGATTCCAAAACACCTGTAATCGCCGCAGGTCACGACTGCCAAGTTGTTGACATAGATATAGAAATTACTCCTTATGATACTATCGTAGATTATATTGTTACACCTACTAGAGTAATAAATACAAATTCTAATATTCCCAAACCATCACAAGGCGTAATTTGGGGAAAATTAGAACAAGGCATGATTGAAAACATTCCGCCACTGAAGGAATTATATGAATTAAAACACAGGTAATAAAAAGGGGCTGTTTTAGCCCCTTTTTATGGTAATCTCCTTCATTTTAGCATATACTTTTTTGCAATTCCCTCACCATCAAAGCCATAGCTCCATTTTCTGTAACATTTCGCAATATCCAAGCCTTTACATAATGTCCTGCATCACTTAATATTATTTATTTTTTTCCCTTCCTTTAGGCAATCTAGCTGGGGATTTAAGATAATCAAGTCCCCTGGGGCAAGGCCCTTTGTTATAACTACGTGGCTATCGTTTTCAAATCCGGTTTCTACAGGCTGTATTTTAGCTTTGCCACCTTCTACTTTCCACAAAGCTTTGCCTTTCTCATAGGGAAATAGAGCATTTTTGGGGACAGCTAGGACATCTTCCCTTTTATCTGTAGTAAATTCAACATCCAATTCGATTCCGGCAAATACGCGAAAGTTTTCAGGAAACTCAGGCTTTATAGTTACTTTCACCCTGCTTTCTTCAAGGCCCAAGGCTGATATCATATCGACTGCAGCAGGTGCAATTTTTTCCACTACTCCTTCAAAAGAAACATCTTCACCTTTTCTATCTTGAATCAGTTTTACTTTCATGCCTTCTGTAACACTTGCTGCTGATTCTGCAAGGATAAAAACCTCTACCAAGTACTCGTCACCTGTAAAAATGTCCAGTAGTTTCAGACCAGGGTTCACCACATCGCCTTTTGTCACAGCAAGATTTGCCACGATTCCTTCTGCCGGAGCAGTAATGCGGCATTTTTCTATGCGATATTTAATGAGTTCCATTTGCGACCGCAGGGCTTCCACTCTTCCTGCATAAAACTGCTCTGAACCACTGGTTGGCTCAGATGATTCATAAAGCAGTGCTAGGGCTTCTTCTTGCTGCCTAAGGTTTAGCTTTGCAGTCTCCAGCATATTTTGTGCATCTTCATATTCTTTTGCCGAAACTGCACCTTCCTGATACAAGTTTTCTATTCTCTTAAAATCCTCTTCAATTGCCGCAAGATCCAGCTTAGCCTTTTCTACTAAAAGCTCCTGGCTTTTGATACTTGATTCTAAAGGTTTTCTATACCTATCAGCTTCTTCCCCTTTAAGGCTTGTAAGTTCTGCCTCCATCTGCTTAAGCTGAAACTCTAATTCCGTAGAATCCACTACCGCTAGTAAATCATTTTTGCTAACCTGCTTACCTTCTTCCACATTAAGCTTTACAATCTCACCGCTTATGAGACTATAAACGGGGGATTTATCTGCTGGAACTATCTTCCCCTCTTCCACAAATGTGCTTGCTATAGACTGCGGCTGTATCTCAAGCAGCTCTGCATTAAGTGGTTTTGTAGATTGATATAAAATAGCAGCAACCAGAATGATACCTATAATAATTACTCCGACAAATTTAACTTTCCCCTTCACATTCCTCACTCTCTTCCTTTAGTTTTTACTCCTCGCCTACACAAACAAAGGCAGCATATAGGGCATGCATATACCTTTTTCCATTCTTTACTCTCGGGCTTTTAATACTTCAACTAAACTTAAACTCCTGATTTTCCTTGCTGCAGCTCTTTGGGCTATCCACACTGACAAAGCAGTTACAAAAAAAGCCAGCAGCAAAGCCATAGAGGTAATGCGCTCTGGAATTGTGTACATATCAGTGCTCATAGCTGAAGAAAGGCCTGCCATTAATATTCTTGCCGAAGGCATACCCAGCAACATCGCAGGCACCGCTAGACACCACTGTTCAAAGGTGACTACTGACAGAACTTCTTGAGGCGTCATGCCCAGGACCATCATGGAAGCCAGTTCTCGGCTTCTCTCCGATAATGTAATGACAGAGGAACTGTAAATTATAGCAAAACCTATGATTATACTTATCATTGCATAAGAATAAACCATGCTGCCGTATGAGCCCATCATTTCCCTGAACTTATTGAGCCGTTGGCTCTTCTCATCAATAGAACTTATAGTATCGCTGTGCAGATATTTTTGTCGAAATGAAGCAATACCATCTTTATCGATATTTAGCATACACGAAGTTATAAGACCTTTTTGCTGTAGGAAATCTTGTAGAGCACCGATTTCCATATATGCATTTGTGCCCGAGTATTGAGGTATGATTCCTACTACCTGTAAAACGCCGTCTTTGCCATCTGCTTTCATAACAGTTTCTGCCGTAAGCCTTGTGCCCGGCTCTGCATCAAGTAACTGGGCCAGCCGTTCAGAGAGCAGTAGGCCGTTTTTAGGTGGTGCTACCTTGTTATACTCATTATCCAATATATTATAAAGGCTGCTTTTTTCAGGAAGGCCAAGTATTACCACATCTTTCTCTAGCCACTTGTTTTTTAATGTGACGGGAATTTCCGCCATAGGCTCTACACGGCTTACTCCAGGAAAGGCCGCCAGTTCCCGAACTACATTTTTTT
>NZ_JAFFJA010000079.1 GCF_021991635.1 Tepidanaerobacter sp. GT38
TGACTTTGTCAACAGGCTGAAGAGCTTATTTACTAAAATAAGCTCTTGGATACAATTTTATTTATTCACTATATTCTGCTGTTGTATCTATTATAACGGAGTTAGTATTTGCTTTCCACGTTACGCCGAAATTTAAAGCCTTTGCAATGTCCCTCAATTTAAAATAGTTGCTGCCTTCAACAGCATAAGCAGTAAGGTTTGTGTTTTCTCCGTTTATTTTAACTAATGAACTTGATAATACTGCTTCTTTTGCTGAAGGTGCTATAGATGTTTTAAGCTCTCCACCAACGGGGGTATAAGGTTTATTTTTTAATATTGTTATTGTAGTGGCTTCACTGTCCCAGCTTACCTCAAACTGTTTTGATGTTCCGTTTAAGGCCATCGCTAAATCGCGAAGTTTAAAGTAGTTATTTCCCTTGATAGTATATGCCTCTAGTTTTATTTCTTTTCCATCTACGGTGATTTTAGATTGTGTCGGAATTGCCTGTACTTCATTTTTAAAAGGGTTTTTAATATACCCGTATCTTCCGTTCTCATCTCTTACCCTCATCATGCCATCACTGGAAGGATACGCCTCATTAAAAATAAGTGGGACTATCTCTCTGCCGGTTTTGTCTATATAACCGTATTTATCGTCTTTTGCAACTATTGCTACTCCTTCCTTAAATTCGCCTGCATAGTCATATTCTGCTGGTATTACTAGTTTTCCTGTTTTATCTATATACCCTATTTTGCGTAACTTATAACCGTTCTCATCATATTTTCCCTCAATTTCTACCTTAACTGCTGCAAGACCTTCACTGAAATTATAAGCAAGACAGTAAATTGGCGGTATCACTTCATTTCCATTTTTATCAACATATCCATATTTATACTCTCTCCAGCTATTTCCTTTAACTTGGAAATAGGCTAATCCTTCTTTAAAATCACTTATAAAATCATATTTTATCGGTACTACTATCGTACCAGTTTTGTCTATATAGCCATATTTGAAATTGTTTTTTACTTTTGCCAAGCCGTCTTCAAATTCACCAACATGATCGTAGATTAAGGGAATAACCTCTTTGCCTGTTTTGTCAATATAACCACATTTATCATCTTTTATCACAAAAACCAAACCATCTTTAAAATCTCCTACGTAATCGTATATTGTCGGTATTACTATTGCACCCGTTTTGTCCATAAAACCTTCTTTGTTTTCTTTGCTTATTATACGTACCAAGCCTTCGTGAAAATCGAGCCCAGTATATTCTTTAATTCGGAGAACTTCTTTGCCAGTTTTATCTACATAAATCGTTTCCTCATTATCCCATATCCTTATTAAACCATTACTGAGATCAGATATAACATCTTTATTGGTCGGTATTATTACTTTACCACTTTCATCGATTACGCCATATGATCCAAAAGTGTCGTGACTGCTCTTTACTACAGCTACGCCATCAATAAAATCGCCGAGAAAAGCATATTTGTACTGTTTTACAAACTTTCCGGTCTTATCTATATATCCTGTAATATCGCCCTTTCGAGCTTTTGCTAAACCATTTTCAAATTCTCCAATGTGATCAAACTCAACAGGTATAAATAATTTGCCGGTTTTGTCTATGTAGCCGTATTTATAAACATCTTCGTCGTATTTCTTCATTACCAATGCCATTCCATTATAGAAATCTTCGCATTTATCATAATCAACCCAAATTATATCTAAATCCTCTATACCTTCCGCTTTTGCCGGTGATGCAAATAAAACTATGTTTAGCAGTAAAGCTAAGACCAATGCAAGTGATGTAGTTTTTCTCATAGGCAGTCCCCCTTTTGATATTGTGTCTATATTTTGATTATAAGCCAAATATTTCCTTTCGTAAAATTTAATAGCCGATCAAGAATAGACTTCCTTCAGCCTCACTGTCTTTTAGCAAGACTGCCTGTTCAGGGGTTACGATAAAAGTTATTGCAGAAGGTATTTTTTCCTTTGCATCATATTCGTTGCTGTTTTCAGAGCTTATTTTGTCTATATCTACACCAGCATTGTTAACTACACTGTAAATTTGAACCTTTTCTGCTATTATTTCTGTTTTAAAAGCCCCTGTAGTCTTTTTTTGGCTTTCGTCGTCTATTTCCCTCACCAATCCTATATCTACAAAATCACCTGCTTTTACGCTTCCTGCTATACTCATTATCATATCTGCCTTTATTGTTACCCTTCTCATGTTTTCTGCAATTATAGGCACTGCTCGGTCAGAAAGCATATCTTTTGACAGATATGTTCCTTCACTAATATCAATTTTGGCATACAAATTTTCTATGTCTTGCCCTTTAAGTATCATGTTTTTTGTAATATCAGTCACAGGTATTTCTTTTAATGCAACCATATCTTTGCTTATCTTAGTGCCTTCTGCAATATTTCTTGCGGCCACAACAACTACTGCAGTTTTTACTTCGGCTTTACTAGCAAAATAACTGTACTGCCAGTATGTTATTGCCCCTGCTATAATCAAGCAAAGTATTAGAATTAATATTTTTGATTTATTGAGGTTGAATCTATTAAACAATGTCTACTCTCCTTTCATCTTATTCGCTTAATTTATAGTAATTGTCTACATCTCTATGGACTACGATATCCACTTCGTTGCCAAAAAGCCCTACTAGTGCCGGCCTTTTTACTTTCAAAGACACGATAGCGTGTATCGTTGTGTATTTTAGTGCTGTTCCCGATGGACATTCTGTTGGCAAATCAACAGGATTGTAGACTCTAAAGTCTTCTACTCTTACAGGGCTAATTGCAATACTGCCGGGCAATGGGTAAAAGCTATTGTCCAGCTTTAGATTGCTTTTTAAATATTTATCAAAGGTTTCTCTTGCCTCTGTAGGGTCAAGGCTGTATTCACCATAAGCTGCATCTATAGGATTAAATTCGCTAAGTGCCGCAAGACCAGCTGCAACTACCGCATCATCTACTATGTTTTTTTCTATATACAAAAGCCTGCTTTCTACCAGAAATAAGGTAAATACCATAAAAGGTATTAAAAAAAGCAGGCCAAACACCAGCGTCCCTGAGCCTTTTTTATCTTTCATACTTTTTACTGATCGATGACAGAGGGCCGTATACCATCGTGGTTTCTTTATCAACTCTCTTTATCCCTCCTAGTTCTATAAAAAACCTCCTAGAAGTGTAGGCGTAACTAATCTTTATTCTAACCTCATCACCGTATTCCACGGGATAAGGAGTATAGTCAATATCAACTTTTGATAAATCCAATCCCTTCGACTCTAAATATGCCTCTGTATTGTACAAACCGCTTGCTGTTAGACCTCCGTCAATTTCCATCTGTAGTATTGCGTTTCTGGCAGCTTGACGGATTTTATCGTATATTAGTAAATCAGTCATCATACACACTGTATTTGCAATGGGAAGGATTAAAAACGGCAAAACCAACACAAAGGCTATTATTTCTGCACTTCCCTTTTTTGAAAAAAAGAGCATATTGATTTAAAGGAGGGGCTATACCCCTCCTTTTTTACTCACCACCTTTTAATAAACTAAACCCTATTATTAGTCCCCACTGAGGACATCTTCCATTTGAGTGTTTAGATTTAAAACTCCTTCGCTTGTTGTATTGCCCAGGTTTCTTAAGGGTCCAGCTGCTGCTAAAATGATGAAAATTAGCACCAGTGCTATAGCTACTATTTCGTTCCCCTTTCTGTTTGAAAAATACTTTTTAATTGTGTCTTTGATTTTTTTAAACATTTGACTATCTCCTTTCAAAATTTTTTTATTGTAATTGGGGTATTTTGGACTCTAGATAAGAGAGAAAATGCTCTTTAGCCCGCCTTCTAAGTTAGCGAAGTAGGGATACATATAGAGCATTACGATTGATGCCATAAGAAAGAAAATGGTAAACAGCACCTTATAATCTGTGCTTTTGTCCTGCCTTACAAGCCTTGCTGTCACTGTGTTATAAAGTGACGACGACAGTGAAGACAAGATGTTTATTGTTTTTCCTGTCTTATCGCCTTGAAGAAGGCTCATTGCAAGTATTTCTGATTCAACAATCCCAGTGTTTTTTGCAAATCTCCTTAGACACATTTCTTTATCATTTGTCATAAAATACTCAGCTGCAAGCCGAGACATTTCCTGTTTTACATGCCTGTTTTCTGCAGATTCTGCCGCCATTAAAAATACGTCCCTTATAGGGATATCCGCTGTTGCACCTAGCTCAAAAATATCTACGATGACCGGCATTTCATTTCTAAAGGCCTCCTCTCTGTCTTGTTGTGAAAAGTGAACGTATAAATCAGGTGCATAAAAGGCAAATCCTATAAACGCAATTTTTTGAGTAAGTTCCATACTAACTACTTGAGTATAAAAAATAGCAAAAATGACTAGCAGTATTTTTGCTATTATAAAAGTCTCCGGTGTAAGACCTAGTGGATTCCCAGCTTTCCTCAACTTTTCCCTTAATCTTTGGGCACTTTCTTTTTTTATTGCCTTGCTGGTCAAAGATATGAGGCTGTCTTTTAGATTAACTGCAAATACTCTTTTCTTCAGGCTGTAAAGCTTATATTCATTAATGGCAATATAAAATGCTGTAGCAAGCAATACTGCATTTAATACTGCCAATGCAAAGTTTAACTTCAATCATTAACCCCCTTTCTTATGTTGTAGTGTTGATGTTCTTAATCATATATAGGGCAAAGATAATGGAAACCCCATTTGATATTGCAATAACTTGGCCGGTTGCTGTATTTTTAAGCACTTCGACCAATTCAGGATACCTTGACAGGTTCAGTATCATTATCACGTTTAAGAAGATCATCAGCAGAATAATCCCTGAGCCTACAAAGGCGCTAGCTGCTTTTACAGATTCTATAGATGCCATTTTTTCGCCCTGTTCTCTTAATTTAGTTATTGCTTTATTGAAATTCCCCCCAAATTTCGCATGTAGCTTGGCAAATTTGAGAAATTTCCTAAATTCCTTTGCCCCAATTTCCTTCATTATTCTGTCGATGCACTCATCTATGCTTTGCAGGGTTCTTTCAAAGATTGTCACATTCTTTTTTAGGATAGACCTCAACGGTTCATCAACATAATCGGAAGTTGCCTTTAATGCATTTATCATGTTTTCCTCTACGTTGTAGAAACCGTCAAAGGTATTGAGGAAGTTGAGATACATCTTTTTTATTTTCCGTGTGTTTATCTCCACCATTATCATCAAGACTGAATACGGAAGATATGTTATTGCCAAAGAGTAAATCAATGCAGCCGCAAAGCCTATCTTAATAAAATACAAAAAGGCACATAAAAAAATAGCCAGGCTAATCAGCAGATAGCCTTTGGCAGTAATCTTTAGCTTGTCTGCTATTCCAGACCTTAGCAGTACCGTTTCTATACCTTCTAACAGGGTTTCCAAAGAGCTTTTTTTCACTTTTTGCATCGAAAGTGTTTTGTGGGCTTTTTCATACTGCTTCCTGTAGTCGTATTTTGCGTACCGGCGCCCTTCTAAAATCACACTGGCGAGTATATAACACATAAGGCTTACTGCGATAAAAAATACTGCGTTAATCCATTGTGACATCTATATCCGCCTCCGATACTTCAAATATCTCCACCACCTTATAGTTTTTCATAAACACTATAATATCCAGTGAAGATGCCAGCATGTTTTTTAGTTCTTCAAAAGGTATGTCAGTGCCGGATTTTTTCATCAGCAGTATTAATCGCTTTATGACCTCTTTTGCTGAGTTTGCGTGAACGGTGGCCATAGATCCTAAATGGCCAGTATATACTGCATTGAAAAAGTCCATAGTTTCCTTGTCTTTCAGCTCACCGATAAATATTCTGTCCATGCTCATTAAAAGCCCTATTTTAGTTAGCTCAAAGAGTGTATAGTTTTTGACTTCGGGATTGTCGGAGAGTTTTACGAGCTTGCAGACGATAAGGATATTACAATTCGTAAGTTTCTTTTTCTGTCCGTTAAGACTGATTCAATGTTGCTAGATTCGTCGAGTTTTCCTCCGCACATGGCTGCGATCTTGTAGCAGTATTTAACCAGATTTTCCTCACTGCCGAAATTTACGGGTACGTTAATCTTTTTGCCGAATTTCTTTATGAAAACGTTGTTGTAGCTGTTAACAAGGATATCTGAAACATCAGGATCGTCTAAGTAAGGCTGCAGAAGGCCATATCCAAACAATGTATCAAATACAGAATCTATAAACGCATCATAGTCCCCTACTGCCAGCTTTCGCTCTGATATTATTTTCCTTATTTCAGCTTCCAAAAGTGCCCTTGATTTTCTTTCTTCCTGCACTTGCGTTATAAGATCGGCTTGGTTTTCTACAAGTGTGTTTACAACTTCATCGGTGCTGTTTTCGATAGACTCAATTGTTATATCGAGTTTTTTTACGTTGACTTTATACGGATTAATTAGCGACATTAGGCTCACTCCTTACAAAAAAGGAAAATATGTTTTTCCTCCCGTTTGTTTTTTGTGTTTTGCCAAAAATTATATCTGCTATTTTTGATACTTGCCCTTTTTCAAAGGCTTCTTTTATGCTTTCGTTCTCTTTTATGACATCTGCCTCCACACCCAGGATTCTTCTAGCTGCCTCTGAATCAAAGTCGCTATTGTCATATTTGTTTACAACTGCCTTGATCTTGCTGCGATCCACTCCCCAGCTGTTTACAACAAAGTCACAGGCAAAGACGGTATCTTCAAGAGAATACAGTGAAGGCTCAAGCACCACTCTTATCTCATCACCTTCATTAAGAGCAGCATAGGTAGTTGAAAAGAACATTCCTGCATTTACATCTACAACAATTTCTTTATATACCTGTCTTGCAAGTTTTATGATCTCAATAAAATGTTCCGGTCCATACTGCTCAAAATCAGAGAGAAATACGCCTGGCATTATCCATATGCCCTGCTTTTTATCCATTACTCTCTTTAGAACATCTACTGTAACCTCTTTCTTTTCTATTGCGTCATACACAGGCGAAAGTGATAAATGTTCAGTCCTGAAAACCTTGTGTATTCTGGGAAACACCTCGTTAAAGTCAAGTAATGCTACACTGTCTGGTTCGTTTTGTTTTGTAAGGTATGATGCATATGCCGATGCCAATGTGGTCTTTCCTACGCCACCACCTGCACTCCACCATACTGTAACTTTACCTTTTGTCTGTTCCATATTACTCCCCTTTCTATCTCAAATTCGCTAATACTAAAATCAGATATCCTGCAGTTATAAAGAACGCACCCGGCACCTTGTCCAAAGATTGGGTATGTCCATATAAAAATTCTAGCCCTGTGATTTTCAAAAATGGGCCAAATCCGTGTTTTTTAATCATGGATAGGCAATTATATATCAAAAGGGATAAAAATGCGAAAAAAAGGAAATACGGGCTCGTATTTCCTAACCATGTGCCACATGCAAGTATTAATTTTGTGTCACCACCGCCTAATTTAAAGGCTCTGCCAAAAAAGCTCAGCAAAAACATCATCACCAGTAAACCGATTAGGGTTTCTCTAATGCTTCCTGTGGCTATCTGCACTATTGAGCCTGACACAAACATCGTGTAAGTTATTTCGTTTGGAATTCTGCGCTCTTTGTAGTCAAAGTAACATGAGAGCATCAAAAATATTATGGGAATTAAGATATTTAGCATGTTACAGTTGCCCCTTTTCTTCTATCTCCGGATTGTTTTCCAGTATGTATTCGGCACCGCCCCGCAGGTTAAGGTTGTATTCGCCTGCTGCTGGAACGTAGAAACCGCGCTTTATTTGAACACTTACTATCCTTTTGCTGCCATCTTTTCTTATCAGTATCTCACAATCGTCTGGGTCTACTCTGCCCAAAGCCAGCTCTGCCCTTATCCTCTCCCTTGCCCTTGCAGGGTTGTTGGTTATTGCATATACCCTTGCTCCTTCTCTTGCCGCTATTTGTGCCACTGTCTGCATCCTCATGGCTTGAGTGAAATACAAATAACCTACCGTAAGCATAGTTACCACTAAAAACATTAGTGCTACTTCTATCAGTACCGAGCCTTTGTTGTTTTTTAGGATTTTACCAACCACCGCCGACCCTCCTGAATGTTGCCCCACCTTGCAAGGTTATGTCATGATTTCCTGCAAAGGGAAGGTAGATTGAGTAATCTATTGTTACTATCATTCTCCGTTCTTGGCCTTCTGCAACAGCAGTTATTCTTGCTTTTGCCGGATCTACACGGCCCAGCTCTAGCTCTGTTTTGGCTTTATTTATGGCTCTTGTTCTATTGTTTGTTACCGCATATTCTCTAGCACCTTCTCTTGCCGCAGTTTGTGCAACAGCGTATATGGATACCGCATTTGTTAGGTGCATAAAACCCACAATTAGCACGATAATGAGCATAAACATTACTGCTGTTTCTAAAATAGCTGAACCTTTGTTGTTTCTTAACATCTCAATCAATTCCATACCCCCTCTAGCGGAATACCGAGAAGGTGTTTCCTTGAATTCGCTTTAAGTTCCACAACCACTGTATCACGACCTAATATGCCTCCCAAAGGCGCAGGCAATTCTACTTTTGCTGATGCCTCTACTCTTACCCATCGTGGGAAGTTTTCTTCCCATGAATCAACAATGCCTTCTGTAACGGGCCTTCTTTTGACTACCTGAATTGGGTTATTCTCATCATTTTTTATGGTGATATCCAAGTCTAAAATCCTATAACCCTTTAAGTTTGACAGTTTCAGGTTTTTTATAAAATATTCTTCGGCTATTTCTATTGCATCGCTGCGGGAAAGGTATAAATAAGGTTTATAGTTGCTGGTAGTCTTAACCCATACAATTTTCTCATTACCTTCTGAATCTACTATTACTTTTCTTTGCTCACCGTAATATGTAGGATTAGTCCTGCGTTCTGCCAATGATACAGCTGATAACACTGCTGAGTCTAAAGCATCTCTAGCTTTTATCCGTGATAAATAAGCCATCGAAAGTGCAAATTGCAGTGCAGTAAAAAGAATCAAAAGTATCATTATGACTGCTATGAACGGTAGCAGCTGGCCTTTTTCGTTTTTTAGTATTTTTTTTATCACTAGAGCACCTCCCTAGAAAAAAATAAAACCGGCTTTATTTGTAGCCGGTTCGTTGTTTACATTTTACAAAATTGTGCTATAATATAGTTAAAGGTAATCGGAACCGCAAATGCGGTTGCCACCAAAAGCGTTTAGTTAATTTTTAAACCGCTCCTGGGGCTAGCAGGGCGGTTTTTATTTTTTTGTCCAGAAACCAAGGACGGCTATAACCAACATAGAAAACATTATCATAAGCGACAATGCCTCATATGTAGTCATAGCTACCACCTCCTCCCCTTAGGGAATGAGGCGGCAACCGCACCTGCTTATCCGATTACCTTATGTTTTTATTTTACCACAATTTCACAAATTAAGGAACCAAATATGGATCACTTTCACCTGTCTGCGGCTCATCGTCAGAGCCTAAATTAAACACTGATACGCTGTCCTTATTGTTTGCCCATGTCACTTCATTTGCAGGTTTGTTTCTTGATGGGTTTACTTCTACTTCCACTGTTATACTGCCAGAACCATTCGGCATAGTAATGTTTACCCTGTCTGTTACGTCACCTTTTGCTGGAATTGTCACAGTTGACCTTTTTACCTGATTTCCTCTTACCCTCCATACTACATCTGTTGTCACTGGCTTTTCTGACGAGTTTGTGATTATTGCTTCAAAGGTTTCAGTCTCTCCTTCAAACATTGCATCTGTGTAGTTTGATATTATTGCGGCCAAGTCTACTTTTTCCTGTTCCATCATAACTACTGCCTGTTTTGTGTTGTTTTCGTAGGTTTGTTCTGCTATTCTGTTTTCGCCCAGCTTTTCAGGATTTATTTCCGCTACGATTAAAACATCTTTATTTTTATCTTCTCCGGCTTCCCATGTAAATTCTATTTCTTTTACTTCCCCGGGCGCAAGTGTCACTGGTATATCAGCGGAGCCAACTATTTTGCCGTTGGCTATTGTGAGATATAAAGTGGTGTCCATCGCACCCATAGCTCCACTTTCTGCCGCCCGTCTAATGGTTACCTTACCGTTGTGTTTAGCACCTGGCTTTGTCTGAGCTGTGCCGGGATCGATCTTCTCTACTATCAAGTCTGGCAGTTCATCTTCGGTAATGAATGTGATTTCTCCTGTTTCAAGATTTATCAGCTGCATTCTTGTTTCTATATCGTCTCTGTAGTCGGCAAATCGTGGAGGAACATTAAAGTAAGACACGAGCTTTTTCTTTGCATGGTTGTACATTATCTTTGTTCGAGTTGCATCTAATGCAGGGCCCTCGGTCCCGTCTGCATTTGTCTTGTAAAACTCAACTTCCCCTGCCATTACAAGGTATTGTGCTTGATCTAATAAGTATTCCCTGCCTTGTAAGCCTAGTTCATGGATAAGCCTGTCTCTTGAAATTGTCATGGACGTTACAACGGGCTTATCCCAGAGGGTTCCTTTAAATTGATTTTCAATCAGTTTCCGCATGTTCTGCTGTTCGGTTATTCGTATCTCATTTGTTTTGAAATACTTTGTGTCAATTAACCCACGAATATTATACTCTGCAAGAAACCCAGGAACTGGTGCTCGGCCAAGTAGATAATCCCTAAATAAACTTAGGTCTATCGCCAAATCATTACCCAGCGGAACCCCTAAGGGATTAGTAGGTATTATCCCATCTTCTACAGCTGGCATGAGATTTTTATTCAACAAGGCTATCTGATAACCTACTGTACGGTAGTAGTATTTACCTGGGGCCCGTTTGCCGTAGGTAGATTGGTTGAAGATTTCCAGGCTATCTAGATGTGCTTTCCCGTCTTCACCACCGCTGCGTTCTACAATAGCTTTTTCCCTTTCAGGGTCAATTTTGCCTTGTCGTTTATACTCTACTATTATACCGTTTTGATCATATAGAATAGCTTCAGCTACTACATCTTCCTCAGCTAATACAAAAGAGTTAGCGATGCCTAAAACTAAAAGCATCGCTAATACTAAACTTAATATTTTTTTGTTCAATTTTCTTTTTACTCCTTTCCTCCTATTCTTCAAAAATATCTTTTACCAATACACCAGCGTCATATACTCTATACTCTTTTCCGAGCTTTCCTACATTAACTATCCATGATTCTCTTCCATTTACAATTACTAAAAAGTTTTTATCTTTTCTCCAATCGTTGGTTTCCCAAAAAAGGTGTTTTGAAATAACTATCGGCACATCTCCGACTTTTGCTATATGCTTTAAGTCATACAGTATTGCCTGTTTGTAGCCTTCAAATTCAGTATCATCTAATATTTTCCAGCCTGTTCTTTTAAAATAGTCCCCTTTTTCACGAACCATTTCTACAATTTCCGGCGTCAATTGATCTTCGCTTGTGATGCCACCGCTTTCCTTTAGTTCTTCCCATTTACGCTCAGCAATTGATGGATTTGTTATGCCTTTTTCCTTAGCCAGTTCATCGAACATTTCATCGGTTATTTCTTCTGTTTCTTCCGGTATATCTTCTATTCCTATTATCTCATCAGCTTTTGCATCCCCTTTTGGGGAAGGCTCTCCCACGAAGGTTGTAATTCCTTTGTTGTTTAGCAGTTTCACAAATTGGGTTATCTGGTCTCTTTGCAATGGTTTATCTACGCCATAAGACTCAAAGGTCAGCTGGTTGGGTATCATCCCGTTTGATAAGTCGTTTTCATACATGTAGTATACTGCTTGCCTTTCATTAAGGTTAAAGCCGTTTTTTGCGGCAATTATCCTTGCTACATCTCCGCGGGTAATTACGCTGTCTTTGATTTTGTCATCTGTATAACCTTTAAGCGGCAGTGCCCATTTCTCTAGTTCATCGTATATGCTTTGAGCCCAGTGTTTGCCAGGCTGTCTTTCGGCAATCATCTGCTTATCTGTATTCTGAACATACCTTGCTAGAATAGCAACAAACTCTGCCTCTGTTACGTGTTTTTCGGGTTTAAAAGTTCCGTCTGGATAGCCTTCTACAATGCCTTTTTCTGCGGCCCATTTTATGGCCTCTGTTGCCCAGTAGTCTCCCACATCAGAGAATTTGATGGCAGCTGATACTGTAATATTTACACTGATTATCAGCATCACCATGACAGTAAGCATAGCAAGTAATTTTCTCATAGTATCAACCTCCTTGTATAATGTATTTAGGTTATTTATTAAGAAAACCTATAAACCTATTCTTTACATCTTCTATCTGTCAGGAGATAATTGTCTTATTAGATTGAGAGAATTATCG
>NZ_JAFFJA010000080.1 GCF_021991635.1 Tepidanaerobacter sp. GT38
CACACTTAAAGTTATATACCCTAAATATATTTCTATCAACCTTTATTTTGATTTTGTCAGGAAAACTGCCAAGGGTTTCTCTAGCTTTGGCTACAGCCAGAGCTACCGCAATGGGTTCAGTGCAACCAAGCGCCGGAGTCACTTGGTCTTTCAATATATCAAGAAAATTTAAATCTTCCATGATGCCCCTCCTTTGATTTGCAGATATACCTTCGCAAGTTGTATGCCATCGATGAAATCTTCAATAGGATTTCACGAAAGGCTGGACGGGGCTATATTTACCTGTCTTAAAAGACATGTTTTTTACAAGGCTAATAATATCATTATTATCAAATGTGAGAAAATATAAAATAAAAAAGCCTGTAAGGCTTGTATCGGTTCAGTTCTCATTATTGAGAAAAATTATCGTATTTGAGAAATGTGATCGCCTTTATCTAATTTCGGGATATAGTTAATCAAGTCGGTCTCACTTAGCTTACGATATAATGTGGCAAGGCTTATGCCCAGCTCTTCGGCTATTTTTTGTTTGGCTTTTGTATCACAGCCGTATTTATTAATCAAATCTTCAATTACTTTTTTCTCGTAGCGTGCGACCATTTCTTTTAATCCGCCTTTAATTATTGTCTTTTCAGCGCTTTGTTTTACATCGATTTTTCTTAGAATAGTTTCTGCTCTCAGGAAGTCCTCTTTCTCAAAAAGAACTCCGTATTCAATAATGTTTTCAAGCTCTCTAACATTGCCGGGAAATGAGTAGTTTTTCAGAAGTTCTCTCGCTTCCCTTGAAATTCCCTTGAGCTCTTTGCAATGTATCTTCAAGTAACGGTGGAAAAAAATTTCGGCGAGTTCTATAATATCCTCAGGCCGCTCTCGAAGGGGCGGAATGCGAATTGGAACCACATTTAGCCGATAAAACAAATCCTCCCGAAATTCACCTTTCTGTACCATAGACCATAAATCTTTATTTGTTGCGGCAATAATCCTTACATCAATCTTTACAGGGTCTACCCCTCCCACTCTATAAATTTCCCCATCTTGCAGCACTCTTAGCAGCCTTACCTGCATGTGAAGCGGTAAATCACCGATTTCGTCCAAAAACACCGTGCCGCCATTGGCTCTCTCAAACTTTCCTATTTTCCCCTTAGGATTGGCACCAGTAAAGGCGCCTTTTTCATATCCAAATAACTCGCTTTCTATTAGACTATCTGGAATGGCACCACAGTTGATGGGCAGAAAGATTTCATTTTTCCTAGGACTTTCATAGTGAATAGCTCTTGCAAATAGTTCTTTACCCGTACCACTTTCCCCCAGAAGTAATACTGTAACATCTTGGTTTGCTATATGTCTTGCCTGCTCTTTCACTGCGTTAAAAGTGGGGCTGCTTCCTAAAATGTCTTCAAAGGTAAAAGTCTCCGGGTTTTCGCTAATTTTAAAAATTGACCTGTGGAGTTTATTAAAATCCTTGAAAGTTGCAACCGCACCAGCCCTTTTCTTATTGAAAATGATAGATTTAACAGAAAGCAAAAAACGAGAAGTTCTGCCGTTTATTATCAAAACTTCTTCCTGATCCTTTATTTCATCATTTGTTGTCAAGACCTTTGTTACGCTGTTTTTAGGCAGGATTTTATCAAGATTTTTCCCAACAACATCTTCATTTTTTATATTAAATGCTTTACACGCCCACTCATTGATACATAAAATTTTACCATTATCATCGATAGCTATTATACCTTCATCAACAGAATCGATAATCGTTCTAAGTTCTGCTGATTTGTACCTTAATTCCTGGTGTAAAAGCTGTTCTTTTATTCTTGATGATATAAGTTTGCTCATTCGACTTACAAAGTTCATGTAATGGCATTGATTTTGAATAAAGGCCTTCTTTTGTTCAGGGGTAAAGGCAATCATACCTATTACACCCTCAACAGCTCTATCGCTTTCTATAGGATAACATACCTCCGCCTCTTCCCGGCAGCTACCTTTCCCGCTGCACATAGCACATTCAACGCAGGTTCTAGGTTCTGTGATAACATACTGCCTTCCGGTTTTTATACATTTTTCAAAAACAGAGTTTTTAGGAGCATATTTACCTATTTTTTCATAATACTTACCCGTTCCCGCAATTCTCTTCAAGGAATTATCCAGGATGGTTACATCAAGAGCTGTAACTGACATTATCGCTTCAGCTATTTCTTGCAATTCCTTCTGTAACCTATCTAAGGACAACTCATTTACCTCCCCGCCTTGCACTCGTTATAAGTATTCTATAATCTGATTCAATTTCCTCTTTACAGAAAAAACGGATTTTACAACCTTAATCTGGTTATGTATTTTGCGCCAATTCAGTAACTAGGGCTTTCTGCTGCATGTAAGCTTAAAGGGCCGTAGTATAGAAAAACCTAGTTAATTTAGTTATAATATACTTTAAAGTAGTAAAACAGTTCTCAATATCCGTATATAAAATTGAGATGATTAGAGGTGGAGCACATTGATTCACATTGTCACTGATAGTTCCTGTGATTTGCCAGAAGAATACCTTAAAAAACACAATATTTCCATTGTCCCTTTGACTATCAGGTTTGATGATGACAAAGAATATAGGGAAAAAATAGACATTACTCCTGAAGAATTTTATAAAAAAATGGCAGCTTCAAGTACACTGCCTAAAACAGCCCAGCCCTCCCCTGCAGACTTTCTCAAAGTTTTTGAAGAAGTGGCAGCTCCCGGTGATGAAATCTTATGTATAACTATTTCATCAAAACTTAGCGGGACCTTTCAATCTGCTAATTTAGCAAAAAACATGACATCCATACCTGTTACGGTCTTCGACTCTCTTGCCGCTTCACCAGGTCATGCACTGCAAATTATGAGAGCAGTAGAACTTAGGGATTCAGGCCATAGTATTGATGAGATAATCGCTGATTTGACCAACTTCCGAGACAATGAAATGAGAATTTTCATTTATCTTAAGACAGTAGAAAACATTGTAAAAGGCGGCCGTATAACTAGGTTTCAAGGCACACTAGCGAAAATAATGAACATTAAACTGATTTGTGAAGGCATCAAAGGCGAAGTGGTACCGCTAGAAAAGGTGCGCGGTGAAAAAAGAGCTTTGGAGCGCCTTATATCCCTAATCGGCCAGCAAAAAACCAACTTTTCAGATACAGTTTTCTATATAACTCACACGGAAAATCCGGGGGACGCTGAATTTATAAAGTCTGAATTGGTTAAGCGGTATAAGCCGCGGCAGGTTCTAATTTATGAAATCGGACCTACTGTAGGCACTTATACTGGCCCCGGAGGAATAGTCTTAACTTTTTAAAGGGCTTGTGGTCTTTTTTTACCACAAGCCCTTTAATTTACAGAGTACGTCCTTTTATTTAGAAAGGATCTTTAAAATCTCCCCGAAATAAATGCAGTGGTAATCATTGTCCTTGTACCAGGTGTCCTTTATCTCTTTCGAAAGCAGCTCCGGTTCCAAAGTGTTTTTGTAGACGATTTTACATATAAAATGCAGATCACCTTCAGCTACATAGGGCGATTCAATGTCATCTACATATGCCGGAGTAAGGCCGCATTCCTGGAATTTATCGATATCTCTTCCCGATTTTGTGCCACATGTTGCAAAAGCTTTTTTAAGCAAGCCTTCCCTTGAGAAACTTACGGTAAACGAGTCGGCTTTTGAAATAATATCATGAGTATGGCGAGAAAATCTAACCAAAACAGTAAGCATGGGCTTGTTCCATATGCGTCCAACAGTAGCCCAGCCTATAGTCATGGTATTTAGCTGGTCACCATATTTTACCGTAAGCAGCGCTCCTTTGGGCAGTTGATTTATAACGTCTTCCGATACATTTGCAAGTGTTATCTCTTTCACTAGAATCTCCTCCTAATGTAAATTAATATATTTTTAACCATTCAACCCAAATACTAATATATTAAAAAAAACAATATATATCGAGGTGTTAAAAATGTCGGACGAACAGCTTAAAACTTTATTAAACCTGTTAAATTATACTTTAGGCATTATAATTTCCCTTTTCTCAATTAAGCTTTATATAAAAAGAGAACTTACAGCACCGCTTTATATCACTTGTGCCATTATAGTGGCAGGGCCTATCGAAAATTTATTAATGTCTATGGTAAGTCCTAAAGAATGGTGGATTGTAGACGGTATAACGAGCATTTTGTTTTTAATATTTCTCTTGCTTGCTGTTCTTGACTTGGCAAATGCATCGAAAGCAACTGTACCTAATACTATTTTGCCATTATTTAGGTAACAAATCAACTATCCTGAAACCTTTTTGCCCTCCCTTTGGTTTTTTGCTAAATTTTATTATAAATGTTATTATGTAAAGGAATTGAGAAAAAATGGCTTTGTAAAGTTAACATGAAAGAATAGCACCCGAAAATGGCCAATAGCTTCATGCCACAAGCAAGAACTCCCGTTTTTGTTTTTTTTGAAAGTTTGAGACCAGCG
>NZ_JAFFJA010000081.1 GCF_021991635.1 Tepidanaerobacter sp. GT38
CAGCAGCTTCTCTATGGTAATCACTTTATCGATAGCTTGATTGATAACCCTAAGACGAGTTATCTCTTTTTGAGTCATGTTGAATGTCTCCTCTCTCATACCTGACATTTTATCAGAATAAATTCAACATGACATTATCACAGAATAACAACATCATTAAATTTTAAATTCTTGACAATGAATATTATTTGCAATATACTATATACATATTAGCATGCCAAAGGTGGTGTTGTGTCTATGGTTAATGAAGAAGAGAAGAAACAAAAAATACGTTTAATTGAAGAAAAGTTAAGAGAAAAAGAGTTTAAATTGACTCCGCAAAGAAGAGCAACCCTTGACGTGCTT
The DNA here is from genome assembly GCF_021991635.1 of Tepidanaerobacter sp. GT38. GTDB lineage: Bacteria > Bacillota > Thermosediminibacteria > Thermosediminibacterales > Tepidanaerobacteraceae > DTU063. The sequence continues at coordinate 346 of NZ_JAFFJA010000081.1, forward strand.
ATTGAAAACCAGTCTAAACATTTAAGCACAGAAGATGTTTATGAGCTTGTAAAGAGCAAGTATCCTAATATAGGTCTTGCAACCATATACAGGACTTTGCAATTGTTTGATGACTTTGATATTGTAAAAAAACTTAATTTCAATGATGGTTGTTATAGATATGAATTAAGCGAAGATGAACGACATCAGCACCACCATTTGATCTGTATTGATTGTGGAAATGTATATGAATTTGATGATGATCTACTTGAACAATTAGAACATAAAATTGAAAAGGACAATGATTTTCAAGTGACAGATCACATGGTTAAATTTTTTGGATATTGTAAAAACTGCAAAAGAGAAGATAAATAATAGAGCCCTAATTGAGTAGGGCTCTATTATTTATGCGCGTTTTCTTAAAAAGATTTTACTTACTTCTGCTGCAATAAATGGCATTACACCGAAAAGAACTATTACATCCCAGTCATATATTGAAAGTTTGACGGTGCCAAATACATCTCTTAAAGCGGGAACATATATTACTACCAAGAGTAACAAAAATGATATAAATGTACCGCCTACCATATATTTGTTGCTGAAAAAGCCTAATTTAAACACCGAGAAGGTTTCTGAACGAGATGTGTATGCTCTTAGTAGCTCACTGAAAATTAGGGTTACAAATGCATAAGTTTGTGCGACTTCTAAACTTGCATTCCTACTGAGTGCAAACGCAAACACACCTAACACTGCCGCTGTCATAAAAGTACTTTGAATACCAATTTGCCATTTCATTCTACTATCCATTATAGGCTCATTGGGATTTCTAGGCGCTTTACTCATTATATCAGGTTCTTTTGCTTCCATTCCTAAAGCAAGGGCAGGAAACGCGTCAGTTAGTAAGTTCAACCACAATAGTTGGATTGGCCTAAGAGGTATTGGCAACCCAACCAGCATTGCTATAAATATAATCAAAATTTCAGCTATATTACATGACAAGAGGAAGAAGATAAATTTACGTATATTTGAGTATATGACTCTACCTTCTTCAACAGCGGCTACTATACTGGCAAAGTTATCATCTGTGAGAATCATTTCAGCAGTTTCTTTTGCCACGTCAGTTCCTGTGATTCCCATAGCAATACCTATGTCAGCTTTTTTAAGTGCTGGTGCATCGTTTACACCATCACCTGTCATGGCGACAATTTGTTTGTTTTGCTTTATAGCATCAACAATTCTAAGTTTGTGAATAGGAGAAACTCGAGCATAGACCGAAACTTGATTGGCAACAGAAATTAATTCTTCATCGCTCATGGAATCAAGTTCGGTTCCTGTTAAAACCCTGGAGCCTTCGTCTATCATGCCTAAATCCCGTGCGATAGCTTCAGCGGTGTCTTTATAATCACCAGTTATCATAACAGGCCTTATGCCGGCCCCTTTGCAGACCTTTATAGCTTCTTTTGCTTCGGGTCTAGCAGGGTCTATCATACCTACAAGGCCTACAAAAATCATATCTTTTTCTATTTCATCAGGATTGGGTTCCTTGGGTATTTCATTTTCTAATTTATAAGCAAAGGCCAATACTCTTAAAGCTTGGGAAGCCATGTGGTGATTTATTTCTAAAATCTGTTTTCTGTCGTCATCTGTAATATTTGATATTGTACCATTTTTTAATATCCTGTTTGATAGATTAAGCATTACATCTGGAGCGCCCTTGATGCAGGCAATATATCCGTCTTCATGAGGATGAAATGTGGTCATTCGCTTGCGGTCAGAGTCAAAGGGTATTTCTTGGAGTCTTGGTTTGGTTTTGTTTAATTCCTCTAAAGATATACCCGCCTTTGTTGCTGCAACTACCAAGCAACCTTCCGTCGGATCGCCTATTATGCGCCAAGTTTTATCTCCGTCAGATCCACTTTCTTCAAGTTTAGCATCATTACACAGTGCGCTTATGGTTAAAAGCATTTTTAAATCTGCATCCGCTAAAGGATCTATTTTTTCATCGTTAAGAGTAAAATCGCCTTGAGGTTTGTAACCTTCTCCAGAAATAGAATAGATTTTTCCATTGACAAACACCTTTTGAGCTGTCATTTCATTTTGAGTTAGTGTCCCAGTTTTATCCGAACATATTACTGTTGTGCTGCCTAGGGTTTCAACTGCATGTAATTTCTTTATTATTGAATTTCTTTTTACCATGCGCTGCATTCCAAGGGCAAGCACTATAGTTACAATAGCAGGTAAACCTTCAGGAATTGCTGCTACTGCCAAGCTGACAGCAGTCATGAACATCTCTAAGATAGGAACTCCTCTAAAAAGGCCTAGCAAGAAAACTATTCCGCAGATAGCGAGACTGGCAATTCCTAAGATTTTTCCTAACTCATCGAGTTTTTTCTGAAGGGGTGTGGTTTCTTCTTCGTAGCTTTCCAGCATCTCAGCTATTAATCCTATTTGAGTATTCATTCCTGTTTCAACAACGATACCTTTACCTCTGCCATAAGTTACTACTGTGCTCATAAAAGCTGAATTGCTTCGGTCTCCCAGCGGAACCTCATCATTGAAAACAATTTCCGCATTTTTTTCAACGGGTACTGATTCGCCGGTGAGAGAAGCTTCTTCTATTTTCAAGTTGACGCTTTCGATAAGCCTTAAGTCTGCAGGAACGTAATTTCCCGCTTCTAAAAGCACCAAATCTCCTGGTACAAGTTCGCGAGCGGGGATTTCCATCATTTTTCCATCTCTTATGACCTTTGCTTCAGGAGCCGCCATTTTTTTTAGAGCTTCTAAAGCTTTATTGGCCCTAAATTCCTGAATAACGCCTAAAGTGGCATTTAAAATTACAATAAGTATTATCACGATAGAATCTGTAACTTCCCCTATAAGTGCCGAAATGACACTTGCACCAATAAGTATTAGCACCAAAAAATCCTGAAATTGGGAAAGCAACATTTGCCAAATGGTTTCTCCTTTTTTGCCGACTAATTCGTTATAGCCGAAAGACTTTAGTCTTTCACTAGCCAGCTCAGAGGAAAGGCCTTTTTCTAAATCAGTATTCAATTTTGTAGATATATCTTGCTTTTTTAATGAATACCATTTAGTTTTTTCCAAGAATTACCCTCCTTATATTTTGTATTAGTAGTATGTGAAAATTGAGATAAATTATTTTTAAAAAATCCACCTCCTTGATAAATACATAAATAATATTATAATAAAGATTATAAATCGTAGCGCAATTTTTAAAAAACAAAAAGACCTTTAATATAATTACATAAATAATTATATTAAAGGTCTCGTCTTCAGATAAATCTGAATGATAAAGCCAGGCAGTAATGCCGAGTTGGTGGCTTTATCAAAATGACTACTCCCCTTTAATTTCCGTATAAAAATATACAGTAAAATCTAAGTAAAGTCAATACCAAAATATTTGACTAGTTGAAGTTGCAAGGTTAAACTAGAACATGATGGTGCAATATAGCCAAAGGAGGTTCTTTATGCTTTTTGTTATATTATTCGCGGCAACTTTATTATTGCTAGGTTATTTACTTGGTCAAGTGAAAATAACTGAGGCAAATAAAGCCAGCTATTTAACTAGAGCCGCTGTGATAGCAACTATTTATGCTCTGATTACGTACTTATTTAAACCTATAAGTTATGGTCCAATTCAAGTAAGAGTATCTGAAGCATTAACATTGCTGCCTCTTATTGAATCTTCAGCTGTTCCGGGCCTTTTCATCGGTTGCTTAATAGCAAATATATTAGGCGGAATGGGGCCGTGGGACATTTATTTTGGCAGTATTATTACACTTATAGCAGCATGTATTACTGCCAAAATGCCTGGTCCTGTATTAGGTTCGCTTCCGCCCATTATTTTAAATGCATTTGGAGTTGCTTATTATTTGTCAATAATTTATGATGTTCCTTACTTATTAACAGCTTTATATATAGGCATAGGTCAGGTAGTATCAGTAGCAGGTTTAGGAATTCCATTGTTTTCTTTTATACAAAGGACAAGCTTAAAAGATTTTTTCAGAAAGGGATAAATAAAGGGGGTGGGCCTTTTGAATATTAAATACCTATACCATCGTTTTATTGAAAGCCGTGCAGTAAAATACATAAGAGACAGGAAGAAAATCATCTCTATTACTATTGTATTTTTTATAATTGTACCTATTATATCTTTAATATGGATTAAAAGCATGCTGTATCCTAAAGATGCAACTAGTACAGCTTTTATTGAATTCGAAGTTGTAAGTGGTAGTAATGCAAACCAACTGGCTGCAAAAATGCATGACCTAGGTATAATAAAAAATCAGTTCGTTTTTAGTTTATATGCAAAGTATACTGGCAAAGATAATAAAATAAAGGCCGGCAAATATCATTTAAGCCCGTCTATGTCTCCTGAAGAAATACTGGATAAGCTAGTTAATGGACAAAGCATCAATGAAGATATAAAAGTTACAATACCTGAGGGCAGTACACTTAAAACTATCGCTGGGATTTTTAGTGAAAAGGGACTTGTCTCTCAAGAAGAATTTTTTGGCTCCCTTCAGATAGACAAATTTAAAAATAAACATTCTATTTTACAGGATTTTCCACCGAATGCTACATTGGAAGGGTTCCTCTTTCCCGATACATACTTTTTGCCCCTGGGCAAAAATGCAGAGTTTTACATAGATATATTGTTAAAGCGCTTTGAGGAAGTTTACTTTGACAAAGTTGACAGTGCTGTAAAACAAAACAATATTGATTTAACGCCTTATGAAGTTGTTACATTAGCTTCAATAGTTGAGGCAGAGGCCAAAGTAGATAGCGAAAGGCCTATAATATCAGCAGTTTTTCAAAACAGGCTAAAACTAGGGATGCCGCTACAATCTTGCGCAACTGTAGCTTATGCTTTAGGTGAACATAAGGCAGAACTATCTCTAGATGACCTTGAAATTGATTCGCCATACAATACTTACAAAGTTAATCATTTACCACCTGGCCCCATAGGAGCACCTGGTTTGTCATCTATGTTAGCAGTCGCAAATCCGGCTGATGTTGATTATCTATTTTTTGTAGCAAAAGGTGATGGAACTCATATTTTTACCAGGACATATTCAGAACATCTTGAAGCTCAAGCAATGGTTGAAAGCAATAAATAGTTTTAGGAATAAAAATCCATCTAAAGGGTATTATACTCTTGGGTGAATACAGGTGGGAAAAAACAAGCGCATCTATGTTTTGCTATTTTCAATTATTACATTGAGTATGATGCTAATTCTTAGACTTTTTTACATTCAAATTGCACAGGGAGATTTTTTTGCTCAAAGTGCTTTTTTACAAAAAACCGGCGATATGGCAGAAAAAGTTAGAGGAGGTATATACGATACAAACGGCGAGTCTTTGACGGGTAACTATACAGCAAGTTTTGCTGTTATTTCCCCTAATTGGTTGTCACTTGAGGAAAAACAACTTCTAGTGGAAAACAATATTTTAGATTCAATTGAAGATAGTAATGTAGAAAATATTCCGGTTACACCCGAAAACTCAAAGATTTTATATAGCCTTATAAATAAGACTCCTGGCCTAGTTATTTATGAAAAAGATGTAAGATACGGCCCAGAAGCTTTAGCTACACATGTGGTTGGCTTTCAAGGTCAAACAGGAATTGAAAAAGCGTTTAATAGTTTTCTTGAAAGTAATATAAAAAATTATTATGTAATAAACGATGGCTTAGGTCAACCAATTGTTGGTATCTCGCTTGCCCAAAATAAAAATAAGGTAAAACCCTGGGGAGTAAAATTAACAATTGATAAAGACATTCAGAAAATCGTTGAAGATATTATGGATAAAAGAATTGAAGCTGGTGCAGTAGTTGTAATTAATGCAAAGTCAGGGGAAATTTTAGCTATGGCCAGCAGACCAAATTATAAACAGTTTAAATTAGACGAATATTTGAAGCAAGAAAATGCTCCCCTAATTAATCGCGCCGTTGAAAGTTATACACCTGGTTCCATATTCAAAATAGTAGTTTTATCTGCTACTCTTGAAGAAAAATTAGCAGATTTAGATGATGTGTTTTTTTGCAATGGCTTTGAGAAAGTAGGGGGAAACATCTTTAAATGTTATAGTTACGAAGATGGCGGTCATGGAGAATTGACCTTAAAAGATGCTTTGGCGTATTCCTGCAATTCAGTTTTTATTCAACTAGGTATGAGATTAGGAAAGGATAAGATTTTAGAGTATGCAAGGCGATTAGGCTTAGGTGAAAAAACTGACATCGGTCTGCCTGAAGAAAAAGACGGAAACATTCCATTAAACGATGAGGTTTTTTATCAAGATATTGGCAATATATCTATAGGTCAAGGCCCTATTGGGATAACACCTGTTCAGGCTGCTCAAATGCTTTTAACAATAGTTAATGATGGGGCTTTAAAAAAACCTGTGTTGATAAAAGAAACAATAGATAGTATGGGGAATACGCAAGTGAATTTGATTTCACACACCGAAGATAAAAAAGTTTTATCAACTGAAACTGCTCAAAAGGTAAAGGAAGCTTTGGAAGCGGCAACTGAATATGGCACTGGGATTAGAGCCAACCCTCAGAATAGCCAAACTATAGGTGGCAAGACGGGCACTGCTGAAATCGAAAATGCTATTTCCCATGCCTGGTTTGTTGGTTATTATCCTGCCGATAAACCTAAAGTAGTTATATCTGTGTTTGTGGAACATGGTGGCTCAGGTTCTGTCGTCGCTGCCCCAGTTTTTAAAGAAATAATTAATCAAATTTCTACAATAATAAATTAAAAATACATGCACATTTTTTAAGCCCAAGTCATATATTATAGGTACCGCACAGGGGGGTGCTTAATATGGCAAATGCCCTGTCAGTCCTAGTGACTCTGGGTATTTTATTTTTTAAGGAAATATTAACATGGTTAGCCTTCATAACAAATTCTACAACATTTCCGCAACCTCTAACACCAGAAGAAGAAGAAAAATATTTAATGCTATACAACGAAGGGAGTGAAGAAGCAAGAAACATTCTTATCGAACATAATTTAAGATTGGTTGCTCATATAGTTAAAAAGTTTGCCAGCACCGGAGAAGATATGGATGATTTAATATCTATAGGTACAATCGGCCTTATAAAAGCAATTACCACTTTCAACCAGAATAAAGGCAACCGTCTTGCTACTTATGCAGCCCGTTGCATTGAAAATGAGATACTTATGAATCTGAGATCAGCTAAAAAAATTAAGGCTGAAGTTTCATTGCAAGATCCTATTGGAATAGATAAAGAAGGAAATGAGATTTCACTTATTGACGTATTAGGGACTGATACTGATGCGGTTACAGATGAAATTGCGAAAAAGTTTCAACAGGAAAAATTACATGAAAAAATTAAGACAGCCTTAAAAAGCAGAGAGCGAAAAGTTATAGAGCTTCGCTATGGCCTTATAAACGGAGCTACTAAAACTCAGAGGGAAATAGCTAAGTTGTTAGGAATATCTAGGTCTTACGTGTCTAGAATCGAAAAGAGAGCAATAAAAAAGTTGTGTAAAGAGATGCTTTCTGACAGTTGAAAATAGCTTATTAATAATATAATATATAATACAAAAACTTTTATTAAACGAGGCGAGCTATGCTGAATTTATTTTGCCCTGATTTATATATTAAAGATATCTATGAGTTGGATTTAAATCTCATTAAGCAAAAAAGTATCAAAGGCATATTAATCGATTTAGATAACACTTTACTTCCCTGGGATTCAAAATGTATTGAAGATAAGATGATAAACTGGACAAAGCAATGTTTGAATGAAGGTTTATCTCTTTGTATCATATCAAATAACAAGTATGATCGTATAAAATACTGTTCTGAACTCTTGGAAATTCCTGCAGTGTTTGGTTCGCTAAAACCATTTAAAGCTGCATTTAAAAAGGGTATGGATATTTTAGGGACGCAGCCAGAGCAAACGGCAGTAGTTGGTGACCAAATATTTACTGATATTTTTGGTGCAAAGCGAATGGGTTTATATGCTATTTTAGTGAAACCACTGAGCGACCGAGAGTTTTACTGGACAAGAGTAATGAGGATATTGGAACGACGGCTTTTAAAAATATTAGAGAGCAAAAAATTAATCTAACTAACAGATTTATTTTTGGGGGGATGTTAGTGGAATTGTTGACAATAAACAAAGAAATGCCCCACTTCTTAGCGTTTAATTTGCATGAACCTTTTGTTTTAATAAATGAATTAAAAAAGATTGTAAAAGATTTGAAACAGAAAAATCCCAATTTAAATAACTACCGTCTAATGGATGTAGGTTTTACTGCGAACAAAAAAGATATATCACAAATGAGACTGTATTTTATCAAAAAAAGCCTATAGGGCTTTTTTTTAATGTCTTTTTTAATGTCAAGACAGGAAGGATTTTCTAGAAAATTGTTGAATAGTAGTATATACAAAATCAAGGAGTGAGCTAAAGAGTTTATGAAAAGCCTTGAAGATTACTTGCTGCAGGGAAATTATTTGACACAAGCAGATTTAAAAAAAGCTAAAGAAATACAACTTAAAACGGATAAAAGATTAGATGAAATAATAATTGAAGAAGGTTTTATGACAGACAGTGAACTGACAGAAATTTTGGCCATTATTACTAGTTTGCCTCGTGTAAATTTAAATAAATTGTATATTAGTCCCGATGTAGTGCAGTTGGTGCCGGAGTATTTAGCGAGAAAACACACAGTTTTACCCATAAAAAAAGATGGGAATACATTATTTGTGGCGCTAAGCAATCCTTTCAATATATTTGCAATTGATGATATTAAACTTGCAACAAATTATAATATACAGGTTGTTATAGCCAGCAGAAAGGAAATTCAAAAGGCTATTGATCTACATTATAAATTTCATTCAAACTCTGCAGCAAGTATAATAAAAGATGATAATCAAAGAGATATTGACAATGAATTTGAGGTAGCGGAAAAGGCACCTATTATTAAACTTGTCAATACGATTATACAACAAGCGGTCATAAAAAATGCCAGCGATATTCATATAGAACCTGATGAAAAAAATGTGCGCATAAGATACAGGCTAGATGGTGAGCTAGTACAGATAATGCTTATCAACAAAGCTTTGCTGCAACCGATTTTAACGCGTATAAAAATAATGGCAGGTCTTGACATTACAAAGAGGAGATTTTTCCAGGATGGAAGTTTTAGACTGACTATAAACGGACACATTGTTGATTTTAGAGTATCTACGGTTCCTACTGTAAACGGTGAGAAAGCTGTAATCAGGATATTAAATCGCGATAAGTTTTTGCTCAAAATTCAGCAGTTGGGATTTAACGCAAGTCAAATAAAAAATATATATAAAATGTTGAACTTGCCTTATGGTATGATTCTTGTCTGCGGTCCAACTGGGAGCGGTAAAACTACTACACTTTATTCTATGCTTAACTATATTAATAAACCGAATAAAAATATAGTAACCCTTGAGGACCCCGTTGAATTTGCTTTACCAGGCATCAATCAAGTTCAAATAAATCCCAAGACTGGTATAACATTTGCTAGCGGGTTACGAGCTATTTTAAGGCAAGATCCCAATATAATTATGGTTGGCGAAATAAGAGATAAAGAAACCGCAGATATTGCTATTAGGGCAGCACTAACTGGCCATTTAGTATTTTCAACGTTACATACTAATAATGCATCAGGTGCCATTGTTAGATTGCTAGACATGGGAGTAGAATCTTACCTTTTGGCTTCTTGCCTTGTAGGAATTATTTCTCAAAGATTAGTGCGGAAAATATGTAAAAAATGTAAAGAAAAATATACTTCATCAGAAATCGAGAGGACATTTTTGGGGTTTAAAGGTCGAAAGCTTAAACTTTTTAGGGGCAAAGGGTGTGATTTTTGCAGTTACACCGGTTACAATGGTCGCACAGTTATAGGTGAAATAATAAATATTCATTCGGCGCACCGTCGGTTGATTTCAAAAAAGGCTTCATCACAAGAAATTGATAGAGTTTCCCGTAAACTCGGTTATAAAAATATCAAAGAAAATGGTATAGAGCTTATTAAAAAAGGCGTTACAACCACAGAAGAATTGATGGGATTGCTTTTTAAGTAAATTCCTATAAAGGGCTGATATTGATGGCACTTTATTATTACAAAGGGAGAAGTTTTGGTGGTGAAGAAATTAGTGGTCTACTAAACACAGAAAATATGTATTTAGTTGCAAAAAGAATAAAAGATCGAGGTTTTGTGCCAGTTAAGATTAGAGAAGTAAACACAAACAGTTTTTTATATCTGCTAATGGCTTTTTTTAAAAGACCAAGTCCTAACGAATTGGCAGTTTTCTGTAGACAATTTGGAGCAATGATAGAAGCTGGTGCAGATATTATAGAAAGCTTAAATTTCATTATCAACAAAACGCAAAATAGGAAAATGCGCAATATTTTTATAGATATTAATTGGCATATAAAATGCGGTTATTCTTTAGCAGATGCCTTAAAAAACTATCCCTATGTATTTTCTGAAGTTTTTGTTGCTATGATTGAAGCAGGAGAAGCTTCAGGAAACTTGAGTGCTATTTTTGAAATGCTTTCTGGTTATTATTCTGATATTGCAAGGCGAAGTGAAAAAGTAAAAAATGTATTGGCATATCCTTGTATACTGGGAATAACATCATTTGTGGTTATAATTTTTTTAACAATAAAAGTTTTGCCGGTTTATGCCAATATATATTCTTCCTTTGGAGCTAAACTGCCAAGGTCCACGCAAATGCTCATGTGGATAAGTTCACATATTGCGCAAATTTTTATAATAGCCTTGTTGCTGTTATTTGCATTGTTGCCTATTTTATCGCGATGCATCAAATCAGAAAGATTATCTTATCAACTAGATAAATTAATGCTTTCTATTCCTTTTGTCAGTGAATTAGTAAAAAAGGATTTGTCTGCTAGAATAATGCGGGTTCTATATATTTTAGTTTCAAGTGGAATACCTATTTTAAATGCAATAGAAATAGCTGCGGGCACAGTAAAAAACCGCGTTATGATAAGAGAACTTCAAAAAATGATGATAGGTTTGAGTCAAGGAAAGAATTTGTCTGAAGTTTTAAGCGAGAAAGTTTTTCCGCCAATCATGACAAAAATGGTAGCAACAGGAGAAGAAGCAGGTGTTTTAGAAAAAACCTTAGGTATGGTTGCTTTAATGCATGAAAATGATGTAGATATTTTGCAAGAAAGATTGATGGCACTTATGGAACCTGTAATTATTATTGTATTTACAATTATTACTGCTTTTATCGTTGTATCAATGGTAATGCCCATGTTTGAAATATATAAGCTATTTTAGCAGGGATTGTATATGTATAAAAGTAAAAATGTGCATAAAATTAACGGTTTTACTTTAATCGAAATAGTATTAGTAATAGCAATACTTGGCTTATTGTCTGTAGTAGCTATTCCTAACTTTAAAAATACACTTGCCAAATACAAATTAGAAACAGCTGCCAAAGAACTTGCTCAAAATATAAGGGTAACTCAGCAAAAATCCATAACTAAAGGTGTTTCTTGTAAAATAGTGCTGGATCTAAATCGTAAAGACAATTATATAATGATGTCAGGCAGTCGAGGAAAAATGATAAAATTGCCACCAGGAGTGCGTTTAGATTGGACAACTTATTCTGAAGTTGATAAGACCATAGCGTTTTATCCAACAGGAGCCCCTAATAGAGGAGGCACTATAGCCATTACAAACGGTAGAGATACACTTTATGTTATCGTTTCAGTATCTACGGGCAGGGTAAGAATTGGGTATACCCCTCCATAACTTTATTTAAAAATTACAACTATATTTTTACATATTAGGAGAAATATCATGCGTAATAAGGGATTTACGCTTATTGAAATTATTATATCTGTAACTGTTTTAGCTTTAATCGCAGTTCCTGTCAGCACATTATTATCTCAAAGTTTATTTTCCAACATAAAAAGTAAAGAAATATTGATTGCAACAACATTAGCTCAAGAAAAAATCGAGGAATTAAAAGCCCTTTCATTCGATCAAGTTTTATTAAAACTTGGCACTCATATAGAAGAAAACATAAAGTTTGATGATTTATATTTTGAAAGAAGTGTACAAATCCAACTTGAAGAACCAAATCTTATAAAAATAATAGTGAAGGTACATGGTAATAATGGGGTGGTACATATTGCTACGTACCGTGGCAACTACTAAAAATTCCAAAGGATTTACGCTTATCGAAATAATAGTCTCATTGGGCCTGTTAAGCTTAATTTTAACTGCCACTTTTGCTATGGTCAGTATAGCAGAAAAAGCTTACAAGCGCGAAGATTTCAGACTTTATGCACAGCAAAATGTAAGACAAGCTTTCCTGTGGCTTTCTTCAGCCTTAAGACAGGCCAGGATTGTTGAAGTAATATCTGAAAACGAAATTAAAATAACCACCGCTGCTGGAGAACAAATAATATTTTATTTTCAAAATGGAGTTCTATATAGAAAAAGAAACGCCGGTACGAACCCTATAGCTGAATTGAGCGATTTAAAATTTATTCAATCTACGAATGACTATATAGAGATGTTGCTATCAGTAAGTGTTCCATTTGAAAAATTGACTATAAAAACTAAAGTAACCCCTTTTGGAACCTGGATAAAGTAAAAAACACCTTGGTGGTGAAAAAATGTTTTTTAAGTCCTCATATTTGGGAATAGATATTAGGGCTGATAACATTAGAGTTGCTCATTTAGTAAAAAGGGGAAATAAAAACATAATAAAAGGGCTTTATGAAATTGAAAATCCGCTAGGCACCACAGTTTTTAAAACTCAGCAAGAACAATTTGCAATTAAACAAGTCCTAGCAGAAATTAAGCAAAGGTTATCCTCAAATAGCGTGGTTATTGGAGTTTCTAGCAATTATGCTGCATTTAGATATGTCAATTTTCCTTTATTAAACAAAAAAGAGTTAAAAGAAGCTATATTTTGGGAAATGCAGGAATTTGATACTATCTTTAGTGATGAATACATAAGTGATTATGAGATACTAGAAGAACAAAAAAATATCTGTCGTGTTTTATTGGTAGCAGTTCCCAAAAATTTAATAATGACTTACACTAAAATCTTAACTGAAGCAGGATTTAACATAAGGGCAATAGATGTATATCCTCTTGCTAATGCACGTGTATTAAAAACTGAAAAAAAGACCGATGTATCGGCAATTATAGACTTAGGTGTTACACACAGCGAAATTACCATTGTAGAAAATGGCATATTAATTTTAAATAGGAATCTTGATTTTCCCTCTAATATCTCCTTTGAAAATTTTCTACAAGAAATCTCTAGAATTTTTAATTTTTATTTTTTGCAAAGCAAAAAGTCCCCGATTGATAAAATAATATTGTTAGGGAAAAACAGTGCATTAAAGGAAGTTTTTAGGAACTATTTTAAAATTGATACTTATTTAGGAAACGAATTAGAATGTAACTTTATTGTTGAAAATCATTCAAATATAGAAAACCCAATGGATTTTTTCAGTGCTATAGGTTTTGGTTTACGAGGTTAGACTATGCATAAATTAAATCTTCTTCCTAAAGAAATTTTAGTCGTACAAAACAAAAAGAGACTAAGCCTTTTTTGTATATTAGCAGGCGGCATTTTGTTAGTTTTATTAATAGTTATTATTATAACCACCAGCAATTCGATACTATTTTTAGAAGATGAAATTTTAAAAGCACATCAAGATATTGCTAAAATAAAGTCTAAAATCCAAATTAACAGCGACATTCAGAAAATATTAAATGACTTTGAAAAAAGACAGAAGATTTATAATGATGTATTTAAAAATAAAACAAATTATTCTACAACAATCAATTGTATAGTTGATTTAGTCCCAAACGAAGTAAGCATAATTTACATAGGTATAGAAGAATCCGGTAGGATTAAAATCAGTGGATATACTCCCAGGCATGTTTATGTTTCACGGTTAATGGAAGATTTAAAAACTATAGATGGCGTATTAGATGTATTACTAGGTTTTACGCGTTTTACGGAATTTAGATATGATGTAAAACATAATTATGCTTTTGAAATAATTGTTGAACTGTCAAAGGAAAGATTGCAATGAGAAAATACTTAGGTGGTTTTAGGAGATCTGTTACAAAGAGAGAGCTGGTGTTGATTTTTTTGTTGGTCATCAGTTTTATTTTTTTTAGCGTATCCTTTGCAATTGTGCCTAGGATAATTAAACTAAACAGTTTAGAAAACCAGCTCAGTGAACTCAACAAAGAAAAATCATCATATGAAAAATTATACAGAAAATATCTAAATTACGATGAAATTTTGGGTAAATATACCGACTTGCTGAAAAGTGTGCCTGGAAATAACGACCTGTCAAAGTTTATCGGGGAACTTGAAGTATGGGGAGAACAACTAGAAATCACCATAATTTCAATATTGCCCCAAGACATAATAACAGAGAACTTTTCAGAAATTGAAGTCAATATAGTTCCTTGTGAAATAACAATTGGTGGAGAGTTTGATTCGCTAATAAGTTTTCTTGATAAGCTAGAAAGCTGTTCCCGAATTTCCCAAGTTAATGAATTGCGATTAACAAAAATTGAGGATATATCAAATTCAAATTTTCCGTGGACCCTTACTGTTAAAGTCAACCTATACTATTTTCCTCAAACAACTTAACAGCAAACTTCAAACTCTATTCAAATAAAAGGAAATATGGTAATATTATTAGGGAATAATTATAAACTCTGGGGGAAATACTCACAATAGCAACTTTACAGGATATCTATATTTCAAAGGGGGGGTTACTTGTTTCAGGTTCGCGTTAATAATTTAGCAAAAAAACTCTCTGAGAACAATTTAGAAGGACTAATTGTAAGTAAGCCTGAGAATATTTATTATATATCCGGTTTTTCAGGAGAAGGCATAGCAATAATAACTGGCTCCCAAAATTATATTATTACTGACTTTAGATATTCTGAGCAAGCAAAACATGAGACAAGTTTTGAAGTAGTAGAAATAGGCTCTGGCGTTTCTCATTTTTCGATTGCCCACAATATTATAAAAGAATTAGGCTTACTGACTATTGGATTTGAACGTCATTCACTTACTGTCAAAGAGTATGATAATCTGATCTCTCATTTTAAAAATATAAAATTACTGAAGACTGATGGGTTAATAGAAGAGCTAAGAATCATTAAAGACGAAAATGAAATAACCTTTATAAAAAATGCTCAAAAAATAACTGATAAGGCTTTTGAACATATTTTAGGTTTTATCAAACCTGGAGAAAGTGAACTAGATTTAGTAGCTGAATTAGAGTACTTTATGAAAAAAAGTGGCTCAAAGAAAGTAGCTTTTGAGACAATATTAATTTCAGGTCCTAAAACGTCATTGCCCCATGGAATACCTTCAGAACGCAAATTACAATATGGAGATTTTGTTACTATAGATTTTGGTGCTCGTTTCAATGGATATTGTTCTGATATGACAAGAACTATCGTAATTGGTAAACCCTCAGAGCAACAGCAGTCAATTTATAATACTGTCCTTCGCGCACAAATAAAGGCTTTAGAGTTAATAAAGCCAGGGTTAAAGGGTAAAGATATTGACTATGTTGCCAGAGACTATATTTCTGAGCAAGGTTATGGTAAAAACTTTGGCCATGGATTAGGTCATGGTGTAGGGTTGGAGATTCATGAAGAGCCTAGATTATCTCCCAAAAGCGAAAGTACACTCTTGCCGGGCATGGTTGTAACAGTCGAACCTGGGATTTACATAGAAAAGTTTGGCGGGGTAAGGATAGAAGACATGATTGTATTAACCGAAAACGGGTGTGAAAATTTAACTCATAGTGAAAAAAGATTAATTTGCTTATAATTGGAGGTGTTTTTATTGATATCAACTAATGATTTAAGAACAGGAGTAACAGTGGAAATCGACGGCGATGTTTACATGGTAGTTGATTTTCAGCATGTAAAGCCGGGAAAAGGAGCCGCCTTTGTTAGAACGAAAATAAAGAATATAAAGACAGGACAAGTTTTTGAAAGAAACTTTAGAGCAGGCGAAAAGCTCAACCGCGCTATGGTAGAAAGAAAGACCATGCAGTATTTATATTCTGAAGGTAACGTATACTATTTTATGGATACCCAAACCTATGAACAGATACCTCTTATCGAAGATCAAATGGGGGATGCCATAAAATACTTGAAAGAAAATATGGAAGTTATGGTTATGTTTTATGATGGGGTGTCCATTGGAATAGAACTGCCTACTTTTGTAGAACTTGAGGTAACTCAAACTGAGCCAGGATTTAAGGGTGATACAGCAACAGGTGGTTCTAAACCTGCTACTTTGGAGACTGGTCTGACAGTCCAAGTGCCTCTGTTTATAAACATCGGTGATGTAATAAGAGTAGATACAAGAACAGGGGAGTATTTAAGTAGAGTGTAACTTATGAAAGGAGGAATGACTATGCATGATATCAGGTTAAAAGTGTCTTATGTGAAGGGCCTTGCTGAAGGTCTTGAAATCCAAGACAGCAAACTTAAAAAGGTATTTTCAGAGATAATAGATGTCTTGGATGAAATGGCAGAAGCAATTGAGGACTTAGATATGGCTATTGATGAAACTCAGGAATACGTAGAGTCCATTGATGAAGATCTTGGAGAATTAGAAGATGATTTTTATTGTGACGAAGAAGATGATGAAGAATATGATGAATACGATGATGATGAATATTATGACGATGAGTATGAGTATGATTTTGACGATGAAGATTTTCTAGAAGCAGATTGCCCAAAGTGTCATGAAACAGTGTATATTGATAAAGATTTTGTAGTAGATGGCAAAGCAGAATGTCCTAATTGCAAAACTGAAATAGAATTTGATGAAAGCGAATAAAAACAAAAAAAACTGCTTTAAGGTGTAATGATATGCTCCCTTTGGAG
>NZ_JAFFJA010000082.1 GCF_021991635.1 Tepidanaerobacter sp. GT38
TACAATTATTTTACACTATGAGTAAGTCTCAAAACAAAAAAGCATCTTTTTAGGATGCTTTTTTGAATCTAAACATCAAGAAAGTGTCATTATCCGACCAATTTTTCAAAGGAGGTAATTTAACACATCTCTAGATACATTGGGGATTACTATGCTTTTTACCAGCGTCCCTTCCGGCTCGGCTTTTTGGCGACCTGCTTCAACTGCTGATATTACAGCACTTACACTTCCCAGCATAGTTACATAGGATTTACCGCCCAATCCTACAGCTGCCCTTATCTCCATAAGTTTTACGTTTGCCGCTTTGACAGCAGCATCGGCAGCAAGAATGCTTGCACCTACAGAAAATGTCTCTATTACTCCCAGGGCATTAATGGAGTCTAAATCATCAAGCACCGTAGCCCCTTCTAATGCCGGAAATACATCTTCATGGACCCGCGGAATCAATATAGAATCGGCTAGATAATCCTTAGCTTTTCGGAAGCCTTCGTTTATCGAGTTTTTAACCGCTCCCACCTCTCCGCCTACAAGAACTAGGAATTTGCCGGGGCAAATAGGCCTTGCTAGAAAAAGTTTTACCGGCGCAATCTTTACCATTGCATCAGCTGTTTCAATACCTGCCGCTATACTGATGGTCTCTACAATACCTATGGCTCTTATCATTTGACATCCTCCCCCCGGATGACAATTTTGTGACCATCACAATGCACCACAGTTCCATCTATACTTGCATGAATATTGCATCCTAATTTATCTTCCGGAACCCGACCAACAACCTGAAATTTTGTAACTCTGTCACCGACACTGACTACAGGAACTGCAGGTGCTCCAATATGCTGTTTCATAGGTATGTGAACCTCCGGCGGTTTTACAAAATCTCCGTCAACCAAAAAAGCTGGTCTATCAAATTCCATAAGCTTCAGCCGAACTTTTAAGCGATTGGTGGGAATTTTACGCCACTGTCTTGATTCTCTGGGATTGAAATAAGTCTTCTCTGTTGCATACTTAAAACCTGCTTTTGCCAACTCGCTCTTTATAGTCATATTCACCCGCCTTGGCGATAATTGCTGAGGACAGGAATACGCTTCACACAATCCGCATTCACAGCAAAGCATTGCCTGCTTAATGTAGCCATCTGTCAGATTAAATCCCACAGAAAGCATGATTTTGCTTGGCTCCAAGTCATGTCCCAAGAGATAACGGGGGCACTGCATGGTACAATATCTGCATTGGATACATGCTATTTTTGCCAATCTCAGTATACGATTAAGGTCGGACTCCTTTACTGATACTGCCGGATGATGTTTAGGAAAAATCAGCAAACCACCTGTTACCTTTGTTATAGGTGAATTTAAATCTACAATCTTTCCCATCATTGGGCCGCCGTCTACGATAACCTTGTCTTTATAATCAACACCGAGAAAATCTAGCAACCACCCAACTGTTGTGCCTATAGGCACTTTAAGGGTAATTGGATTTTCCACTTGACCCCCAACTGTAATAAATTTTTGAATAACAGGGGTATCTTCCTCAATTGCCTCATAGACATTGTATAAAGTTTCGATATTGTTCACTATCGCTCCTACCGCAAGCGGGATTCCCCCTTCAGGCACCACCTCACCGGTGACTTCAAACACCATTATCTGTTCATCGCCTGCCGGGTAAAAATCCCCTATTTCAAAGAGCCTTATATTGAGCTTGGTCTTTGATAGTTCTTCGTTCAAAGCTTTTACTGCCTGTTTATATTTCCCTTTTAAAGCAATTACAGCACTGCCGGCTCCAGTAAAATCTTTTAAAATGCTAAGGGCTTTAACAATTCTATCAGGAAATCTTGCCATTATTTCCTTGCTCACATCCAGCAGCGGTTCACATTCAGCGCCATTTGCTATGTAATAATCGATGCCTTCCTGTTTCAGCTTGGCATAGGTAGGAAATCCTGCACCTCCAGCTCCAACCACTCCTTTTTCTCTCAACACTTCCCTTACTTGCAAAAATACCACCCCTAACTGCCAAATCTACTAAACTATCCTAAATCCGTCCACCAATATACAGCGCCGTTGACGGGTAAATGTTTTAGCAGAGGTCAAACCTTCACCGGTGGGGCCTGCGATTGTAAATGTGGTAAACCCCTCTCCTCCCATGCCAATACCGGCATATGAAGGCCCATTTTTGACGAATATTGTAGTTTCAATTGCCCGGGCGTATTTTGTCATGTTATCCACGTTCTTTGAATGCATAATTGCCGTATGTCGGTTGCCATGTTCACACTTCACTGCCAACTCAATGGCTTCATCTACATCAGAAACCGTCACTACCGGCAAAACCGGCATCAATTGTTCAAGATAAACTAAAGGATGGTTCTTGTCCGTAGGCATTATTAACAATCGCACATCAGGTATTGGTCCAGCTTTAATCTGACTTAGAATATAACTTGCATCTCTGCCCACTAGATCCTTATTAACAGCACCGTTTAACACAATCTTTTTGGTAATTGCATCTGATTCTTCATCATTTAAAATATATACATTCTCATTTTTAAAAGAATCCATCAGCTGTTTAGCTACTTTTTCCACTACAATGACGACTTTTTCGGCAATACAGGGAAGATTGTTATCAAAACTTGCCCCTAGTACTATATCATGAGCTGCCTTTGCAATATCCGCAGTCTCATCCACCACCGCCGGCGGATTCCCAGCTCCTGCTCCTATGGCTTTTTTACCCGAGGAAAGGGCTGCCTTTACTACTCCTGGTCCTCCTGTAGCCACTATCATCTTTATATCGGGATGCTGCATCAGCTGTTGACTTGTCTGTATGGTAGGCTCTTTCACGGTGCAAATCAGGTGCCTTGGTCCGCCAGCCTTAGCAATGGCATCATTGATGAGCTTTATTGTCTCTATGCTGACCTTAACCGCTCGGGGATGGGGATTTACCACTACCGTGTTGCCACCTGCAATCATGCCTATGCTGTTGTTGACAATGGTGGAAACGGGATTTGTAACAGGAGTTATTGCTGCAAGCACCCCAAACGGCCCTCTTTCAACAAGGGTGAGGCCATGGTCGCCGGATTTTGCCCAAGGCGTTAAATCTTCAGTACCTGGAGTTTTCTTGGCTGCCAGAATAATTTTGGCTATTTTATCATCTACCCTTCCCATCTGGGATTCTTCCACACAAAGGGCGGCCAGGTAATTTGCATTGTTAATACTTACTTCTCTGATGGCCGATATAATGATTTCCCTTTTTTCTAAATCCAGCATGTTTAATCGCCTTTGAGCTTCTTTTGCAGCACAAACTGCCTCATCTACCGTATTAAATATGCCAAGCTCTGATTCATCGGGGCCATTAGCCTTTGACAGCTCATCTATGATCTTATTTTTTATAAGGGAAATTAGTTCTTCCTGAATCATAATGCTAAGCTTCACTCCCTTCGGTTATTATTTTTAAGCCGGCCTTTGCCACGGTTTCATCTTCTTCAACTGTTCCTCCGCTAACCCCTATGGCTCCTATAACTTCATTGCCGCAAAAAATCGGAATACCTCCACCGAAAGTCACATATCTGCCGCTGTTTTGGGTATTTATACCAAAGAGCTCCCCTCCTGGATTTGCCAATTTATTTAGATCAGAAGTAGGTAATCTGAGGACTGCACTGGTATAGGCTTTGTTAATGGAAATTTCGATACTTGCCAAAAGGGCTCCATCCATTCTGTGAAGGGCTACTAAATAACCTCCTTTGTCTACGACAGAAATGACCATGGGCACACCTATTTCTCCAGCTTTCTTTTCAGCTGCCTTTATGATAGCCTTGGCTGCATCCAGCGTTATATTTTGGATATGGCTTGCCTTTTGAGAAAAGTTTGTCTTTACCCTTTCCATGGCCTGTTTAACTGTCTCCTCTTCCTCTTGTAATTTTGCTATGGCAAAAAGCAAATCTGATAATCGATTTAAATATATTAATATTTCCTTTCGAACCGGTATTTCTAGATTTACTTTCACCACTTGCCGTTCTGCCCTCCTGGCAATAGTTCTCGCCAAGTGCATAGAGGCTGAAGATTTATACGGTCCTGGCACTATAAAGTCATTTTTCAAACTGGTTTTAGACATTATCTCATCGATTCTTGTCTCCAACCAGTTTATATGTTCCTGAGTAACCCTACTTTTTAACACATTGGGCTTATTGGTAGCCAGCTCAGCTGCTACAAGAAACAAATCTTCCTCAATTTTCTTCAATATCTCTGATATGCCCATGCCTAAATTAAATGACCTTGCCAGGGCTATAGCTGCAACAAGTTCATCCACGGTGCCGTAAGCTTCTACTCTCGTATCGCTTTTGAATAATCTCTTTCCGTCAAAAAGGCTGGTCTTGCCAGAATCTCCGGTTTTGGTATATATGGCCAACCTCAATACCCCCCGCTCATTTCTATATCATCTACGATGCCGATTACTGCTGCATCAACTGGGGCCTTATCATTTGACATAATGCGGCTGGCGGTAGTGCCGGCTACCATCAAGACCAGTTCTCCTACTCCTGCTCCTACGGAGTCAACAGCTACCATTACCTCATCGCTTTCACTTGTTTCGTCTAATCCTTTTCTTAAAGGTTTTACTATCAAAAGCTTGGAGCCGATTAAAGTCTCATTTTTCTTGGTGGCAACTACAGTTCCTACCACTTTTGCTAAAAGCATTTTTATCCCTACTCCCTAATGATTTTTAAGCCAAAATCTCTTATTAAATCCTGCGCAAGGGGGGTTATCAAAGCACTTTTAGGTATGCTGATTTCCCGTCCTTCGTTTAAATACGGCAATATATCTTTTCTGGTGACGGGATTTTTGTCAACTTTAATGGCACATGTTTTATGCGTATCTTCAGTCATCTCAGATGACCTTTGGCAAAACATAACCTTTTGTACCATGTCGCCGAGGCTATCTGCGGCACACAATTTGACACCATAGTCTTTCAGTACGGAAAGGTTTCTGGCAAAAGCACCTTTGAGATGTGCATTTGGCCAATTAAAGCCTAACCTGCTCCACTGGGGTCCTTCCACATCTGCCGCATCTTTTGCCGCAATAACGGGAATGCCAAGCATTAGAGCATCTATCATCAGCTCTGACGCGTAGGAATCCAGTATCAGGTTTGCCACTTTAGCAGCAGTATTTCTGGAAAGAACCGCCACAATTACTCCTGTGTAATCTTTAAGATTTTGAATCCTCTCTCTGCCTTCAATATAAATTTTGCCGGCACTTAATCTCTCTTTTATTTTTAAAGCATCGTGGATTTTTGAAGCTGCAGCAGACATCATCACATCGACATCTATTCGGTTATGCTTAATACTTTCTTCCAGTTCCTTTAAGGCAGTTTCTGCTCCTATAGTTCCTCCGGTCACAACGACCAGCAGTCTGCCTTTCATTATTCTCATTACGGTTTCTTCCACCAAAGCTTTTATCCTTTGTTCTAATTGCAGGTTATCCATTTATATACCCCCTTTTCTGCAAGAAAGTGCTATGCCTAGGGGCGTAACCAGGATGCAGTGCTTAGGAACGTAAACCGGAATGCCGGTTACTTGCTCAATCACATCTTTTAAACCTTCAAAACTGCTTGTACCGCCTACCAAGCAGATTTTTTCCACATCATATCCCTTAATGTGTCTATGTATTATCGTAGCCACTTTCTCCATTACGGGCTTAACTACGGGCAAAAGTTTCCTGTGATTTGAACTATCAAGTTTTAGCTCTTCTGCCCTGTCGAAATCTAAACCGTAATTTCCAGCAATAACTAGGGTAAAATGCACTCCACCAGTGGGCTCATCAGCAGTGTAAATAATCTCGCCGGATTTAATTATAGATATGCCGGTAGTTCCGCCACCTATATCCACTATAGCCTGATCTTCCATGCCTAAAACTTTGGCGGCTGCTACTGGTTCCTCAAATACATCCAGCACCTCAATGCCTGCCGATTCCACAACGTGTCTTGTGGCCCGAAAATCTCCTGCTGCCGTGCCTGGAGGCACAGCACAAGCTCCATACTGTAAATCTGTTCTAAGTTCATGCTCAAGTTCTTGTATCATGTTCTCAACAATGTTCCTTGCTTTAACAAAATCTACCACAATCCCATCTCTTACAACTTCAGCTCTTTCTATTTTCCCCGCCACGGGATTGTCTTCATCGTCAACCACTGCCACTACCACATTGGCAGTGCCTAAATCCACGCCAATCCTGTAATTGCCAGAGCCGTGGAAAATCCTGCCATTGAGACAATCCCAAAATGCCTCACACAACTTTTCACCAGACTTTACTTCACTGAGACACAAGGGTTCTTCCCCCTTAATTTATCAAATATACTTTATCACCGCTTTTTACACCAGAAGCATTGGCCTCATCGGTATCCAGGTGCATTTCCAATACAAATTTGGGCGATACCCTGACCAGAACTTTATCGAAAATGACCTTCCGATCGCCACAAGTTGCCACTTTGACAAATTGATTATTTCTTAAATTCCACTTTTTTGCTATATCATCCGGCATGTGTACGTGTCTGAGAGCACATATGACGCCTTGCTCCAACCTAATTGCTCCCATAGGGCCGACCAATACACATCCCGGTGTATTCTGAACATTTCCCGATTCTCTCACAGGAGCGTCAATTCCCAAAGTATATCCATCGGTTTTAGAAATCTCTACTTGGGTTTTGGACCTTAAAGGCCCCAACACCCTTACATTCTGGATAACTCCCTTAGGCCCTATAATCATAACGGTTTCCTTGGCAGCAAATTCCCCGGGCTGCATTAACTCCCGGATAGGCGTCAGAGTATGGTTTTTCCCGAAGAGTATTTCAAGATGTTCTTGTGACAGATGAACGTGTCTTGCCGAAACATTTACGATTATTTCCAATTTTGGTCTTTCTTCGTCTTTAAGCTGCGACAGCACAGTACAGACG
Organism: Tepidanaerobacter sp. GT38; assembly: GCF_021991635.1. Lineage (GTDB taxonomy): Bacteria > Bacillota > Thermosediminibacteria > Thermosediminibacterales > Tepidanaerobacteraceae > DTU063. The sequence goes on from NZ_JAFFJA010000082.1 coordinate 6,928, forward strand.
ACTTTTCCCACCAGCTCTTTGCTTATATCCATAAACTCTCGTCACCTCAAGCATCTTCTTTCTTGTAGTGAATGCAGTTTGTTCGAGGTTCACCTTTTTTCCTGGGGCATTTGGGATCCTTGCACAGGTTACACGTATATTTTTGCTCTGGGTCTTCATCTTTCTGTGGAATCTGCTGCACATCCTGCTGTCCATTTTTCTCTGGGCTTTGATCCACCTCTGATTTTGGCTCATCAGATTTCGTTTCCAAGGGTTTTTCTGAGCGCATAAGTATTTCTATATCATCGTGGGGTCTGGGAATAATGTGAACGGCTGCTACTTTTCCAATTTTGGAAGCAGATGCATCGGCTGCACTAATAGCAGCCTTTACACTGCCTACATCTCCCATGATTTTCACTGTGGTAAGGCCACTGCCACGTGCCAATTCATAGCCGATCAGCATTACATTTGCCGCCTTGAGGGCAGTATCAGCTGCTTCTATGGCACATGTTAAACCATAAGTTTCGATAATCCCCAGCGCTTTTTGGCTTTTCACACTCTCCCTCCTTAAAACCACTTAAGTGGCATGTTTTTAGCCAGTCTGGCAGCATTTGCCCCCAATACTCTGTAGTTTTCCATGGTATCAGCACCTGCCATGACTTTCATTATAGGATTGCCTACAGACATACGGCTGTGCTGTAAAAGACATGTTCCGTCGGATATCAGGCCGATGCCTATTCCAAGTTGCGAATCTTGAGCTGCCTGTTTTGCCAGAAACTGAGCATTTCCATGAACCTCTTTTTCCTCCCAGGGAACTCCTTCTTCTTCTAATCCTTCTCTTAGTTTTCTTAAAGGTATTTGAGCCATATTGTCATTATCGTAATATATTAGAATTGTTGGCTTAACCTTATATCTTCCCATTCTATCACCCGCTAAGCACAAGTCCTGTTGCCACTGCGTTTCTAGGACCTTCTGTTCCCCGGATATTGCCTCGGCCAGCCACAACGCCGTAATTGGCAAGGGCATCGGAAATCATATCCGGTATTTCAAAATCTAAAGCAGACCCTCCCAATAGGACCACAAAATCCAAAAGCCTTATGTTTCCAGCCGGTGCAACCTGTTTTAAGGCTCTAATGGCATTTGTCACAAATACTTTCTTTTTTGCTTCTCTCCTTACAGTCCTTATCTTTTCGAGTTTCAGGTTCCCCGGCAGCGGAATCATCCCATCATCTTTTAAAATTACAACCCTTGCAAAAAGTTGAGGGTCTAAAGGGCTGTCAAAAAACTTCACCGTTTCATCTTCCAACCTGATGGAAAACATGCTCTCCACTTTTGCCAGTGGATTGCATTTTAAATCTTCCAGCAGCATTTTATCTGTTATGCCGAGTTCAGCACCCATCAGCATATTGACCATATCTCCGGCACCGGCCATGTGAACCGTCTTTACTTTCCCATCTGCCGTCAAATACGCAGCATCAACGGAGCCGCCTCCCAAGTCCAAAATAGCCAGTGGTTTTGCAGTACCGGGTGTTGTCAAAGCGCCGTTAATGGCCATTTGGGCTTCAACTCCCGCTATGTGAACGGGGACCGACAGTTCTTCCTCAATTATCTTAGCCACCTTCTCCATGGGTAGCCTGGAACTTTTTACCATTGCGGCCATTCCCACCGCATCTTCTGCAAAAAATTCATTGGCAAGGCCACCTTTGACTTTTTGCTGGACCAATGTATCAACGGCCAATATATCCTGAATCTTTATGGAATCCGGCTTTTGCCCTGTTAAATCAGCCATGGTGGAGCGAATTTTTGAAAGCAACCCTCCCACATTAGTGCCAGCAGTCCCCTGGGCATCATGGAGTGGATATATACGGTCAAGTTCTTCCATCACCTTTTTTGCACCTTCATCAAGGTCAACAGTAGTCCTACCCTTTTCCCCAAAAAGCACTATACTTCCTGCAGGTATTCTCCTCTCCTGTACATCTCCCGCAGGTGTTCTAATTACTACGGCAGAGCGATTGCCAATTAGCGCTCTAGCCACAGGAACTATGTTTTTGGTCTCTTCAGGTGAAAGTTTAAAAACCGTAGCTATTCCATATGGATTTGAAAGGGTTTTTATGGTATATCCCTGCTCAGCTACTTCTACTGCTGCAGGCATTCCCAAGGGGACTTTGTCAATGTAGGCCACTTCATCTACAATAGGTATTTTGTTGTTTAAGCGATTTGCAATGAGCACTCCGTCATCCTTTTGGACTACTGCCCCTTCTACATAAACTCCTCTGCTTGACGCACTGTTTATCATAGCCGCTGCATGTTCGAAGTCTACGCTTTGAGGCACGATTGCTATAACTTCTTCACCGGGTTTTACTTTATCTAGGTGGAAAATGAGGGTAGTTTTCCCTACCCCCAACCCTCTTCCACCCGGTGTAGACGGATTATGTCCGATCATCGTTGACTCTGTTATTATTGTTTCTGTTATAGTTTCCATGGCCATATCAGAGATCACTGGTGTTGCTTCATTTATCCTGATAAGGTCCAAGTTTTTTATATCAACTCCAGCTTTTTTTAAAGCATCATTTATGGCAAACTTAACTCCGGTAATATTTGCCGTTGTGCCTTTTACGCCGGTTGTTGGTGCGATTCCGCTTGAAAGAAAAACCGTCTTGTGTTCCGTTACCTGGGCAAGTGCTACTTCTACCGTATTGTTTCCAATATCTACACCTGCTACGAGCATTTTACCCCTCCGTTACTCCATCCCTTTTAGCAACCGCCTGCGTTCATAAACATCAGCGGCTTCTCTTACATGATTTGCACAAAGAGGTGCATTATAGGTGTGCTCCAATTCATCAGCAATTGCCAAGAGCTCCTCCTTTGACGATCTATAAGGCCTTAAAGCAGTATATATCTCAAGAATCCTCTTATCAGGCACTTTTGTAAGTTCAGCGGCTCTTCTGAAATTTTGAGCCAGCTGCCGCCGACCTACCTGTTCTGCGATCTGCGCCTGCATCAGCAGAGTCTTGTCCGTTATCCTCAAGTCTTCAGGTTTTACATTGCCATTCATAACTTCTTCTAAAGTTATATCATCTAAACTTTGACCTCTCGCGGTTTTAACTAAATCCGGTCTATTTTTCCCAAGGGGATAATCTCTTTTTACATCCAGATTGCTGCATTCAGTTTGTGAAGTGCCACCTGCACACCCCTCGGTAGACTGTGTTTTTCCCACACTTGCCAGAACCTGACGAACCAGTTCTTCTATTTTCTTTTCATCTATCATCCCGAACACCTCCCTAATTGAAAGTAAAGCTAAGCTCTACAGGCTTAACACCTGTTTTTACGTATTTAGTCTCGAAATTATGCATAACTGCTGCTTTTGCCTGGTATTTGGGCCGTGCCATCTGGTCATTTACAACGGGAACGGGTTCAGGTGATTCGCCTTTAGCATACTTGGCGGCATTTTTTCCGATCATTCTGTAGGTATCTAATGTCATTACAGGACATTGGGGGAATAGCTCTAAATTGTTAAGGGGTTCCAAGTCCTTGTGATGAATTACTGTGGTGCCTCGGGATTGGATTCCGATTCCTACACCGGAACCTGACAGCTTAGCCGCAGTATGGGCAATAAAAGCCACGTCTGCAGTGTGATTTACCCTTATTATCCTAAACTGCAGGCCTTCCTCGGATACTCCTGCGGCTATTTCCCGCAAAATATCTTTTAATGGAACACCTACTATGTTTTCTTGAAAGTGACGACCGAAAGCCGGCGAAATGCCAATTATAACTTCGTCTTCTACAGTTCCTTGTTTGGCAGGACCTATCTCTGTCAAATCCAGCTGTGAGGCGATATTTGAGGATTTGACTTTTGGACTATCTACAATCCCTTCACTTTTAAGCTGTCTGAGCACTTCATTTACTACTTTATCCACCAAAGCTTCAGTGCTTATCATATTAGTTCCCCCCTTTGTTAGTATCAAAATCCTCAGGTTTTAAGGCATTGGGTATATTCTTGATCTCATCCCACCGTTTCTGAGATAAGCGGTACCCCGTGCCTGGACCCTGATAATCGTTGGGGTTGTTAACTGCCGAATCTATATTGAAGTTCTCATCCAGGACTGACGATGTATGTAAGTAGTCACCTGCGATTCTCTGCTTTAACATGTTGAGAATGTTTTGCGCCACGTCTTCAAAGCCGCTTTCTGCCAAAGCCTTAACTACATCAAGACTTGTCACGCCCCGTTCCATCATTTCCGTTGCAGCTTTCAAGTCTTCATTTACATCTCTGGGGGGCATATCTTTGGAACCATGAGCAACCGTAGCGGCTTCAACTTCTTCATCGGTAATCGGCGGAAGGCCTAGTTTGTTAAATACGGCCTGTAAGGCCCTTGCCGCTTTATTTCTGACAGCAAGAACTTCTTCTTCCGATACGGGTCTTAAGCCTCCGTCTACCATCAAATCCCGCTGAAGGGCCATGTAATCGTCCACATCTTCTATGTCAACGTTCGAACCTGCAAACATATTGTCATAATTGGGCACTGCGCTGTATCCCGACGTAATAAAATCGGTGCCAGGCATCATTTGCAACAGCAGCCTTGCAGTCCTTCTGATATCAGAATGGGAGAAGGTCTGGTCATTGCCGGATGCCACTTCCAAATCCAGCATCATGGTTATCAGGTTTTCCCCTGCAACTACTCTGATTCCGCTGGGCACTGCTCCCGGAATGCCTATACAGCTGATGGAGCCGTTCTGCAAGCCTTGAACGCCTGCGCCTTTAGCTATCATTATGCAACGTGCTTCCAGATAAAGCATGGACTTGCCTTCAGCAAAGCCCATCTGGACTTCAGAGCCGGTACCTGAGGTAAACCTCATCTTTATTCCCCTGGATGCATAGGCCGATGCAAGGAAAGCCTTTGACCAGGGAGTATCATCGCCGTCTACGAATACCCTCTCGGTGCCGTATACAGAAATGGTCTCCGCATAGGAAGTAAGGCCCCTCATTCCGATGCTTAATTCAAAGGCCTCTTCCAGGGCGCATTGGGTCAGAACTCCGCCCCTGCCGGTCTGAGAGCCTACCAAAAGTGCCAGGGCGTTAAAAGGTGCGTATCTCGTAATTCCTACTGTAGTTTCCTGTTCATCAAATCCCCTGATGGCCGCTTCTGCAGCATCTGCTGCTATTTGAACGGGATTGTCCCGCACGTTTGTTACATGGCACTGATTGGCAGGTCGCTTGCGTGCCCTGGCTTTTTGCATTGCCATCATTATTTCAACCACATTCATTTGATTGATTACTTCGGTTATCTTGGCAGGGGTAAGGCCTTGTACAATCCTCACAACTTCAGATCTGGGCACGTTTATGTCAACCAGCATTTTGGCAATCTCTGTAGAATCCATAGCCATTGCCTCTTCGGCCACATTTAAATCTATGGCGTAATCTGCTATGAACTGGTCGATCATGTCAAATTCATCGCGTCGCTTGCCGTCCATTTCCACTACTTTGCCGTTTTCGATCTTAATGCTGGGCTTAGGATCATTGGGACTGTTGATGGCGATTAAACCAACTTCCGGCCATTCAGCTACAAACCCGTCCAGGTTTACTGGCCTTTCGGCCAATACTTTAAATCTTTTAGATTTAAACGCCGTAGACTTCAACTTATAAACCCCCTTCCGACAAAATCTTAAATGTAAGGAGTGGTCACAGACTTAGGCTCAGACCCCAATGCCCAAAGCAACTGCTTGCCCACTTCCCTAGCTGATATGATGGCTTGCCGCACAGCACCGGAATCTCCCGAAATAGCTATAATGGCCTCATTGGAAAAGCTGGTGCCTTTTGCCGGACTAGCATACATCAGTATATCTACTTCTGCTGCCTTCACTGCGGTATCGCTGCAGATTACGCCAATAGCAGCCGGTGCCCCGACTATCAAGCCGAAAGCCTTGCCTACGGGCGCACCAAAGGCTTTTTCTAAGGCAATACTGGCTCTCGCCGTATACTGGAATTCCAAATGTCCCGCTTCATTGGCGTATACATCTCCAAAAGTTCTGTAAAGTTCCTTCAGGGTGACTTCTACAGCCCTGCGGGCATCTGAAACATCCTCTGCCCCGAAGATAATCAGTGAGCCATGGCCGGCGCCGCCTTTAGTATCTCTTGGCAATTCTATAGTGACGATTTCGGTATTTGTGGCTTTAACCGCCTCATCTGCAGCCATTATCTGCGGACCGGCTCCGGTCCTTCCGCCAACAATTCCTATTGACCTAAATTTCTTATCGATTCCCATCTTTTCATGAAGGGCCTGATCCACATTGGCGATAACAAGGCCTATGGTATCGCCTTCACTTATACCTACAAATTCCGTCATTCCCGGATTAATCCGTGTCATTGCGTTTGCAGCCTCTTCTTTTGCCTCATTGTTGATTTTCCCCATTACTTCATTGACAATTTTTTGCACCAGTTTGTCTTCCACAAAGCTCACCTCCTACCTTGTGTTATTCTGATTTCGGTAGAATTTTTTCCACATCAGCATGAGGACGTGGAATCACGTGGACTGAAACGACCTGGCCTACCTTGCCAGCAGCTGCTGCACCTGCATCAGTGGCAGCCTTGGTAGCTCCTACATCACCGCGAACCATGACAGTTACCAAGCCTGATCCAATCTTTTCATAGCCAATTAGCTTCACATTTGCCGCTTTCACCATTGCATCAGCAGCTTCAATAGCAGGTACCAATCCTTTTGTTTCAACCATACCTAAAGCTTCTCCACCCATGAATTTCCCTCCTAAAAAAATTTTTTTAATTTAGCTTTTTAAATTCTATATAGGGAAAATTTAGCCTCTATAATATTTTGTTAAAAATCTGTATTTTAAATAAAAAAAACCTCCTAACTTTTGACAAGTTAAGAGGGAAGTAGGTAATTTTCTGCTTTTTTCTGGATTAATTTGACTTTATGGGTTATTATGAATTTTCTTGTATTGAGTCGGGGACATACCCACAGTCTTTTTAAAAACCTTGCTGAAATAATTCGGATCTGAATAGCCGGTCTTTTTTGCCACCTCAGCTATGGAGATAATTGGATTCGTGAGCAATATCTTAGCATTTTCAATCCTTATCTTTGTTATGTATTCCACATAAGTGCAGCCAGCTACTTTCTTAAATAAGCGGCTAAAGTAATCGGGACTTATGTATATTTCCTTGGCCAGTCTTGCCAGCTTAATATCTTCATTGTAATTTTCCTCAATATACTTCATGGCTTGTTTTATGATATCACTGGAATCAAAATTATTTATTTTTGAAAAAACTTCTTCCAGAAAGTCCTCACAGCAGTTCTTCAAAGCTGCGTAAGTCTGGCATCTGGTTAATTTCTGCAAATAGTTTGAATAAATATAGCTATTTTCCGGTTCTATTAGCCCTACCTGTCGGGCTGTCCGCCACACCATAACCATCACTTCACAAATCCGAACCTGACTATCCACAAGAGAGCCTTTGCTTAATACAAAAATATCCTGAAGGATTTGCTCCATAACAACTAATGCCTCTTTATAATTGCCCATTTTTACATATTCTAGCAGGGTATTTTCTTTATCAAGCTTGTTTTCACCGAGACGACCTAAAAAGTCCTGTATCATATTGGATGTGATTACATTGTTTGAACCAATGTAAAATCTGCCTAGTTGTGCTGCAAGCCTAGCATCGTTGAAAAGGCCTTTTATGTCTTTGTGGTCTTCGCCAACGCCTATAGTTACAGTTATATCCAGGTTCTCTTCAATCATCTTTCGTATTTCTTCCGCCACTGAAACAGCACTGCCATAAGCTGATGTAAGGCCCATGACAATTTCTTCACTCATAAAAAACAAAAACACATTGTCGTCATTTAAATACTTGTTTTCGATGAACCTGAAAACCTCGTATCGCTCCAATTCGGCTTCCGAATGGTCAGCTCCCACATCAGGCAATATAATCATTATGGAAGATGGAAATTCTTTTATGCCAAGCAATTTTGCTCGGGATTTTAGCACACTTTCATCCTCTATATGTCCCATAATGAGGCTCACCATTATACTTGACTTTAGCATACCAGCCGCTTGTTTTATTGATTCTAGAAGCTTTTCTTCTTTGAGCTTCTTTTGCCTTTCTTGGTTTAATTCATCCACAGTCTTGGCGAGAAGCGCCAATATTTCATCGGGTCTGGCAGGCTTTAGCAGATACTCTACAGCGCCGATTTGCAGAGCTCTTTTTACATATTCAAACTCATCATATGCCGTAATAAATATTGCCTTGCACTTTGGGCAAAGCTTCTTAATTTCCGCCCCTGCTGTTATCCCATCCTTTCCAGGCATTTTTATGTCGATTAGCAATATATCAGGCCTTAATTTTTCCGACTGTTCCAATGCCTCTATGCCGTTTCTGGCCTCTCCGACTACCTTTAACGGCAGATTGGAACTTTCTATTATAGACTTTAGCACCTGTCGTTCCAAAACTTCATCATCACAAATTAATACAGTATATTCCATTACACTTCACCCCAAGAAGCAGCCAAATCTTTAAAAGTCTTAGGAAACTTCAATCTCGTAACGGAACCTTTTCCTAGCTGGCTGTCCACTGTCAGACCATAATTAGATCCGAAATATCGCTTCATTCTAATATCCACATTAGGAATTCCAATACCCGTTACATGTCCTTTACCAGTTCTCGTGAACTTATTCAATTCGTTTAGTGTCTTACTGTCCATTCCCACGCCGTTATCCTTAATTTCAATTATGACAATTTCATTTTCTTCATAGGCCTTAATACTTAACTCCCAATCATCTTCCTTTTGCTCCAAACCATGAATTATGGCATTTTCCACTAGCGGCTGCAGCGTCATAACCGGGATTAAAATGTCATTGAGACTAGCGGGCACATCAATAGACGTCTTTAGCAAATCCTGGTATCTGGCTTTTTGTATGTGCAGGTAATGCTGTATATATGTTATCTCTTCTTTTAAAGTAACAAATTGTTCTAAGTTTCTAAGCGAATATCTTAAAAGACTTGCCAATGAATATATGATTTCTCCGGTCCGCTTTGCATTTTCAAGATAGGATAGCCTTGCGGCAGTGTTTAAAGTGTTAAACAAGAAATGAGGGTTCATCTGGGCCTGCAAAACTTTTAGTTCCATGGAGTGTAAGGTGTTTTCAAGCTGTAGCCTAAGTCGTTCTTCCTCTAAAAGCCTTTGCTGCATAAGATTGTTTATTCCCAATTCCACTATGTAGTTAGAGAAAATATTTAACATTTCCGTAGCAGCGATCAATCTCTCTTTTGTGAAAACCTTTACCTCTAAAAAGCTTTGGACATATTCATCTTCATCCAGGCCGAACTTTTTTGCTCTAAGCCTCGCCTTCCTGATGTCCTCTGCCTCTGGCGGTTCGAGAAAAACCTGGCCGCATAATATATAGCCATAACACTTGCCTTCAACTACAATGGGTGCAGCTAAATCCATCAGCCCACAATGGCATGGGAAAATTACCGGCTTGCCTTGTTCCATGGATATTCGGCCATGTTCTTCATCAGATGCGTAGCACAGCTTTTTTCCGATTTCAGTGGAACGCACCATGTGACAATGTCTTGTAAAATTAGTAGGATCAGTCACGTTTTTTCCTGTTAAATCACAGGGTATGGCAGCTAAATCCGTAGCTTCTGTGAATTTTGCCAGCATTTCCCGAAGTTTTACTTTATCGATAACATCTGTCAGCTTGTAGTCCGTCATTTCACCCTCCCCCTTAAGCCAATAGCTTGTACAAAATAATTTGTTATTATATTATAACATATTTGACAAATCAAAATAAAAAGAGATTAATCATGACCACCCGTAAAA
>NZ_JAFFJA010000083.1 GCF_021991635.1 Tepidanaerobacter sp. GT38
AAGAGTAATTTTATTCTATGAAAATGTCACCTTTGACATAAAATAAAAACAACAAAACACGTTACAAATTTGTTAAATATTGTATTTAACAGCAAAAGAAAAAACGAGCATGAGAGAATAAGCCCTTGATAATATCCATCAAAAGGGGTATGCTAAAATAGAATATTTTCTTACGCTTATGCCCATGCTCGTGTAGAATTGAAGAGCTGATTGAGCATTTCAAGAATCTCACTATCAGTTTCTTCATACACGAACACGGGCTTTTTATTTGACGCATTGCGCCATGGATGATCAGCAGCAGGCTTCACAGGAGTACGCTTTTGTGCTTGCTTTTCAGAACGCTCTAAATCCCTCTTTTTCGGGCGATCTTGCAGAATTAAAGTGTCATACACCACACCACCATATAAAGCTTTAACACCTATCCTGGAACTATTTAGCACAGTAATTTTAGCTTTAGGCAAAGCTACTTCTCCCTTGCCTTTTGATACAAGCTGATAATACTTCCCCTTGTAAGAAAAAGCACCACCATCAATAACAGTACGCTCTTCTTTGATGCATAAAACATAATCAAGCTCAATTGAAGTGTCAAGAGGCCTAAAGGCAGACAAAGGACTTTCAGGCTCAACTGCGAATTTCTCATTGTAAGCAGCAATAAACTTAGCTAAAAAATCATTAGCAGCTTCAATGCTATCGATTCCCCGGATTTTAAACTCAACAGGAAGCCTGCTCTGGAGAGTATTCCATAGCTTCTCAATACGACCTTTGGCCTGAGGGCAGGAAGCTTTGATGATATTTACACCTAGTTCCTCCATGGCTTTTCCAAACTGAGTAAGTTTAACATACTTACCTTCAAGCTGCTCCTCGATAGACAGCTTACCATCATTAGGGGAGACGAAAATAGAGTGACGATCACAGTATAAACACATAGGGACACCGTATTTAGAAACAATCTGCCTCATGATTTCAAAATAACCTTCAAGGCACTCATTTTGGGCAAAGAAAAGAGCGAGAATCTCACCGGTAGCATCATCTATTGCCCCATGCAGAGCACAAGGTGTTTTACCAAAAAACCACACATGAGGGGAAGCATCAATTTGAACCAGCATACCTTTTTGAGGCTTTCTTTTTCTCCTGTGGTGAGACTTAAGCTTACGATGTTTTTTAGGGCTTTTAATACCAGCTTGAGTTAAGATTCTATGAGTAGAAGAATAACTGACTTTGATATTCTCATATAGTTCCAAAAGCTCAACGAAGTGGTTGAAATTAGCATCTTGGTATTTAGTAAGTTTTAACTCAACGATTTTGCATTTAAGGTCATCAGGGATAGAATGCTGAGGTTTACGGCCTCTATTTTTGTGGATAATGAACGCGGGGCCAAATTTTTCAACTCCTCCTTTAAGCCTTATCACTTGGCGTTCACTGAGGCCGAGGAGTTCAGCAGCTTCTCTGATGGTAATCACTTTATCGATAGCTTGATTGATAACCCTAAGACGAGTTATCTCTTTTTGAGTCATGTTGAATGTCTCCTCTCTCATACCTGACATTTTATCAGAATAAATTCAACATGACATTATCACAGAATAACAACAAAATATTTAAAAACCTCTGTCAATATCTTTTAAAAATGTCACCTAAAA
>NZ_JAFFJA010000084.1 GCF_021991635.1 Tepidanaerobacter sp. GT38
CGGGTGGTCATGATTTATATTTATTTCTCTTCTTTGCCGAGCAATGGGAACAGGAAGAAGAGTATCGGGATTAAAATGATCAGGATTATCAATACGAAAATCCAGAAAAGCCCTTGTGTCATGTAATTTTCCCCCTTTCATTTTATCCGTATGAAAGCTGAGCTTCTAGCATAAGCTTTACAACTAAAAGCTATGCCCAAGGGAGCTTTCTGATAACATAGTATGCATTATCTTTTTTCAGTGTTACTTTAGATGATTTATCCATCTTTAACCAACTGTGCAAACATATTTGCCAAGAGGTGCTGAAATTCTTGAGTCTGCAAAAGCGAAAGGAACATAGGCAGCCACATATCGGTCATAATAGGCATGCCCATTGGCCCAGCAACTTGTTCAACATTTCCTTCCAGTTTATCTTTTGTCTTATCAATAATATCCGCCAGGCTCCTCAGCGCTACTTTTGTTAAATCCATGCCGTCTACAACCTTTTCCAGCATTTTTTGCAATTTCCCTGAGATTATGGCATTATAAATGATTTTTTTAAAATCAGAGTTTGTCGAATCTTGTCTTGCGTTTGAATCAGTACGGTCCTCTTGGCTTTCGGAATCTGTTGGCTCTGATTCTGCTTTTTCAGGTTCATTTGGCATGCTTAGCAGAATCTCTTCCTGAGCCTTAACCTCTTCCAAATTATTTTCAAGTACCATTTAGGCCCTCCTCCGACCAACTTCTTTAACGCTAATTTATAATATGCACAATCACCAAATCTTGCCCCGCTGAATAATTTATCAATATCAACAGTAAAAAGAGGTGAAACAAAAGTGTTTTCGTATCTCCTTTATGTTTTGGCCCTTGGAGTTATTGGAACCGGATTAATACAGAAAAAAAAGCATCGGCCAAAATATAAAATTATAGGCTTCCGCGATGAAGTTTCTATAGAGGAAACCGAAGGGATTCTGTCAAATCACGGCATAAAAATAAAAAAACATTTGCCTTTAGCAAATGCCTGCCTCTGCTTGGTAGATGAAATATCGGCTGGCTTTAAAAGCCTGACTGCCAATGACAATATAGAATTCATCGAAGATGATTATATTGCAATGATTCAGGTAATTCCTCAAACCGCAGATTCCCTTAAAATTAAATCACAAACCATTCCTTGGGGTATAAGCAAAATAGAAGCACCAAAAGCATGGAAACACTGTCAGGGAGAGGGAATAAAGGTTGGGATTATTGACACGGGCATAGACCAGAGACATCCTGACTTAAAAGCAAATATCAAGGTAGCTCACAGTGTTGTTGAAGGCACCGGAGCTGATGATGACAACGGTCATGGTACCCATGTGGCAGGCACTATAGCAGCATTAGACAATGACATCGGTGTAGTGGGTGTAGCACCTAAGGCAGAGATTTACTCCGTCAAAGCCTTTGATAACAAGGGTAGAGGCAGGGTATCTGATATAATTGATGCGCTAAATTGGTGCATAGAAAATAAAGTTCATATTATCAATATGAGCTTTGGGTTTAGCGTGAACAGCCAAGCTTTAGAGAGGGCTATTCGGGAAGTCCATAAGCATAATATTATAATGGTGGCGGCTGCAGGAAATTCTGGCGGAAAGGATACGGTGCTTTATCCTGCAAAGTATCCTGAAGTTATTGCTGTAGCGGCATCAGATAATAAAGATAAGGCAGCTGATTTTTCAAGCAGCGGCCCTGAGGTGAATATAATAGCACCCGGCGTCGACATTTCTTCCACATATATAAACCAGGAGTATAGGCTCTTGAGCGGTACATCTATGGCATGTCCTCACGTAGTCGGTGCCTGCGCCCTTTTGATGTCAATTTCTGGAGCAGATGCCGATAATGTAAAAAATGCTGTATTAAGTACCGCAAGGGATATAGGCTTGCCTGAAGAAACCCAGGGAGCTGGCTTGGTTGATGTATCGGCTGCGGTATCTAACATAAAAAAAACTAAGGGAGGATTCTTTTATGAGTAACAAATTTGAAGAGTTAAGAAAAGAGATTAGAGATTCAATGAAAAGCCCCGGCGATATAAGCGAAGCATTTAAAAAATTCGGCATAAGTCCCGAAAACCCCGAAACTCTAAAGCAGGTAATTAGAGATGCAGGCCTTGACGCTGAAGAACTAAGTCCGGAAAAGGCTGCTGAAATGGTAAACAAGATGACCGAAAGTCTTCCACCTGAAATGAAAAAGTTTATGGCTGGCATGATTGAGAACATATCCAGTGCCATTACAGACATTCCCATGCCCGATGACGTAAGAAAACTGATGGAAAGCTGGAAACAAGGAGAGGAAACTGAAACAAAAGAGTAAATGATTAATAAAAAGAAGCCGCAATAATTTACGGCTTCTTTAATGTTATCATTTGCTGGTCTTCTAGCCACAAAACTTCATATCCCATAGCCTTTGCCAAAGGATTTATGGGGACCATAGGCTGTCCTTTTATCATGTATACTGGAACACAAAAATTATTCCTAACATTACCTGATGGTTTTATTGCCACCTGATACAATACTGGATCCCATATCAAATCCCATTTTAATTGTTCAGTGAAAAAACTCAAAGGAGCTAGGCAAACTCCCTTTACCACTGCTATGGGTGCTTGTAAAACCATGGGCTTTCCCTTGACAAATGCGATATCCGAGTTTACAGCAAGGAGAATAGAATCCTCGAACCCTTCCGGTAAAGGTAAACAGTCATCTTGTAACAAGGCTTTAAATTCATCTGTGCTTATATTAGTAGGAACTATAATTCGATTTAGCAGCATTGGAGGCGAGTCCTGATATACAAAGCCGTAACTTACCGTAAATCCTATATTGTAACCCTTTATTTTGGCAGACTCTATTGAAATATCGCTGTATCTGCCAAAAGGATATGCAATACTTTTTGGTATAGACAGACCTATCTGGTTAAAAAGCGAGTTTACCTTTTCAAAGTCATCAAGCAGCTGGTCGTAAGTCATAGTGAGCAGAAGAGGCTTGCCATCTACGAAATCATGAGCATCAAAGGTGTGGTTGCCGAATTCTACTAGACCACTTTCTGCCATTTCTCGTATTTGTTCATAGGAAAGCTTTGGTATAGCATTTGGGTCTTGAATGTGATCTTTTGATATTCTACTTCCTATAAGGAAAATCAGTGCTTTAAAATCATATTTTTTTAAAATCGGATAAGCATAAATATAATTTGATTCATAACCGTCGTCAAAAGTTATGACTACCGTATTTTCTGGTAGTTTCTTTTTATTGTACAAAAATTCTTCGATGTCCTTTAGAGAAGCGGTATAGTACCCATGTTCGTAGAGATATTTCATTTGTGCTTCAAACTCTGAAAGGGTAACCACAGTACCTTTACTTTCTGGTAAAGATTCAGGAACGATGTGATGATAGCACAGCACTTTAATTTTAGGCTGTTTGTCAGCTTTTGCTTCTGAGGCAAATATGTTCATGGGCAAAAATAAACTAATTGAGGAAAAAATCAATGTAAACAAGAGCAGCTTACAAATCAAAGATTTATGCCAAAAAGCAAACTGCATTGCATAACTCCTTTCTTTAAAGGCAAAGCTTAACAAATTTATAAAATTATAGTAACATATGGGCAATATAGTGTAAACTATACAAAACTACAAATTAATTACAAAAAAATACTTTTTTGATATAATCAAACTAAAGCTTACAACTATTTGTTTTTAAGCCTAAAGGGGGCTTAGTGGTGGAACACATAAACCTAAAGGTTTCCTTGATTCAGATGAATGTAGTTGCCGACGACTTTGAGGCAAATCTAAGCCGTGCTAAAGCCATGCTAAATGTGGCTTTAAAACAGCGAAAAAAACCTAACGTGATAGTTTTGCCGGAAATGTGGACATCAAATTTGTATAAAAAGATAAACCAAAAGTACAATTCACTATATGTATTAGATGAATTGAAAGAAATAGCCTCGAGAAACTCTGTCAACATAGTTGCAGGTTCAATGATAGAAAGCAGGGGAGATCAGGGCGTCTTTAATACTTCATACATAATAAACAGCCAAGGCGAGATAATTGGAAGCTACAATCAAGTCCATTGTGAGAGAGACAAAAGACCTGAAATAACTCCTGGAAGCAAAGCAGTTACCTTTGACATTGATGGAATTTCCTGTGGAATTATTTTAGGTTACGATTTGCGCTTTCCTGAATTTGTAAGGCAGCTAGCCCTTAAAGGTGCAAAAGTGCTTTTCGTGCCGGGAATGTGGTCCGGACCCTGGGAAGTCCACTGGAAGCTTTTAAACATAGTCAGGGCAATAGAGAATCAATTTTTCGTGGTAGCAGTTAATCGTGCCGGCACAACCGGAAATGTGGCATATCCAGGCATGTCAATGGTGGTTGACCCCTGGGGTGGGATTTTAATAGAAGGCGACAATACTCCGGATATCCTTACTACAGTAATAGACATAAGACAGGTCGATAAAGCCAGGGAGCAAAACCCGTTCTTCTTCGACCGTAGACCGGATTTATACGAAGACTGAAAGGAGATATGGAATGGAAAGCTTTAGACAAAGTATATTAGATGCACAAATGACGGTGCACTCATTAGTAATTTACCGCAACATATTAAAAGACCCTATAGTTAAAGCATTTACAAAAATCCTCAATCTGACTTTAGAAGAAGCACCTCCTCAAGTCCTTATATCCAACTACCATGAATTTTTAGCAATACTCATAACCCAAAGCGAAATCTCCATAGAACCCTCAGTTGGAAATATATGGCAAAATCATATAATGGACCTTATCCTTACAGATGAAAATCCCTTCAGCCTCCAGTGTGAAAAGACGGGCATTATCGGGGTGGGCCAAAATTTGGTTAACTTAACCCAAAGGGATTTGACATTGGTAAAAACGCTTTATGATTTTGATTTTTCAGCTTTCATATCATATATTAAGCAGACCTATGGAGCCTTTGTGGAACTTCCTATGATGTACACAATAGAAAGGGAAGTACCTTTTCCATATCCCGAAAGCTATTTCAAGGAAAAATATGATGTTAAGAAATTGCTGAGAGATTTGCCAGAGTGGCATCAAAATATCCATGTTTTGGCTGAGTTTTATAATAAAAAAGGATGCGGCAAATTTGCAAAATATTGGGCCTTTAAATGGGTAAGTACAGAAAGTGGCGGCAATCTTGTAGGTATTTCAAGACCCGATCCCATTACATTAAAAGACTTGATAGGATATGAAGAGCAAAAACAGCAGGTTTTAAGAAACACCAAGCAATTTGTCCAGGGTTTTGGTGCCAATAATATGTTGCTTTACGGTGACAGAGGCACCGGCAAATCATCTACCATTAAAGCACTGATTCACGAGTTCGGAGCAGAGGGCTTGAGAATGGTGGAAGTGACAAAAGACCAATTGATGAGTCTTCCTGACATAATTGCAAAACTTAGCAACCGGCCTTATCGTTTTATTATATTTGTAGACGATCTTTCCTTTGAAGAACATGAAACAGATTATAAATTTTTAAAAGCCGTCCTTGAAGGAAGTCTTGAGCCGGCGCCGGAAAATGTGCTCATATATGCTACCTCTAATCGCCGCCATCTCATACGAGAGTACCACGGCGACAGAGCTCATGATGAGGTAAGAGCACAAGATACCCTTCAGGAAAAACTATCTTTATCAGATCGCTTTGGGATTACCGTTATATATCCTTCACCTGACCAGGAGGAATACTTGAACATCGTCCAGGGCTTAGCAGAAAGCAAGGGCATAGACATAGAGCCGGAGCAACTCCGACAGATGGCACTAAAGTGGGAACTCTGGCACAACCGCCGCTCAGGGCGAACCGCCAAACAATTTATAGAAGATCTGCTAGGCCAAATTTCACAGGCGTCTACATCCTAGGATAAGCGAAAGATATTGCATCAAAGCTGATGAAAACTGGCCAATCTATATAAGTAGGATAAATAAGCTTAAATATAACATTAAGAAAATATTTAGACGGATAGTAAACTAAAGACAATTAACATTTGACATTTGGAGAAATACCTCCAAATGTTTTTTTATACTTTAATGGGGGGCGACAATTGGGGCAGCCCTGACTAAGCCGGCTGTAATTCAACAGGTTAAAGAGGGAGAATTTGTCTTTGTAGAAAAATATGTAACAAAATAGCTGATGGTGTGCTATTAAAGGCATAGGCAGGGAAAAGTATTTACTTTTCCCTGCTAAAAAATATGCCATGCACCAGGTAGAGAAAGGAGTCAAAACTATGTTTTTGCAGACATTGGTGTCGGCCTTTCGGTTTTTACCGGCTTTACCGGCCTGTTTTTTCTCGGCCATGCTGCCTTTATGGCAATAGGGGCATACACCGCGGCAATACTTACGTATTTTTATAATGTACCCTTTATCCTGGCTTTATTGGCAGGTATGATAATGTCAGGACTTAAATGCCCAAGGCACTACTATTCTCCTGGCTGAACAAAATGCTAAAAAAGCATTGGAGATTGCCCATAGTGCCTATGTCCTTGAAACAGGGCGTATGGTTCTTTCGGGCACTGGGAAAGAGCTGCTTAAAGTTTGTATTTTTTCCATTTGACATTAACGTTACGTAAAAGTATATACTTAAATCTACAGGAGGTGAGAAAATGGAATACACAGTACAAGAGCTTGCTAAGTTGGCAGGCGTCAGCACCAGGACACTGAGATATTATGATGAAATAGATATTCTAAAACCTGCCCGAATTAACTCATCGGGATATCGCATATACGGACAGAAAGAAGTAGATAAGCTTCAGCAAATAATGTTCTACAGGGAGCTAGGTGTGAGCTTAGGTCAGATAAAAGAAATAATTTGCGATCCAAATTTTGACGTTATTCAAGCACTTAAGAGACACCGAAAAGAGCTTTTGGAAAAAAGGCAGCAAATAGATTTGTTGATATCCAATGTGGAAAAAACCATTGCGGAAAAGGAAGGGAAGATCGTTATGACTGATAAAGAAAAATTTGAAGGATTTAAGAAAAAGCTTGTGGAAGAAAATGAAAAAAAGTATGGTAAAGAGGTTCGCGAGAAATATGGGGAGGATGCTCTAGAAAAGGCAAATCAAAAGGTTTTAAGCATGTCTCAGGAGCAATATGAAGAATTAGAGAGGCTCACAAAGGAAGTTCTTAATACCTTAGATGCAGCGTTTAAGACCGGAGATCCAGCTGGAGAACTGGCTCAAAAAGCTGCAGATCTCCATCGGCAGTGGCTGAGTTTTTATTGGGATGATTATAGCAAAGAAGCCCATGCAGGATTAGCCCAGATGTATGTGGATGATCCAAGGTTTAGAGCCTATTATGATAGAAAGCAACCTGGAACAGCTGAATTTTTCAGAGATGCAATATTAATTTATACAGGAAAAAATCATAGAGCATGACCTCCTACCATTTCAAAAACGGTGAAGTTTTTCCGTAGGGAGTAGGTTTATGATTATCAGCGCAAGCAGAAGGACGGACATACCGGCGTTTTATTCTGACTGGTTTTTTAATAGAATAAGAGAGGGATTTGTTCTGGTAAGAAACCCCATGAACTTTCACCAGGTGAGCAAAATTGACTTGTCACCGGAAGTTGTGGACTGTATCGTCTTTTGGTCAAAAAATCCCCGACCTATGCTAAGCAGGCTTTCAGAGTTAGATAAATATATTTTTTACTTCCAGTTTACTTTGACTCCTTACGATAAAACTATTGAAGCCAACGTTCCTGAAAAGCAATATTTAATAAAAACTTTTCGGGAATTATCGGCCCAGATAGGAAGCGATAAAGTGATATGGAGGTATGATCCCATCCTTTTAACCGATAAATATAATGTAAAATACCATGTAAAGTGGTTTGAATACTTAGCGGCAAAGCTCAGCGGATATACAAAAAGATGTGTAATAAGTTTTATAGATATGTATAGGAAGACAGAGAGAAATTTAAAGGGCATCCATCTGATACCGATGAACGAAGAAGTAATAAATAAAATTGCCTATTATTTATCACTAATCGCAAAAAAATACGATTTGGAGCTTGTGACCTGCTGTGAGGACATAGATTTGACCGAATATGGCATAAAGCCTGGAAAGTGCATTGACGATGAATTGATATCTAAAATTATAGGTAAAAGACTTAATATAAAAAAGGATCCCAACCAAAGGTTAAGCTGCGGATGTGCACAGAGCATCGACGTAGGTGCCTATAATACATGCCAGCATAAATGTTTATATTGCTATGCTAATTTCAATACGAGTCTCGTCGACAAAAACGCCCGACTCCATAGCACGACTTCACCGCTTTTGTATGGTTGCTTGGGAGAAGAGGACAAGGTTACCGTAAAAAGGGTATCTTCCAATATTAACAATCAATTGGGGTTATTTAATTAGAATTAGCAAAAGGGGGACAATTGCTTGTTCCCCTCATTTTTATTTGTGATAATGCTTAAGGTTGCATGATTGTGATACAATGTAAATGGATGGGTGCAGGATTTTTTCGTCATTTTTTAGTCTTCTAAGGAGGATTGTATGGAATACAAAATAATGCTGGTAGAAGATGACGCTTCTATAGCAAAGCTTCTCAGCTCCCATATTGAGAAGTATGGATATAAACCCATAATTGTAAATGATTTTGATAGAATTTTGGATATATTTATTGAGGAAAATCCTCACCTTGTCTTGCTTGATATCAATCTGCCCAGGTACGATGGCTTTTATTGGTGTAGAAAGATAAGGCAGATATCTAAGATTCCCATCATCATGATTTCTGCTCGTGACAGCGAAATGGATCAGGTGATGGGAATTGAAAGCGGTGCGGACGATTATATAACAAAGCCTTTCTATTACGATGTAGTTATTGCAAAAATTAAAAGTCAGTTGAGGCGCTGCTATGGTGACTTTGCTCCTGGCGTATCTGAAGAAAGAAGAATAGAGCTTGAAGGTCTCACCTTGTACCCTGAAAGGCCCGAACTGCATTTTAACAACAATTCTACTGTACTGACAAAGAAGGAAGCTGTGCTTGCTGAAACATTAATGCGCATGTCGCCAAGAGCTGTAAGCAGAGATGTGATTATGGAAAAACTATGGGACGATCAGGCCTTTATCGATGAAAATACCCTAAATGTGAATGTGGCTAGACTCAGAAAAAAACTTCAAGAGGTTGGTATTGACGATGCACTTGAAACGGTAAGAGGATATGGATACAGATTAAATGTAACCTGGAGGAAATAGTGATGAAAATCTTCCTGCATGACCATATTTCATTTGTATTATTGTATCTTTTTAATATGCTATTTCTATTTATTTTTTATCGAAATCTGGGTGGATTTGAGACATTAGAAAATGTATATTACTTTATATTTTTAAGTAGCTTCCTTTTGGGAGTATTTTTGTTGTACCGCTATTTTTCCAACAAAAGATTATATGATATGTTGACCAAGATGCCTTCTAAATTTGAAGATACCCTATCATCAGCAGGGACAACGCCCATTTCGGTAGGTGTAAATAAGCTGCTTAGGGCACAATATAACCTATACCAGGAACAAATTCAGATGTACAAACGGAAACAAGCTGAACACTTGACTTTTATTAATCAATGGGTTCACCAGATGAAGACACCTATATCGGTAATTCACCTAATACTACAGGAAAACGAAGGCGAACCTTATGTAGAAAATATCCGGCAAGAGTTAGAACGCATCAGCAGAGGGTTGAACATGGCTCTGAATATGGCAAGGTTGACAAATTTTGAACATGATTTCACTGTTGAAACTGTCTTATTGCATTCTATTGCAATTGAAGTTGTAAATGAGCAAAAAAGGTATTTTATTCGTAAAAAGGTTTATCCGGAAGTTAGGATTGACCCGAATATGACGGTTAAGTCAGACAAGAAATGGCTCAAGTTCATAGTAGAACAGCTTCTGGTGAATGCTATTAAGTACACTGAAGGTGAAAACAAAAAAGTCATTGTATCGGCTTATGATAGCGAAAAAGGCAAGGTTTTGGAGGTAAAGGACCGGGGCGTCGGAATTCCCAAACAAGATATCCGGCGGGTCTTTGAACCGTTTTATACAGGTGAAAACGGCC
Organism: Tepidanaerobacter sp. GT38; assembly: GCF_021991635.1. Classification (GTDB taxonomy): domain Bacteria; phylum Bacillota; class Thermosediminibacteria; order Thermosediminibacterales; family Tepidanaerobacteraceae; genus DTU063. The sequence goes on from NZ_JAFFJA010000084.1 coordinate 10,074, forward strand.
GAAAGTTCGGGGAATCTACAGGTATGGGATTGTACCTTGTCAGTGAAGTGTGCAAAAAATTGGGACATCAAATAGAAATAGAATCAAAACCGGGAGAAGGGACTTGTGTTAGAATTATCTTTACCGGTTAAATATTACATTATTGTAAGGTTGGTGTAATAATAGTCAATAGCACGCAGTGCACGGATACCTTAAAATAAAGCTAAAAAAGGCGAAAGGGTGTATTGTAAGTTGGAGATTTTAAAGCTAAAACACATTTTCAAAATATATGGAGAAAAGGTACAGCACTGTGCACTGAAAGATATCAACCTGAGTATCGAAAAAGGCGAATTTGTTGGAATTATGGGGCCTTCCGGAAGTGGAAAGACAACCCTCCTAAATGTCATTTCTACCATAGACCCCCCTTCATCCGGAGAAGTATTGATAAACGGTGAAAACCCTTATAAACTGGATAATTCAAAGCTGGCATTTTTCAGGCGAAAGAAGCTTGGATTTGTGTTTCAGGATTTCAATTTAATTGATACATTAACCATCGGTGAAAATATTGTACTACCTTTGACACTGGATGGAGCAAAAGTTTCTACCATAGATAAAAAATTAAAGGAAGTAGCTTCAAGGCTTAATATAGAAAGTATTCTCGAAAAAAGGACCTATGAAGTATCGGGTGGACAGGCCCAGCGGGCTGCCATAGCTCGAGCAATTATTCACTCACCTTTACTCCTGCTGGCAGATGAGCCCACGGGAAATCTTGATTCTAAAGCTGCCAAAGACGTGATGGAGCTATTTGAAAGCATCAACAGGGAAGTAGGAGTAACCACTGTAATGGTAACCCATGATCCTATGTCAGCTAGTTACTGCCATCGGGTGATATTTATAAAGGATGGCCAGTTCTTTAATGAGATTCATCGTGGTGAAAGCCGCCGGAAGTTTTACCAGCAAATCATCGACGTGCTTTCGCTGCTCGGGGGTGAAGCAAGTGACTTTTCTACAGTTCGCCTTTAATAATGTTAAACGGAATACAAGGGTGTATCTGGCCTATTTTTTGAGCAGTGTCTTTACTATTATGGTCTTTTTCTCTTTTGCGGTCAATTTGTTTCATCCTGTTATAGCAAGCAAAAAAGGCGGGGCAGTTGAACTGATAATTGGACAAACTGAGGTGGCTATACTCGTATTTTCATTTTTATTCGTTTTGATTTCGGTGAGTGCGTTTTTGAAAGTTAGGAGTAAGGAATTTGGAATTCTGATGATACTCGGAATGACCAAAAAACAACTGAGTTGGCTGGTTTTCATAGAAAATATGATAATAGGTTGTTTGGCTATTATTGTAGGTATTGTCCTAGGATTGGTATTTTCCAAGCTTTTTTTGATGCTTCTAGGCAATATTCTGTCATATGAATCTCTGTCGTTTTATTTCCCATATAAAGCCATATTGCTGACTACTGGGTTCTTTACATTAATCTTTTTAGGAATTTCAGCACTAACTCCATTTATAATACGCACAAATAGTATAAAAAATCTTTTACATGGAGCAAAAAGAGCTAACAGGGAGATAAGATTTTCCATATTCCAATCCATTGCAGCCGTTCTGTTATTGGGTTTGGGTTATTTTATGGCCTTATCTCCGCAATTGTATGATATAAATCCATTGCTGGACAAGATTATATTATTCATTGAAAATGCCCAGTATACCGAAGTGATTTTAACAACTTCTGTAGTTGTTGGAACCTATTTGTTTTTTTCTCAGTTGAGTATTTTTGTACTATCCCGGTTGAAGAGGAATAGAAGTTTTTATATGAATAAAACAAATATGCTGTGGATTTCCGACCTCATCTATCGGATTAGAGATAACGCGCGTATGCTTTTTTTAGTTACTATTCTCTCTGCGGTTGCCTTTACTGCCATAACAGGAGTGTATGCACTAAGTTCAGTGGTTAAAGATGAGTCACTAAAGGACAACCCATTTGCGCTTACTTACACATCATCTAGCAGTAATGACAATGAGCAGCAGCATATAAACACAATTGATGAAATGCTGGAGAGCTACGGGTTTAAGTACGAAAAGTACAAGAGCGAAATTATAAAGCAGGTTTCAAAGGACAATCAGGTAATCCATATTATTAAGCAGTCTGATTATAACAACCGTGCGTCTGCATTAGGCTTGGAGCAGGTGGCGTTGGATAAAGAGCAGGCATTATTAGTCCCCGTATATGTAAGATTTGATCCAAAAAGAGACAAGACATTGAGCCAGAAGAACATCGCTCTTGATAATGGAGAAATAAATCTTGAAGTAGCTGGAATAGCTCCCAAAGTTATATTTTACTCAGGTTTGTTTCCAAATCTAGTGGTTGTTAACGATGAAACCTACGATAAAATAACAAATATACAGGAGAAATACCATTCATATTCCTATGACATTCCCGATTGGCTAAATACCCTTGAAGTCACTGAAAAACTAAGAGCAAAACTTGGGGTAGGTGAACATGGCAAATACTTCTGGTCAACAAGGATAGAAGGATATAATTTGGAAAATCAAAACAAGAAATTGTTTTTATATGTAGGATTCTTCTTGGGTGCCATATTCTTTTTGGGGGCTAGCAGTTTCCTGTATTTTAGGCTATATACGGATTTGAATCAGGAAAAGAGTAAATATATAGGTATGTCAAAACTGGGATTAAGTTTTGAGGAAATGAAAAAGGTGGCCAGTATTCAAATCGCAGTTTTGTTTTTCGTGCCTTATATTCTTGCAAGCATTCACACATATTTTGCAATAAGCGTGCTGCAAACAGTATTGTATTCGTCAGTTTTAAATCAATTTTTGGTAGTAATAGGAGTATTTTTGGTTTTGAATATTATTTATTATGTATCCGTCTGTTCACGGTATGTAAATTATTTGAAAAGATTTATTGTACAATAATTAATTGCCTGGCGTGTGCGATTATCATCAGTTGGGTTGCCTGTTATTGTGTATTTTTTGCTTTGAAGAGCGAAAGTTCCAATAACGAGCAACTCTTGTTTTTATTTGAGACGCTTCTGTTCAAGGCTGTAGAGGAGTATTAAAATTCTGTTAAAATATGGTATAATCCAGATTATATAGCAGTTTATCAAACCTTTTGATAAGGCTTAAATGACCAATATTCAGCGATATATTTTTTAAAGGCTTTATCATTCAACTGTAAAACAAATTCTGTCCCAAGGCATATTAATAATTCAACATAAAAAAGACTGAAGGGATCAACGATGGAGTTTGGATGGATTAATCTGTTTGGAGCGGTTATTGTCATCACAATACTGATACCGAATATAATTTATGCTATAAGGAAAAGGAATTTTGCAATTAAGTGTAAAAACAAAGTAATGAATCTCATTGAGCAGATCGGAAGATATGGATGCATTATATTGATGTGGCTGCCCCTTTTTGTTTGGAAGTTTGAGTTTTCGAATACTAAGATGCTTTTAATTTATCTTTTGGGAAACGGATTTCTTCTGCTTTCATATATCCTCTTCTGGATATTATACTTTAAAAGAGAAAGCATCAAAAAGAGCTGTAGCTCTCGCCATTATACCAACATGTATTTTTTTCCTGAGCGGTGCTATTACATCACTGGGCATTAATCGCATTTGCGGTTTTATTTGGAATAGGACACACATATGTAACCGTGGTGAACAATCTATAGATGTAACAGCATTTTTGCACTAGGGTGCTCTAAAAAAGTTAGATTTTAGAGGCCATAAACATAATCGTCAGCGCTGAAGAAATTTTTTCAGGCCATACCGATAAATATAGAAATTCCATATAAAAATAATTTATGTATCAGGAGGCCTATTCATGAATTTTACCGTTGCTAAGATCGGAGCGGTAATAACTGCTCTTTCGGTTATAGGATTTGCCATATGTATGCTCATAGAATTTGATTTTGGAAGTTACTTAGTATCCATGTTTATCGCATTTGGCTTTGTGATGATGATAGCTGGATTTCATGCTGAAAGCGATAATGAACATAAAGTTGCAGCAAATACTGCTTTGGTATTATCAGGTGTTTACACTGTTTTGATTCTGTTGGTATATTTTGCACAGACAACGGCAGTCAGACTAGATTCATTAGGGGAGGAAGCATTAAGAATTATTGATTATAAGCGACTTGGATTATTCTTCAGCTACGATCTATTGGGGTATGGAGTTATGTCCTTAGCAACTTTTTTCATTGGTCTTTCGATTAACGCTAGATCCAGGTTGGATAAGTGGCTAAAATGGCTGTTAATGTTTCATGGAGTCTTTTTTATCGGTTGTTTTCTTGCGCCGATGCTTGGGATGTTTAGTTCAAAAATGGATGGTGCTGATTGGATCGGAATGTTGATTCTAGAAGTGTGGTGTATTTACTTCCTGCCAATATGCATACTGTCATACCTTCATTTTGCAAATACGAGTAATAAGTGAGAATCCGGTTTGATCATTATAGATTGCCGCCAATCGCGAAAGAAAACCCTCTTAATTGGCGGCATTTTGTTCTTGTGAGTATAAAATATATTTGACAGACACAGATATTTGTGTAATAATAATTAGTGTCAAACAAAGATATGAGTTTTTCTAAACTCTTGATTGAAAGGAGATTGCCGTGGAACCCAAATTATCGTCAGACCTCTTGCGAGGGCATACGGATACCATAGTCTTAGCCATGTTAATGAATGGTGATCGTTATGGATTGGAAATATACAATCGAATTTTAGAGCGCACAGGTGGGCAGTACGAGTTGAAGGTGGACACCTTGTACTCCAGTTATAAGCGGCTGGAAAAGGGCGGGTATATCACATCGTATTGGGGAGACGAAACGCAGGGCGCACGTCGCAAATACTATCGCATTACAGATAAAGGGCGCGAACTGTATCGCCAAAACATGTTAAATTGGGAGTTTACCTTAAAGATCTTAAACAATTTGTTAAAGGAGGAAAAGTAATGGATACTAGAAAGTATATCGACTCTCTGTTTTCAGATTATGAGGAGACCTCGGCACTTATAGACTTCAAGGAAGAACTTAGAAGCTTTCTGGACGAGAGAATAAAGGCCCTTGTAAAGAGTGGCATGGATGAAAATGAGGCCTTTAAAAAGGCAACCAATGAGCTTGGTGATATGTCAGCAGTAGCAGATGAAATTAGCCGCAAGAAAAAACAGGAAATACTGGCTGAAATGTATATGAAAACCAGAAATTATATGTCCACATGGAGAATCGCTCTTTATATCCTATGTGGTACTGTTTTCGGCTTTGGTATAATTGTGGCAGCTTTGTCGGGATTTTTTACTGGCGACATTAATGCGTCTTTGGGTTCGCTGCTTGTTTTCGGAGTTATTCCGGTACTCGGCTTTTTGTTTCTCTGGCTAACACAGGAAACTGCGACGCATGAACCGATGGATTGGAAGCGGGCGCTTATGTATGTGATTGCAGCAGGTGTTTTCCTGTTTGGTGTTATTGTGTTCATAATAACATATTTCGAAGACAGTGCTGGACTGCCATACGCGATTGCTACACTTATCCCGTTTATCCTACCCAGCTCGGCATTTGGCGCGTTTCTTATACTTACCGAAAAGGACAGGAGCAAACCATGGGTGAAAAAACAGCGTGAAGAATATATTAAGCGCTCACGGGAACGCTTCGGCGATCCGGCCCAGGAGGAACGGTTCGGACTGTTTTCAGGCGCACTTTGGATTGCAGCTATAGCAGCGTTTATACTGCTGACAATGCTTTTCGGTCTTAAATTCTCATGGTTGGCGATTGCTGCGGCACTCATCGGACAGATGCTTATCCTGGCAACGTTCACAAAGACCAAATAAGTTATTTTTATAAGCAAATTGATAATCACGATGCAGCTTTTCATTTGAAAGCAAAAGCGGAAAGAGGCACCGTCAAAGTTACCGGAACTGAGGAAAAAATCCACGTGAGCGGAGAAACTGTTTCAAAAGCAATAGGCATGTCGCCCAAACATACAATTAAAGCCAGTGTGGGAAGCGGCACGATTAACTTTTCATTAAAATAACGAACGCACTAAGAGTGTCATCTAACCCTACAGGCCTACAAGTTTATGAAGTGCTTTGTTCTTTTCACGATGAACTGCAAACGGAGCTGATGAGTGAGCTTGAAGCTTTAGGCGAGCTAGTATCGGCTGATCAGTTAACTGAACTGTTGCTTGGGGTATATAAAAAGATTGAAGGGTCATTTTTGTATAAGCTTATTACCAGTGCAGTGTTAATGTGAATGGAATCGAGGTTAAAAATCATGTACATCACAGATTCCTATCACGCCACCACTACCAACTACGCCAGATAGCTATTTCTGTAAATCTGGGAAGATTTACCTACTGCATAGGCTGTAACTAAATAAGCATGACCAAATAAGTTGACATAACGTGTACATAAATTTATTATTTTATCATAATATCATTTACTTAATTGAGCCCAGTTTAAACCATTACTTTGGTTAGCAGTGACTTGGGATTTTACGGAAATAACTTGCATTATGTTAATAATTACCAACAAGTACTTCTCTTAATATAATATTGTTATATAAAAAGAGGAGGTTGAATAAATGATAACTACTGTTGAAGAGGTTTTAGAATTTATTAAGGAGAATGATGTAAAATTTATACGTCTATCTTTTTGTGATTTGTTTGGTGAACTAAGGAATATTTCGATTATGCCAGATGAATTGCCCCGTGCATTTGAATATGGTATTCCATTTGATGGACATGCGGTGAGTGGATTTACTGATATAACACAATCGGATTTATTATTAGTTCCAGATCCCACAACGTTATCTGTTTTGCCTTGGCGTCCTCAACAAGGCAGGGTAGTTCGTTTTTTATGCAGCATAAAAAATCCCGATGGCAGTATTTTCTGGGGAGATACAAGGCAGATTCTTATATCTGTTGTGAACCAAACCAGACAAAAAGGGTATTCGTGTATGATTGGGCCTGAGTGTGAGTTTTATCTTTTTACAACCGATGAAAATGGTGAACCTACTACCATTCCTTTTGATAATGGCGGATATTTGAATGTTTATCCTCTTGATAAAGGTGAAAATATAAGACGTGAGATTTGTTTATGTCTGGAGGAAATGGGAATCAAACCTGAAACTTCCCATCACGAACGGGGACCTGGACAAAATGAGATAGATTTTAAATTTTCTGATCCTGTTAATAGTGCAGATAACCTTATTACCTTTAAACAGGTTGTAAAAAGTATTGCTGCAAGAAATGGGCTGTTTGCTTCTTTTTCTCCCAAGCCGTTACCCGACAAAAGCGGGAGCGGGCTTCATATAAATATTTCGCTTATGCAGAACGGAAATAACGTGTTCAGGTTGGGCGAAAAGGGACACTCAAAAGTAGCTGAGTCCTTTGTTGCAGGTGTGCTTGAAAAAATATTGGAAATAACAGCGTTTTTAAACCCCATTCCAAATTCGTACGAACGTTTTGGCGTTTGTGAAGCACCAAAGTATGTTTCATGGTCACATAGTAATCGCTCACAGCTTATACGCATTCCCGCTGCCAATGATGAGAGAATGCGCATGGAACTTAGATCCCCCGATCCTGCAACAAATCCATATCTTGCTTTTGCACTTGTAATTGCTGCAGGATTTTATGGGATAGAGAATAACTTGACACTACCTGAAAGTATAAATGAGGATCTTTATACAGCTGACGAAAGTATAATTGGTTCACTGCCACGCCTTCCTGAAAATCTGGGATACGCCTTAAAACTTGCCGAAAGATCTGACTTTCTCAAAAGTATATTAAATGAACATGTTCTTGAACGATTTATCAGCTTAAAAACCATTGAATTACAAAACTTTAATCGTGCTACTGATAAGAAAAAATATTTTATGGAATATTATTTTAAAGTGATTTAACAAATAACCCCGTTGATATTTTGAGTTGAGTAAAAGGTGAGACTCATGGAAAGTGCACTTATTATATCATATTCGAAAAAAGTTGCTGAAAGTTTAACTGAGATGTTGGCACAGGCTTCAGTTATAGATATAACTACCATATCCAACGGTGGGGAAGCAAGGAGGATGTTGATAGAAAAAGACTTTGATTTGTATATAGTAAATACACCCTTGCCCGACGAGTTTGGTGAAAGTCTTGCGTTGAACATTGCTTCAAAAGGAATCAATGTGGTGATTTTAATAGTAAAAGCTGAATTGTTTGATGAAGTTTCAAAAAGAGTTGAAGATTATGGTGTTATTACAATAGCAAAACCCATAAGCAAATCTTTATTTTGGAATGCTTTAAAACTGGCCATTGCTACACACAAAAAAATTAAAGCATTACATAAAGAAAATATGAAACTCCTTCAAAAGATAGAAGATATTCGGATTATCGATAGAGCCAAGTGTGTTTTAATTTCACTTTTTTCGTTAACTGAGCCCGAAGCACACAGATTTATTGAAAAAAGAGCAATGGATATGAGGATAACGCGAAGAATGGTGGCAGAGGAAATATTAAGAATGTATAGTAGTTGAGCTTTAAGAAAATTTATCCGAAATTGGAAAAAGGCATAGTGTAAAATAATTGTAGGACATTTTCAGGATAAAA
>NZ_JAFFJA010000085.1 GCF_021991635.1 Tepidanaerobacter sp. GT38
CATAGTATCTTGACGCGATCTGCATTGATTTTTGAATTGACTGAAACAAGCAGGTTATGCTATGATTTACTTAATTATTAAGTCTTAATATGTGATATAGTTTTACGCAGCAGGTTTTAGATTGTGGGTCTTAAAACCCACATTTTTATATATTTATTATGCACAAAGTCGGTCGTCTTCCCATAATATGCAATGGGGGTATCGGAATGAACATGGAAAAATCCGGCGACAGGATTAAAAAAATAAATAAAGTCCTTTGGACTATTCTTGCACTTAATCTTGGAGTTTCAGTAATGAAACTTGTAGTCGGTTTTTCAATATCTTCAGCCAGCATGGTAGCAGATGGTTTTCACTCTTTTTCTGATTGCAGCTCAAATATCATAGGTTTAATAGGAACGGCTCTTGCTGCAAAGCCGGCAGATGAATGTCATCCTTACGGCCATAAAAAGTTTGAAACATTTACTTCGGTTGTTATAGCACTGCTGTTGTTTACTGTAAGTATAAATATAATCAAAAGCAGTATATCTAAGTTAATAAACCCTGTTGTCCCCCAAGTTGACATGTACAGTTTTATAGTAATGATTTTAACAATTGCTATAAATATTTTTGTAATAATTTACGAAACGAAACAAGGCAAAAAACTCCACAGCGATATCCTAATTTCGGATGCCATTCATACAAAAACTGACGTATATGTTTCATTGTCAGTTATATTGAGTTTAATCGCCGTTCGATTGGGTTATCCCATTCTGGACCCAATAATTTCACTTATTATTTCAATTGTAATTATTAAAGCAGGTATTGAGATACTGATAAACTCCAGTAAAGTCTTATGTGATGCCGCAGTTTTAGATCCGCAAGATGTAATAGATTTGGTTTCGAAAATTGATGGTGTTTTAGATTGCCACCGGGTGCGTTCTCGGGGAAGTGAGGACGACTTTTCACTAAATCTGCACATTCTTGTAGACCCATTAATGTCTGTAAGCGAGTCCCATAAACTGCACCACGAAATTGAAAATGAAATTAGGAAACATTTCAGAGGCGTTCATTATATTGATATACATATAGAACCCATTTCGGTAAAAGCAAAAAACAGGATTTAGGAATTCCTAAATCCTGTTTTTTCTTGAACCTACACCCCTTTTTTAAAAGGTTAAAATCCTTCCTCACATCAATTCGGCCATCTATTAAGTTATATCTTTTCCATAGCTTACTGATACCAAACCCTCTTTGAGCTATTCCAATACATCTTTATCATATCTAGGAAGCATTAAAATCCGATTGTGTTAGCAAAATGCTAGCAAAGGCACTAAAACTGCTATCACGCTTATAAAAATAAAAAACGTAAAGCCTTAAAATCAGCTTTACGTGTAGCTTTCATTATTGGTGCCGAAGACAGGATTCGAACCTGCACGCCCTTGCGGGCACTAGACCCTGAATCTAGCGCGTCTGCCAATTCCACCACTTCGGCACTAATTTTTTCGAATGCATAACTTATATTACCACATCAAGTGGCAAAATTCAAGACCATGTTTGGCCGTTTTTGCATAGAACCTTCTTAAGAAATTGTCCGGTGTAAGAATAGGGGTTTTGTGCTATCTCCTCAGGTGTTCCTGTAGCAACAATCCGACCCCCTCTGTCTCCGCCTTCCGGCCCTAAGTCGATTATATAATCGGCAGTTTTTATCACATCTAAATTGTGTTCAATAACTATAACGGTGCCACCAGCTTCCACCAGTCTTTGGAGCACATCCAGCAGTTTATGAATATCGGCAATGTGCAAACCAGTAGTTGGCTCGTCCAAAATATAGACAGTATTGCCATTGCTCTGCTTTGAAAGTTCTGTGGATAATTTTACCCTTTGAGCTTCTCCGCCGGATAAGGTAGTAGAAGGCTGGCCTAGTCTAATATAGCCCAAACCTACATCCCTTAAGGTCTCGAGTTTGCGCTTAATCTTGGGTATATTTTCAAAGAACTCTAAAGCCTCATCTACGGTCATATCTAATATATCTGCGATGTTCCTGCCTTTATATTTTACTTCCAAGGTTTCCCGGTTATAGCGCTTTCCTTTGCACACTTCACAGGGCACATAAATGTCCGACAGAAAATGCATTTCGATTTTTATAATGCCATCACCTTTGCAAGCCTCACATCTTCCACCGCTGACATTGAAGCTAAACCTGCCAGGCTTATACCCGCGCATGCGAGCTTCAGGAGTTAGAGAAAAAACTTCTCTAATATCATTGAACACATTAGTATAAGTAGCCGGATTTGAACGTGGCGTTCTCCCTATGGGCGATTGATCGATGTTTATGACTTTTTCTACATGTTCAATGCCCAATATTTCATCAAAGTCGCCGGGAAAACTACGCGTTTTGTAAAGCTTTTCTTTCAAAGCCTTGTATAAAATTTCATTGACCAAAGTGCTCTTACCTGAACCGGAAACACCGGTTACGCATGTAAATAAACCTAAAGGGATTTTTACATCTATATTTTTTAAGTTGTGTTCCCTGCAACCTTTAAGTTCCAACCAACCTTTATTCGGTTTTCGCCTTTTAGCTGGAACTGGAATTTGCTTTTTCCCACTCAAATACTGACCTGTGATAGATTCTTCGCATTTTTCTATGACTTCCAAGGGACCACAGGCAACAACATTACCGCCATGCTCCCCTGCTCCCGGCCCGATATCTATAATATAATCGGCTGCTCTCATAGTGTCTTCATCGTGTTCTACCACAAGGACCGTATTGCCCAAATCACGCAAATCCTTTAAAGTTTTCAGCAATTTTTCATTATCCCGCTGGTGTAGTCCAATACTTGGTTCATCGAGTATATACAACACACCAACCAGTCTAGAACCTATTTGAGTAGCAAGCCTAATCCTCTGAGACTCTCCACCGGATAAAGTTGCCGCTGCCCTATTAAGTGTCAAGTAATCAAGGCCTACATCAATCAAAAACTGTAAACGGTTTTTTATTTCTTTAAGGACCTGTTGTGCTATCATTTCCTCCCGCTTAGTGAGCGAAAGTCCATTAAAAAAAGCCAATGCTTCTCGAATAGATAGAGCTGTAATTTGAGCTATGGATTTACCACCAACTGTCACTGCCAAACTCTCAGGTTTAAGTCTGGCACCTTTACAGGCAGGGCATGGCTTTGCACTCATGTATTTTTCTATTTCTTCTCTTGAAAATTCAGAGGCCTCCTGATAACGGCGCCTGAGATTATTTACAACACCTTCAAACTTCCCTATAAAATGACGGGTTCTTTTTCCAAACCTGCTTACGTAATAAAATTCTATGTTTTCATCTGAACCGTAAAGTATGATATCTACTAGTTCTTTTGGCAAATCTTTTATGGGGGTTTTTACGCTGTAGCCGTAATGATTTACCACAGCACTTAACATTTGGTAATAGTAACCATCAGGAGTGGTGCTCCAGGGGTCAATTGCACCTTCTTCTATGGATTTCTCTTTATCAGGTATGACAAGTTCTGGATCTATTTCCATATTGATTCCTAGACCGCTGCAAGTAGGACAAGCACCATAGGGACTGTTGAAGGAAAACATTCTTGGGCTCAGTTCTTCTAAGCTAATATTACAGTCGGCGCATGCTAAATTTTGGGAAAAAAGCAATTCCTGCTGACCAATTACATCTACGATGACTAATCCTTCAGCTTGGGAAAGTGCCGTTTCAATAGAGTCCGCAAGCCGTGACTCGATTCCAGGTTTTATTATAATTCGGTCCACTATGATTTCAATGTGATGCTTTTTGTTTTTCTCCAGCTTAATCTCGTCGCTAACTTCCATTATTTTTCCATCTACTCTTATGCGCATAAAACCATTCTTTTTAATACTTTCAAACAGCTTACTGAACTCACCTTTCCTACCGCGAACTACAGGTGCCAAAATTTGAATGCGCGTACTTTCGGGCAGTGCCATAACTGTATCAACCATTTGGTCAATGGTTTGTTGAGATATCGCTTTACCGCACTTAGGGCAATGAGGTCTGCCAATTCGAGCAAAAAGCAGCCTCAAATAATCATAAATCTCAGTAACGGTGCCCACCGTCGAACGGGGATTTTTACTGGTAGTCTTCTGGTCAATTGAAATTGCTGGAGAAAGGCCTTCTATATAATCTACATCGGGTTTGTCCATCTGACCCAGAAACTGACGGGCATAAGCCGAAAGGGACTCAATATAACGCCTTTGCCCTTCAGCATATATTGTATCAAAAGCAAGTGTAGATTTGCCGGATCCTGAAATACCTGTTATTACAACTAATTTATCTCTGGGAATAACTACATCTATATTTTTAAGATTGTGCTGTCTTGCACCTTTAACTATTATCTTATCCATTTACCAAAATCACTCTCACTATCAATGTTTTACTTTAACTGTACTAAAAGCTTCCGCCTTTATCTCAAAGATTAAATCTCTAAGCTTTGCAGCCTTTTCAAATTCTAAATTTTTAGCTGCCTCCTTCATCTGCTTTTCCAGTTCCTCTACTAACTTCTTCAGCTCTTTCTTACTCATCTTAGTTACATCTTTATCCGGTAAGTAATCTGCTGGTTCTTCGGCTACTTTAGTGGCCTCAATTACATCTCTTACTGATTTTTTAATTGTTGTAGGCACTATTCCGTGTTTTCGGTTATATTCCAGCTGTATTTTACGCCGGCGATTGGTTTCACTTATGGCTCGAGCCATGGATTGGGTTATGGTATCGGCGTACATAATAACTTTTCCTTCTGCATTTCTGGCAGCCCTTCCAATAGTCTGAATTAGGGATGTTTCAGAGCGCAGAAAACCCTCTTTATCAGCATCAAGGATAGCAACCAGTGATACTTCGGGCAAATCTAGACCTTCCCTCAGCAAGTTTATACCTACAAGGCAATCAAATTTTCCCATTCTCAAATCTCGAAGTATCTGAAGCCGCTCCAGGGTATGGATTTCAGAATGCAGATACCGTGTTCGTATTCCAGCCTCCTTGAGATAATCGGTAAGGTCTTCGGCCATGCGTTTTGTAAGTGTAGTAACGAGTACACGCTCATCTTTTTGTGCCCGAAGTTTGATTTCCCATATTAAATCATCTATTTGGCCTTTTACAGGTCGAACTTCTACTTCAGGGTCCACCAGACCTGTAGGCCGAATAATCTGCTCCACAACTTGTGAACTCTTTTCTAATTCATAAGGGCCGGGTGTTGCCGACATAAAAACAACCTGGTTTATGCGCTCCTCGAATTCTTCAAATAATAGCGGACGGTTATCAAAGGCTGAAGGTAGCCGAAACCCGTGTTCAACAAGTGATTCTTTACGGGAACGGTCTCCAGCCCACATGGCATGAAGTTGAGGCAAAGTAACATGGGACTCATCTATGATAATGAGATAATCTTTTGGAAAATAATCCAGCAGTGTAAAAGGTGGATCGCCTGGACTGCGCCCTGAAAGGTGCCTGGAATAGTTTTCAATACCTTTGCAATACCCCATTTCCCGAAGCATTTCTATGTCGTATTTCGTCCGCTGCTCCAGCCTGGCCGCCTCTAAAACTTTATCTTGGCTTTTGAGTTCCTCAAGCCGCATTTGAAGTTCTTCTTCTATTGATTTTATAGCCTTTTCCAATTTATCCTTTGGCGTAGCATAATGGGACGCTGGGAAAATAGATACGTGACTGCGTTCCCCTAATATCTCCCCCGTTAAAGTGTCTACTTCAAGAATACGGTCAATAACATCTCCGAAAAATTCCACTCTTATGGCCTTTTCAGTAAATGAAGCGGGGAATATCTCTAAAATATCACCCCGTACCCTGAATGTCCCTCTGTGAAAGTCTACCTCATTTCGGGTAAACTGAATTTCAACCAATTTTCGAATTACATCATCCCTGTCTTTTTCCATGCCTGGCCTTAATGATATTACCTGATGTTCATAGTCGATAGGCGAACCTAAACTGTAAATACAGGATACGCTTGCTACAATGATCACATCCCGACGTTCAAAAAGGGCAGCAGTAGCCGAATGCCTTAGTTTATCAATCTCATCATTAATTGAGGCATCCTTTTCTATATACGTATCTGTTTGAGGAATATATGCCTCAGGTTGATAATAATCATAATAGCTCACAAAATATTCTACTGCATTGTTCGGAAAAAACTCCTTAAGCTCACTGCACAGCTGACCTGCCAATGTTTTATTATGGGCTATTACCAGCGTAGGGCGCTGCACCTCCTGAATAAGATGGGCAATGGTAAATGTCTTACCGGTACCTGTAGCCCCTAACAGCGTCTGGAATTTATAGCCTTTATTTATCCCCTCAGCCAACTGTTGAATTGCTTTAGGCTGATCTCCCCGCGGAACGTATTCAGATACGACCTGAAACTTCCCCATCTTTACACCTTCCTAAATAATCATAGCGGAAATTCTCCATAGTATACTTTCAAATTTCCTTTTACATCAGAGTCAATTATACCATATAGCGTTTATTGTTAAAAGACAAAACCGAAAATTAGTTCGTATAATAATCCTAAAAAAGAAAAACCAGGCAGTTGCCCGGTTTAGTTCATATAAATTATTTTGTTTCTGCGGCGGGTAAAGAAACCGCCAGATTTAGTACCGTAGGTATCCCCATCGCGCGATTGGGTATCTATGTTCATTATTTTCAGCATTATGTCCCGCTTTTCTTCTTCTGAAGCGGTAGCATATGCCTTCAACAACATATCCCTTTCACGATTTAGGTATTCTTCCCTTGTCACTTGCGTCCCTCCTTTTTATGTATTATGCATAATGTATGTATTAGAGCTGATATTGAATTTGTTATTACTTTCACAAGTATTATATCATATAATAAAATTTCTTTCAAGTGTAGATAGTTTGAAATGTCACATATTTTCTAAATACTTTATCGTTGTAAAATTTTCCTTAGCTACTACATATTTTCCCCTTTCTCCACAAATTTATTCAAATGTAGAAAAATATTATCACGCTCCAAATTTTATTGTCAATAACCAGTAAAA
>NZ_JAFFJA010000086.1 GCF_021991635.1 Tepidanaerobacter sp. GT38
TATCACAGAATAACAACACACGCTCCAAATTTTATTGACAAAACAAAAAAACCGTGCTAATATTAAGAGCAATAAAATTAAATAGCAAAGGAATTGAAACTCTTATCAAGAGTGGCTGAGGGACTGGCCCAATGACGCCCGGCAACCGGCAGTATCTTTTACACTGCAGCGGTGCTAATTCCTGCAGAACAATAGTTCTGACAGATGAGAGAGCGATTATAAAACCTCTTCTTCATGGTGTCAGAAGGGGTTTTTTAATTTTTAAACGAGGAGAGTTGTCTAACATGATACACATAAAGAACCTCACTAAGATCTATCACTCTGATTCAGGTGATGTTAAAGCACTAGAAGATGTTAATCTACACATAAGACAAGGCGAGATATTTGGTGTCATTGGATTAAGCGGTGCAGGAAAAAGCACCCTCTTAAGGTGCATCAATATGCTGGAAACTCCCACTTCTGGGACCATAGAAATTGACGGAGTCGACATGACCAAACTGTCCCCTCACGAATTAAAAGAGTACAGAAAAAAAATAGGAATGATATTTCAGCACTTTAATCTACTTGCTTCAAGGACTGTTTGGGGAAATATTGCATTCCCTTTAGAAATAGCCGGGGTGGATAAAAAAACTATAAAAGAAAAGGTAGACAATCTCTTAGAATTGGTAGGTCTCGCCGACAAGGCCAACAGTTACCCATCACAACTTTCAGGTGGTCAAAAACAGCGTGTAGGTATAGCCAGGGCCTTGGCCAATGATCCGAAAGTTCTGCTCTGTGATGAAGCAACTTCTGCATTGGACCCTCAAACTACACTTTCTATACTCAATCTATTAAAGGATATAAATATAAAGCTGGGGCTTACAATTGTCCTCATCACACACGAAATGCATGTAATAAAACAGATTTGTCATTCAGTGGCTGTCATAGAGAAAAGTAGAGTAGTGGAACAGGGACCGGTTCTTGAAGTTTTTTCAAATCCTAAGACTGAAACAGCTAAGAATTTCTTAAAAAATATCACTTTATCCGAACTGCCTGATGAGCTAAAAGACCGTATACGGCAACTGGAACATGACAATTTGGAAGGCAGGATCGTTAAAATCGGTTTTTTCGGGCACATAACTACACAACCCATAATCGCTTCGTTAGTCAAGAAATTCGGTGTAGATGCTAATATCCTTTTTGGGAATATTGATTACATCCAGGAGGATCCTTATGGTGTATTGGTAGTAGAGCTTAAAGGGCAAAACGGAGCAGCAAATGAAGCCTTGAATTATCTTAAAGGACTTGGACTAAAAGTAGAGGTGATTGAAAATGTCTGACATTTTAAACCTGCTGTTGGTTTCCACCTGGGAATCTATATATATGGTTTTTTCTTCCGTGGCTATAGCCACATTCTTTGGCATACCGCTAGGTGTTTTACTATTTGTAACCGATAAGCAGCAATTTTTAAAAAGCGACATATTAAATGAAATTTTATCTTGGATAGTAAATATTATTAGGTCTATTCCTTTTGTGATACTACTGATTCTTCTACTGCCCTTTACAAAGCTTATTGTAGGTAAAGCTATAGGAACTACTGCAGCCATCGTACCTTTATCAATTGCTGCTGTACCGCTAGTTGGGAGACTCACTGAAAATGCATTAAGAGAAGTACCTAAAGGTGTTATAGAAGCAGCACAGTCTATGGGAGCATCTCCCTTTCAAATAATAACAAAAGTTCTGCTACCAGAGAGCCTACCTTCTATTGTTTCAGGAATTACTATAACTACCATAAATTTAGTAGGCTACTCCGCTATGGCGGGTGTAATTGGAGGGGGTGGTCTGGGGGATGTGGCCGTAAGATTTGGATATAATCGGTTCCGCCCCGACATCATGCTTTACACGGTAGCCATTTTAGTAGTAATGGTACAGCTAATACAAATGGCGGGCGATGCTTTTGTAAGGCATTTATCCAAAAACCGCTAATTAACACCAATAAATATTTTAAAAACCCAAGTAAGGAGGAATTCAAATGGCAAAAAAAATAATTTCTATTATTTCACTAGCATTAATTGCTTTACTGGTCGTAAGCTGCGGCTCTGCACAAAATTCAAATCAAGCACAAAATGAAAGTTCTGACAACACAAAGCCTATGATCCTTAAGGTGGGTGCTTCTCCAGTTCCTCACGCGGAAATTTTAAACGTTGTAAAACCTATCCTTGCAGAAGAAGGAATTGAACTTCAAATTGTAGAGTTTGCCGATTACAATCAGCCAAATTTGAGGCTTGCAGATAAAGACCTAGACGCTAACTACTTCCAGCATATTCCCTATTTAGAAAGCTTTTCGAAAGAGCACAAACTGGACCTTACTTATACAGCTAAAGTCCACATAGAACCTATGGGTGTTTATTCTGAAAAAGTTAAAAACCTCAGCGAACTCAAAGACGGTGCAGAGATTGCAATACCTAACGACCCAACAAACGGCGGAAGAGCACTTATTTTACTGCAGCAGGCGGGGCTTTTAAAAATTAAAGACGGCGTAGGTATAAATGCAACAGTTTATGACATCGCTGAAAATCCCAAAAATCTAAAAATAACCGAACTGGAAGCCGCCACGCTGCCGAGGGTTTTAGGAGATGTAGATGCAGCAGTCATCAATTCCAATTATGCACTGGAGGCCAAACTTGTTCCTACGGAAGACGCATTAGTCCTTGAATCTCCCAAAGATAATCCATATGTAAATATTCTTGCTGTTCGCAAAGGTGATGAAAATCGACCTGAAATCGTTAAACTTTCAGAGGCCTTAAACTCCCCAGAAGTGAAAAAATTCATTGAAGAAGAATACAAAGGAGCTGTAATACCTGCTTTTGAATAAGTTTTAATTAAAAGTTTAGGTGAAGGTGAAAAGATTTGTTCTTTTCACCTTCACCTTATTAAAATTTAAGAAGGATTTATAAAATATAATAATATAGATTTGGAGTGGATTTTATGAATAGCCCTGTAAAAATTGGTGTAATTGCCGGTACCCCTGTTGATACCGAGATGGGGGTTGACTTTGTAAAAAAACATGGTTTTGAAGCTATCGGTTATGCAACTGCCTGTAGCCCTGAAGAGCAAAATCGCCTTCAGTTTTTAGAGCCAGAGTACCTTACTCAAAAAGTTATAGATATTATAAGAGATTTTGAGACTCAAAGTATATATCGCACCATGATTTATTGCAATTCCCTTTCATCAGCAATAGATATCAAATTTATACGAAGCAAACAGCCAAACTCGATTATAGTAACACCCCTTGATATCTACCAAAATCTTGCCACTAAATATAATAAAATTACTATTTGGGCCGCCAACGGCCAATGCCTTTCTACCATCGAATATATCTTCTACAAGCAAAACCCAGCCATAGATATAATGGGTATGTCAATGCTGCCTGTTATAAAGGCTATTGAAGAAAGAAAACCGCCTGCAACTATCATTGATAAATTTGACCTGATTTCTCTCGGAATTGAAAGATTTGATGCCGATTGCCTGATTTTGGGTTGTACTCATCTGCCCTATCTTCAGGCCGAACTTTCCAAAAGGCTAACTTTCCCTATAATCGATCCGGCATTGGAAATGTTGAAGCTTTTAACCTCATCCTGCCCAGGTTAAGCATTCCGCTTCTTGAACAAACCTCTTATCTTATCTATTAAATTTTTCTTCTCGAGGACCACATAAGATTCGGAAAAATTTTTTGGAACTAAAATTGCTCCAATGGTATTTAATCCATTTGGAAATGCATTTATTTCCAATTCTTTAATTTTTCCTTCTGGCGTGATTGCTGTTATCCATATATAGGTGGGGTAGCCCGATAATATCTGCTGAAACTTGCCTGGTTCATCCAATTCCTTTCCATTTATGGAAAGGATAATATCTCCGGAACGCAAACCAATTTTTTCTGCTGGCGAATTTTTAATTACGTCTAAAACTATTTCACCCTTCTCAGGTGGAATAAATAAGGGCTTATGTGTCTGCTCTGATTTTTTTGAGGAAATTATTAAAAGTTCGTGGGCTGCTGGTGCAAAAACAGCTGCAACAAATGCGAATATCCTGTATCGAGACGCCAAAATTGAAAGTATAAGCAGTATAGAGCTAAACAACAGCAAATTTACGGCTGAGGATTTACAGCGGTTTTTAGGAGTCTTGGTAAGGGCTATGTCTCCATATCCCAATGCTGCCACAACCGGCAGCATCAAGTATATGGCCTGGCTGTTTTGTAAAATATGAGCTGGAGGCCTTATTATGGGCCACCAATCGGGCATTTGAACTGCATCCACAGTGGGAAAATCTCCTGTAATGATAGTCAGCAACATAATAGGAACAGGCCAAAACTCCTGTAAGGAAAATCCACCAATGACGCCATATTTCTTGTCCTTTATAAAAATGGGTGTTGCATTTATATGACCTGCAAAATATATTAAGACACTCTCTACAAAGTGAAGCACTGCTACTAGGCCCATAAGGCCAGCTACATCAATTCTGATAAAACCCGTCAACAGGGAAAAAAGCGCAACTATACCGCCAGCGTAAGAAAAGCACATTAAATGCGGGTCAATAAGAGCCAAAATTAATGCTAAAGGCCACACATATACCAAGCCGGCTTCTGTTATGCTTATACCTAGTATCATAACAATTAAACTGCCCAAAATACCGCCAAAAATACCGTAAAACACCGCATAAAGGGTTTTATCCTTGGGACTTATTTTTTCAGTTCCAAATAAATTTTTTTCCAATGTGGCAGCTCTCTGATATTGACTCCATACGATGAAAATAACTAACCAAAAAAAAGGATTCATAAAAGCTGATGGTATGCCCTGTAAAATTAAAATAATAATTTTTCCTAAAGGGAACACATTCATCGCTCCTGTAGCCCGGCTACTCGGGAGATTTAAGGATTTCAATGGCCTTTAACAGCTGCTTATCTTTTTCTCGAGGCACATTAAAAATACCCGTCTCCTTATCAAGTTTAACCTCTATATCCGGTTCTATCCCTGTGCCATCAATGCACCGTCCGCTAGGCAAATAATATTTAGCAATTGTCAGCTTCATGCCGGTTTTGTTCTCAAAGGGCTGAACCTCCTGGACAGATCCTTTCCCAAATGTCTTTGTGCCTACCAATATACCCGCCTTGTGGTCTTTAATTGCTCCAGCTACAATTTCTGATGCACTTGCACTGTTTTCGTTTATCAAGACAACAAGTGGCATAGAAATTTTCTCTTCATCAGAAAAATATTCTTCCAATCTGTTTTTATTCCTATCTTCGGTGTAAACAATTATCCCCTTCCCTAATATTTCATCTGCTATCATAACTGATTCATAAAGGGAACCACCCGGGTTATTTCTAAGGTCCAGCACCAATCCTTTTATGCCTTGTGCTTTCAAACTGTCCAGTGTTTGTCTAAATTCATTGTATGTTTTGGAATCAAAAGACGTAATTTTGATATACCCTATATTGTCATCCAGCACTTCGTGATTTACTGTGGTGACCCGAATGTCATCCCTGGTCAATTGAAATTTTAACAATTCCTGAGCATTGTCCCTTTTGACATACACTGTCACTTGCGTGCCTTTCTCGCCTCTCAAAAGTCTTACAGCATCATCAAGACTCTTTCCGGTTAAATCTACATCGTCAACTTTAACTATTATATCTCTGGGGAGGATACCTGCTTTGTAAGCAGGAGTCCCTTCAATGGGAGAAACTACTATGATATCACCGGTGTTTTCATCGGTGCTCAAAACTATTCCTACTCCACCGAAAGCCCCGTCTAAAGCAGTTATAAAATCTCGGAATTCCGACTCATTCATGTAAACAGAGTAAGGATCCTCAAGGGAATCAACCATCCCTTTGATAGCACCTTCAATGAGTTTCTCGGTATCCACATCTTCTATATACTTATTCTTTATAAGTTCCATAACATCCGAAATAGGCTTTAAATGGTCTATATTAGCCTCTTCAGTTACGGCAGCAGCCACAATATCATCATTGTCGCTGTTTTTGTACGAAGATGTTTTTCCCAAAGTAATCCCAGCAAAAAACGAAAGCAGCGATACTGCTATACACAATATCGCTACTTTTAACAAAAGTCTTGCTTTGTAATCTTTCATATGTATTCCCACCCGGTTAAGTATTTAGTATTTACCATTATAACATTTATTTTAACCAATTCCAAGGGCTAACGTATTCTCCGTTTTTTATTACACTAAAATGCAGGTGGGGACCAGTCGACCAACCTGTACTGCCAACTAAACCGATTTTGTCACCTTTTAAAACTTTTTTACCGACCCCTACCAGTATTTTAGAAAGATGTGAGTACTGGGTTGAAATACCGCCGCCGTGGCTAACTATGATTGTATTGCCATAACCGCCGTAAGACCCTGCAAATATTACTTCACCATCATCAGCTGCCAACACATCTGCTCCCATTGGTGCTCCAATATCTATACCATCATGAAAGCGCTTGGTTTTGAAAATTGGGTGTATGCGCCAACCAAAGTCTGAAGTGACTGCCTTAGAGCTAGGTGCCGGCCAAAGGAACACTCCTGTTCCAAAATAGCCTTTTTGATTTTTCATCTCCCATGCTAGGATTTGGCGGCGAAGATTTTCTGAATCCTTCTGAAGCTTGGCCACTTGGAGCTCGTACTCTTTTTTCTGCTTTTCAAGCTGCGCCATTAACCTCTGGCGACTTCCTCGATAAGCGACTATCTGTTGCCGCCTTGCATTTATATTGTCACGCTGGGCCGCTATTTGTCTTTCCTGTTCTTCAAGTTCTGCCTTTTTTTGTGCCACTTCTTCTTGTCTCAGTCTAAACTCAGCAAGTAAATTTTTATCAGCCTCTATAATCCGTTTTACAATATCAAGTCTTGTTAAAAAATCAGAAAAACTTGAGGAACCTAAAAGCACCTCAATATAATCAACGGGACCAGTCTTATACATTGTCTTTAATCTGACATTTAAATCGTCCTGTTGTTCTTTTACCCGTTCTTCAGCTTGTTTTAGTTCTTCCTTTGTATTTTCAAGTTTTTGTTGAGTCTCTTTCAGCTTAGCTTCGGTAGCTGCTAACTCTTTCTGTGCCTCACTTAATTTCTGATCTAACTCTACAATCTCCTGTGCCACATTTTTCGCGTTTTTATCAACTTCTTTTATATTATTTTTGAGATTCTCAATTTCATTATTGATGAGTTTCTGTTGATTGCGCAAATCGTCAATTTCGCTAGCAATCGCAGGAACAGTTACAATCATCATTATAAACAGCAAAATACCAGCGACCAGTCTCTGCCTTTTCCGGTTCATCCTCTTCCTCCTCTCAAAGGGTTAGACATTCAAGAACCGCTTTATGGAAAAACTACTGCCAAAAGCTCCAATTAGCATGCCAATGCCTAAAAACCCAAGAGCATAATCATAAAATTGCTCTATTGGCAGCAGAGCTATCATGGGAATGTTTATTTTAACTGCAATATATAGGTAATTATACGCTACGGCTAAAATACCTATAGCCAGTGATGAACCTATTAATCCCAGCACCATACCTTCTATCAGAAAGGGCCAGCGCACGAACCAATCGGTAGCGCCAATGTACTTCATAATATTAATCTCGCGTCGACGTGCAAAAACCGTAAGCCTAATAGTATTAGAAATGATAAATATGGAAACAGCCGCAAATACAGCCATTATTACCATGCCGATTATTCTTACCCAGTGAATGATGTTAAATAGTTTTTCAACAATTCCTTTACCGTATTTTACCTCATCGATTCCGGCAAATCGCTGAATTTTCTCAGCAATGGCAGCCACTTCATGGGGATCATTTACTTTTATCCTGAAAGAATTAGGAAGGGGGTTTTCAATGCCTTCTAGAATCTCTCTTCCTACTTGTTCCTTAAATTCTTCAATAGCTTCTTCCTTTGAAATAAATTTTATCTCCTTAACGCCCTCTATGGCTGCGATACCATTATTCAGCTTAGTTATATCAGCTTCATCTACAGAATCTTCCAGATATGCCGTAATCTCCACTTGTGATTCCACATCTTTTAATATATAGTCAAAATTAACAGATAAAAGTAAGAAAGAGCCTAAAATAATGAGAGCAGACGCTACAGCCCCGATGGAAGCAAGGCTCATCCACCTGTTTCTTATAAGGCTGGTAAAGGATTCTCTGAAAAAATACTTTATAGTCCTGAGTTTCATTTACCGTATACCCCTCTCTCTTCATCCCTTACCAAGCTGCCTTTTTCCAGCTGTATTACTCTTTTTTTCATAGAATCAACCAATTCCCTGGCATGAGTAGCAACTATTATCGTAGTTCCCCGCTTATTAATATCATCTAGATAGTTCATGATATCCCATGAGGTATCTGGATCGAGATTGCCTGTAGGCTCGTCGGCTACCAAAATGTCAGGATTGTTTACTAATGCTCTTGCCAAAGCAACTCGTTGTTGCTCTCCTCCGGAAAGTTCCGAAGGCCTAGCATTTGCTTTATGTAATAAGCCTACCCGCTCTAGTGTTTGAGGGACTTTCCTTTTAATGTCTTTATAACTTGCTTCAACGACTTCCATTGCAAAAGCCACATTCTCATAAACAGTCTTTTCCGGTAACAGCCTAAAGTCTTGAAACACAATGCCAATACGGCGTCTTAAATATGGAACTTCTCTGCGTTTAAGTCTTGATATGTTTTTCCCGGCGAAAAAAATTTGTCCTCTTGTAGGCACTTCTTCTCGAAAAATTAGCTTGATTAATGTAGACTTACCTGCGCCACTGGGCCCAACAATAAAGACAAACTCTCCCTTGGATATTTTTAAATTTATATCTTTAAGGGCAACTTGACCACCCGGATATATTTTCGTAACCCCATACATCTCAATCAACATAATCACTCCAAATGTCTACATTCATTTATTTTTAACTTCGACGTCTATACTGAAAATCCTTCAAAATAATTGCTTTAAATCTATAATTTCTCATACTTCGTCGGTATTTTAAATATATCATCAAATATAACTTATTCTCAACATTTGAATACTGTTATTAGACAAGCTGACAAAACATGAAAGATATATCCAGACAATATCTTTACTTTTTCACAAAAAATTATATAAATCCCACATTACGGCAAAAAAGCATTAAAAATGTCACAGGGATTTGATAATTTAAACTCCCTGTGACACACCGTCTCTAATTTACTTTCTGTTTATGATCCTTTCTCGGACCTGTTCAGGGATCATGTCCCCTACGGTTCCCGTTGCAAGGCAGATATAGGTATCTGAAGCACCGTAATAAACTAAGATTTCATCATCTACGTCAAGAATCTCCTTATCTTCAGCGGGAACGGCACCACATGTAAATACTACATTCGGCACCCAATATTCATCTTTCCTACCTATTTCGTATTGAGTCTTTGGCGATAATGTGGGGTTTGGCGAGCGGTATAAAAGCCTACCGGGGTCTTTTAAATCTGCCAGCATTACACCCAGTCGGTATACCATGTCTTGGTCAACTCCATGGTATATTAGCAGCCAGCCATAGCGAGTTTTTATGGGCTGCGCACCGGCTCCTATTTTCAGTGAGTCCCACATCATTCCAGAACGGGGTCCCATAATTATCTTGTGGCCGCTTCGGGGCCATGGGAATGCCAGCTCATCAGAATATGCTATCCATATACTCGGTTCAATGCGGTGGTATATTACATATTTCCCGTCAATTTTTTCGGGAAACAATATGGCATCTTTATCCCACAACCCGGGAAAAGCAAGGCCCCGCCTTTTCCAGCGATCAAATCTCTTATTTAAGAAATCCTCTACGGAGATTGATGCTGACGCAATCTGGGCTACCACCCCATCATAAGCGGTATAGAGCATGAATATTTCATCATTAATTATTACTGTCCTCGGATCTTCGCAGCCTTTCTTCTCTTCTTTCAGTTCCGGCACAAATATGGGGTCTTTTAATCTTTCAATAATTCTGTAGCCGTCAGTTATCGCAAGCCCAATCCTCGAAATTTCATCATCACCAAATGCCCTATAAAGGAGGTATACCTTATCTTTAATTCTCAAGGCCGCCGTGTTTAAAACATATCGACTTTCCCACCAGTGTTCTTTAATGGGCATAAGTATAGGCACATCGCTGTAGCGTTTTAAATCCTTAGCTTTGGGCCAGTAATCAAACTCCTGAATTACTACTTCTTCACGGTACGGTTTTACTCCTAATAAGACTTTGGCTAAATCAATGCTTTCATAACCTTGACTTATATACTTAAATACCTGCTCAAGGATTTCATCGGGATTATATCCCATTTCTTTATAAATTTCTTCGAGTAAATCGTGATTAAACCAGTCTCTCTCAACATGCAGGAAAAGGGGAGTCGGTATTCCATCTCCTCCCTTAAAGCTAAAGCTGGCCCAGGTCCAGGCAGAGCACGGCATAAAAGTGCCATCGTTTAAAACTAAACTTAGGCCGTATCCCTTTATCATTGTATCGATGTTTTGCGCATCACTTTCCCTGTTCATTTCGCGAAGGTTATCTGCAATAGTCTCAAGCCTTGATACCAGCTCTCGATGGTGCCAGTTTTCAAAAATGTGATGGGCAGAAAACATTGCTTTGCCATAGTGGCCTAAGATGGAATTGACAAATTTGCGACCTACTTCCTTCCGTTCCCTGGCATAATTTCTCCAAAGGCCTGAAAAATGTTCCGCTTCAATGATGCTTTTGGCGATACGGGTAAAATATCTAAGTTTAGGATAGTTTCCTCCCATGCCCTTCCCTAGGTTCATAACTGGGATCCGTGCCGTCAAGCGGTTCAAATCTGAAATCTCACGCAGCTCTCTATAACCGTTAAAATTCGTCCTGTCAACTACCATCGGCAAAAGTTCAACTTCTTCAAAGCTATCGGTTCTCAAGTTGTCCTTAAGCCAGTAAAAGATTCTGTCAAAATAATCTTTGTCTTCTGTAAAAGTAGCAAGTGTAAGTATCTCCCGCTCATCCATTTTATCTAAGAGTTCACGCAAACTTTTAAAGCCCATTCTCAAAATCAAGTTTCCCGGAGGATACTCTTGCAACAACTTCCTGAGGACTTGCCATTTTACGGCTAAGACCTTGTTATGGGGAAAAATTTTAAAAATGTGATTTACTACTTCCCGTGTGCCTTCTAAACTGTACAAATCTCCAGGGCAAAGGCTGTCTATGGTGTGTTCCAGTTCTTCCATGAATTTGGTCAGACGCTTACCGATTTCCCGTGATGAAGCGTTCTCCTCCAGGTTAATAGTTTTTATAAAGGATATAAAGGCATCATTATATTTTTTTTGGAGCCTTTTAAAGACTTTGCTTGTGGCAACTTCCCGGTTGTGCCTCCCATATAATGTCTTAGGCAGCACAATAGGAACTCCGGGTATGAATTCCAAATAATCAAGCAGCGTAAGCGCAGGGGTAGAGGCTTCCGCTTTTTGGCGCCAAGCTTTTAAAAAATGAGATTTGTTTTTTATAAAGGCCACCACAGTCTTTTTATAAATATCCTCAATATGAGATGATATGATATCTTCTATATAAACATCAGTTTCGCCAAAGGCATTTTTTATCTTTTCACTTTGTCTTATCAGAGATGCCACCATGCCGTTAAATATAGCAAAAAAACTTTCTATTAAATCCTCCTGTGAGATTTGCGGACTAAAATTGTGAGTGAGTATAAACCCATAAGCGATTTTCGCCCAGGTATCGGGAGAATAATCGGAAGTGCCGTATGGCTTTGTCATATTTTCCATATACATGAGCACTTCTTGGCTCAATACCTTTTGTAAAAGGTTGTCATAGTGGCACATGCCTTCTAAGAACAAGTCTAAATATTCTTTGTAATTACAGCAAACTTTCAAAGGTACGTCGTCCTGCTCTGTTTCAAAAATATCCGGTGCTTTTATAATTTTCGAATCCTTAAGCCATAAATCCTCATCTCGCCTGATACATTCAAACAAGGCCTTTAGCATTTCCTTTGTAACAACGTATCTTTTGCCATCAGATACTGGAGATAGCTTTGCACCAAGATTGACCTCACATACTTTCTTATTTAATTTTAATGCTGTAGTTATAAGCCAAGGATTAATGCCATATCCGCCCAAAAGTTCTCTGTTTTGGTCAAACCGAGTGCATAATTCTCCTACTAAATCGTGGCTGATTGCAAAAACACCGCTTAAAGGGTCCCTGAATTTAGTTTCATAAAGAGCCGCAATCAGAGGCGCAACCAAGATGTTGCCAACAATGTCTTCAAAAACATGACGCTTGAAACTTGCAACTGACATATGATAATCTTCAAAAATGGGATTTGCCATCCGATCAACCCAGTCAGGCTTTATACCATATTCTCCCCGGCTTACCAAATCCGCTTCTAAAAGCACCACATCTGATTTAAAAAAGTGGGCAAGTTCAAATATGGCTCTGATACTGTACCCACGCCCATTGGCACCTGGTGGCATTAAAAAACTCACTACTTCGCTAGCAAAATTTTGTCTTATAATCTCAAGGGCTTCTCTGCCAGCCGGATCACCTACACACAATATAAGTTTACGCTTATTTGTCATAAGGCTTTGCTTTGCAACAGATATAACGTTTTTTAAGGTATCCCCTTCATTATAAAAGGGGATACCTATTACTATATCAATATCACCTATTGTATTTAGCTTTGCCTTTACTCGGCTTATTGTTTCGTTAAAAAGTATCTCACTTTGACCCAATAACGACGCCCCTCCTATACTGCAGGAATTAATAATTCTCGTTGTCCTTTTGTTTTAATATCGTGTAAAACTTGGTGTGCCATTAAAAAGGAGATTACTGCTTCCGCCCCTTGATTTAGGTTTACCCCATCGGGAACTAATGCATCGTGGCACCCCTGGGTTTTTTCGTTGTATAGCGGAAGTTTGTTGATGTTTTTTCCCCAATACCAATCATATGCCATTTGAGACATTTCTATATATCCTTTCTCTCCGGTTACAACATATGCCTGTAAGCATGCCAGTACTACTGACGCGGCATCTACCGGCTGCTGATCATAGGGTGGTATATGACTCTTTTTAATCCACCAGCCTTGATTGCCAACGATGTTGAGATATCCCTTTTGAAAAAGGGAATCTGTAAGAAAACTTAAAGTGTTTTTAGCGACTGTAAGCACCTTCTCATCTTGGCAAACAGCATAATAACTAAACAGCGCATGGGGCAGCACAGCATTGCAGTAAGTTAATCTGTCTTCAAACCAGTGCCAATTTGTTCCTCGATTTAACTCATAATGTTTTAATAATTTATAAGCGAGATATTTTCCTTGCGGTATTATATTTATGTTTTCTAATGACACTATCATTTTAACTATTCCCAGCAGTACGTATGCTATAGCGCGGGGAGAGTTGACCTGCAGCGCCTTTGGCATTACGCGCTTTAGCATCTGCTTTGCTGCCTTTTGGGTTTCTGTTATGCTACAACTGGCAGCAAAGCTTGCTGCAAGTACGCCTCTACCTATACTGTCCTCCGAATTAATCACTGTATAATATTTATCAAAAACTTTTAAGTTTTGCCATGTGCCATCTGGATTTTGAGCTTCCTGTAAAAATTTCGTATATGTTTTAATGAGTCTTTCCCGCTCCATTTCTTCCATGCCTATAGCAACGATCAGCGCTCGAGCGTTGTCATCTACCGTATACCCGCTTTCGATAACCGGATCTGATTTATCGCTAAACTGGATAATCCCAGTAGAATCTGTCATGCGCTTGAAATGGCCATACACATTAAAACACCTCGCTGCGGACTTTAGGTTCCAGGATTGTTTTTATTATGTTTACATATTTTTTTCCTACTTGAGGCCATGTCATAGTCTTGCCCAATTTGCCGGCATTTTTTTCCAGCTGCTCTTTTAGCTGAGGATCTGAAAGGATCTTGTCTATGAGTGATGCCAACTCTTCAGAATCAGCATTTGAGGCTATAAGGCCTCTGCCGTCTGCCAGAACTTCTAAAGCATAATCGTAAGGGGTAGAGACTATGGCCCTACCACACCCAATGGCAAAAGATAAAGTGCCGCTTACTGCTTGATGCCGATGGGGGTATGGTGTCAGGTAAACATCAGCCATGTAAAGCACTTCTCCCAGCTCTTCAAGGCTGAGGTATTTGTTAATAAATTTTATATTGTCATCCACTCCCAACTCCTGTATCAGCTCCACCAGGGACTCTCTGTAAGCCTCCCCCATTTTTTTCTTTAAATTGGGATGAGTTTCCCCTGCCACCAAATAAATAATATCCGGGTATTTGTCTTTTAAATAAGATATTGCCTTTATGCCCAGTTCTATCCCTTTACCTGGTCCCAAAAAACCAAAAGTCACTACTAATGGCCTATTTTCAATGCCATAAGCTCTTTTGATAATATCTCTGGGCTTTTCTTTAAATTCCGGTACTCCGTGATGAACCATATATATCTTTTGCATTGGAATATTGTATACCTTATTTAACAGCTCCGCAGAACGTCGGGTCATACATATGACGGCTGTAGATTTTTGCCCTAGTTTTGATAGTATTCTTCGCTTATGAAAATCAGGTTCAGGCAATACTGTATGTGTGTTCAGTATAAAGGGCTTTTCAAGATTTTCTACAAAGTCTAGCACATATTCGCCATCATCGCCGCCGAATATCCCATACTCATGTTCTACAAAGACCAAGTCTATATCCGAATTATTGGCAAATTGCGCCGCAATAGCATAGTGGTCCCTATTATTTTCTTCTAATTCAAAGACTACTTCCTGAGGATAATTATATAAACCTTTTTTGTCACTGATTGCAAAAATTGATACATCTTCTCCCCACAGCATTAGATTTTCTCTTAAATCTCCGGAAAAGGATGCTATTCCACACTCCCGTGGGAAATAGGTGGATAATATAGCAATGTTCATGTCCGCACTCCTTACATTTTATTTTTTATAGATACAAAATCAACTGTCTGACGTACATTAATAGTATTTCGAATCCTTCCCTATATTATCCATTCCCATTTTGAGCATAAAAAATGCCCCTGTTTTCAAGGGCAAAAAAATTATACTGTTATTCTGGCAGCATTTAACTCTTTTATAAAATCTCCTATATCAATTGCAAAAGTTCCACGACTTCGCCAATCAATTTTAACATCAGGTCGATTTAGTGGAATTTCTAAACTACGTTTGTCTGAATTAAATCTTAACATAACATCTTGCACCAAAATTCCAGGATCAAGCCATATATTCGTTTCCATAACAAGTTTTATGTCATCTTCTGGGTCAATAAATAAAAAATTAATTGGCGATGACGGGTGAGCTTCAAAAATTCTACCCATCAGATAGTTGGAGTCATATTTGCTCTTTCTTCCCACAGCAGCTAATCTTTTTCCAGGTAAAATTGTTCCAAAAATTTCAAAAATATCTTCTGAACAGCTCTCTTCTATTAATTTGCTATTGTTCAAAACTTTTAATCTTAAAAAATTGTTATCCATAATATAGACCGCCCTCTGAACATAAAGTTCAATCCCCACCTTCATTTGCAATCAACCTCCCAATAAAATTAACCGTTCATTTCATACTATTCATACCCCCAGTCTGTTGTTACATTATTTAGCGCTTTCAAATAGAAGGACAAATTTATTTTTTGTAGAATATTTACTGAGAACTTAATAATATACTGTAATAGTATATAAGCAAAGGAGTTGGGCCTTTGAAGAGTATCGGTGATTTTAAACAGGAAGTCATTAAAATCAATAACCAGATTAATGAAGAAATGTATGGCAGAGGACTGGATTGGCAGAAAATTGACATTTTAGGTGATAAGATTATCATTCTAGCATTAAACCGCAGAATTTCCGTATTAAAACATGTAGATGAGAAAGATGCTTTTACAGCCAGATTGATGGACTTGGCGCTGTTAAATGAATTTAAAATTAGATTCAAGGAACGCTTTGAGGAAAGATTTCGATTAAAAATCCGCACAATTCTAAAAGATTATGACCCTGTAAATCAATTAGCCGGTACCATAATAATCACAGTCCAGCCAGTAGAAAATTTTTTAAAGACTATTGACAACTTTTCATAAATCGTGTATTTTTATATTAAGGATTTGTGAAAAATTTAATATGTGACTGGATAAGAAAGATCCGCAAGGATGGTTCGAGGCCGTCAAATAAATACCTTTAGGAGAACTGTTATGCTGTTTTCTTAAAGTCTCTTTTAGGAATGATAGCATAATTTTCTTTTGAGAGGTATTTATTTGGCGGCCTTTATTTGTACTTAAATTATCTGTAACGTTAAATAAATTTAATAAGAAAAATTTTACTCCTAATTCAAAATTATGGAAGGATTTTTGAATTTTGTGTCGAACTGTTAAAGTGATAGCTCATCATTGATGAGTGGATATTCAGCCTCAAACTTATTGGTATGTGTATTGTCATTCATTTGTATTAACTATTTGAGCAAAACATCGCTATGAAAAAGAGGTTAATTTTACTTAATTTTCTAATAACTTAGCAATGATTACATGCCCTAAAAACTACAAATTAAGGAGGTTTCCTTTATGAAGGTAAAAGATTTAGTCGAGGTGTTGGACAATATTACAGGGGGGAGAGTAGTAAAAGGTATAGATGATATTTTTACAGGCAAAAACCCATTTGTGGTTATGAAATCATCTAATATTCCTGGGAAATCAGTTATGGAAACTCCCGGCCTTGTCTACGGAGACCCAGAAGCTGAAATTAAAAAAATTGCCGTAACGATGACTTTAACTGAAGGCAATATTGAATTAGCCGGGGCCACTGGAGTAGATGCTATAGTAGCACACCACCCCATTGCGGATGCCGCAAATTCAGGAGGAGTAACCCTAAAGTATTATTTAAGCCTCTACAACGTTGCTGTTTTTGAACTTCACGAAGCATTTCACGGTCTGCACCCGGGCATTTCCTACATTCACGGCCACAAGCCTTTTAGAGTTGATATAAGATACGGAGGCATCCCCGGAAACATCATGTATGTAGGTAAAGCTCTTGACGAGATTAAAACATTAGGCGATATTTTAGAGCGTCTAAACAAGATGATGGACATGGAAAAAGAACAGAGCGTTATGAATGTGGAAAGAACTTATTTTAGTAGCGAAATGAAAGATTCTGCAACAGCAATACAAGGCGAAATTCTTTTAGGAACACCGGAAAGTCCGGTAAATACTATTCTTCATATTTTCCCACATACCGGATTTACACCAGAACATCTTGTGAAAGCAAAAGAAGAGCATCCCGAAATAGATACTGTTTTAGCTACCATTAGCCGGGTAAAAAAAGACAGCGCTTTAGTTAAAAAGGCCGAAGAAATGGGGCTAAACTTTATTTGCGGTAACTCTCATGCTTTAGAGATCTTTGAAAATGGACTACCTCTGGCCTACGCATTAAGGCACTACTTGCCTGAAGATATTGAAGTTGTATTGTTCAGAGAGAGGATATGCTCTATACCGCTAAAAGATTTTGGTTCAGCCAATATTAAGGAATACGCCAAATATATTACTGAAAACTATCTGATAAATAAGAAATAATTGCATTTTTGGAGTGATTCTCTTGTGGGATTTGATTATTAAAAACGGCCGCTTACTTACAATGGACTCTACCAAGGAACTAAATAAATCTCTATTGATTAAAGATGGGCTTATTGCAGACATTGTGGAAAACAATATTGCAGAAAAGCTTGACGCTCGTAAAGTAATAGATGCCGAAGGACTTGTAGTAATGCCCGGCCTTGTCGACTGCCATACCCATTTAGGTGAATACGCTACCGAAGGCGTCCACAAAACCGTTGGCAAATCCCAAAAAATGGCTGCTATATCAAATTATCTTGACTGTTTAAAAAGTGGTATTACTACTCTAGGTGAGCATATTTTGGGACACCCAGTTTTGTCAACGACTATCGGAGAATTAAAAGAGGCAGCTCGCCATACGGCTTTGACCGTAAAATTTGCGACAGGCACATGTTGTGTTGGAACAGAACCTTTAGCATATACCTCAGCCCTTAGGCCCGGACGCAGCATAACATTTGATGATTTAGGCGATGCCCATTATGCCGGGCTTGCAGTCCAAAGCGAATTTCCTGGTGAGAATATTTTTATCACAGCTACAGTAGCTAATTTACCTACTCACCTGGTACCAAATGGCGGTAAGCGCATTCTTGATAGGCAAGATATTTCAAGGATAGTTAATATCTTTCATTCTATAGGCAAAAAAATAGGAGCCCATATAGAAGGTGCCGAAAATATTGAGTTTTTCATGAGTGCCAATGGTGATGTGATACATCACGGCCATGGAGCAACACCACAACAATTTCATGAAATGGCACGCAAAAACATTTACCTTGTGGCTACACCTCATGGTGGGACAAGCAGTGCTCCAAATACACCTGATGAAATCTACCAATCATTAAAGGCCGGTGTTACGACGGCTATAGCTACCGATGCATATCTGCCAGTTCATCCTGAAGCAGTGGGAATGGACGACATAGAATTAGTAGGGCCAAAAGACTTATTTAAAATCTGCAAACCAACTTTTGAATACTTACACGAACGCGGATTTTCAAAGGTGGACTGCCTGAAAATGATTACAACCAACGCGGCTAAAGTTATGGGTCTTGACGCTGAAATTGGCACACTTTCACGTCTTAAAAAAGCAGATATCATTATTTGTAAGGGTATTCCCGTCTTTGACTTTACCGATACTGATTCCGTGCTAATGGTAATCAAAGACGGTTTAGTTGAGATTGATAAAACTATTTGATTAATAAAGGGGGTGTTTACTTTCGGTAAAAGTTAAAGTTGATTTTAACATTTACCATTAAACAATGTCTTTAATTTAATTTTAAATTCAAAGGAGGTTTTATTAATGGCTGTTAAGGAAAACCAAGTTACCAGTCAAAAGCGCGAAATAACTACTATCGAATATGTTGGTATTGGTCTAATCCTGGTATCACTAATTCTGTTATTTGTCAAGCCCGAGGTCATTGGCGGCAGTTTTAATGCTATGCAAAATAGCGCTGTAAATCCTGTTGTTAACGTCTATCTTACAGGTTCCCTGGGTACAGCTGTTATTTTGAGTGTTATGACCGGTCGCATACTGGAAAGATTGGGCTTTACCGATGCATTAATACGTATTTTCACTCCAGTTGCAAAAATAATGAAAATTACTCCCCTCATCATTGTACCTGCGATTTACAACATATTGGGCGATATAAATGCTGCGGGAAGAATTACCGGTCCTGCTCTCAAAAAAGCTGGAGCCACAAAGGACGAACAAAAAATTGCCATTGCAACTATGTTCCAATCACAGCAATCATTCTCAACTTTTATGCTTGGATTAGTTGCCTTTGCTAATGCTGGCATATGGGCTTTCCCAATAGTAATTATTGGAGTATTCCTTCCTGTTGTAGTGGTTCCCTTCTTGCTTAGCAAAACCATATATAGGGATGTTAAATATAAAGATATAAGCGAGATGCCCAGGTTTACTCCTAGTACTCCTATTGTGCCGACAATATTTAATGGTGCCCGCGAAGGTGCAGAGCTTATGTTCTTATTGTTAATTCCAGCTGTTGTAGTTGTATACGCTATCATCGGTTTACTGACTTACATGGGTATTTGGCCTGCGATTGAGTCAGCCATGAGCAGTTTTCTCTCTGCTTTATCCATTGACCCAGAAACCGGTATGCAATCAATCCTTGTATCACCAACCCTTGCTATGAACACACTTACTGAAACCATTGTAAACATATCCCCACGCTTTGCGATAGGTTCCTTCATCCTTGCCGCATCAGGTCTGCCTTTGCAAATTCCCTTTGCCCAAATTCCTGCTGTTTGGGCTCAAGCATCAGACCTTTCCACCGGCGAAGCCATGCAAGCAGCAGTCATCGGCTTAATCATTCGTGTATTTAGCGCCTTTGTACTGGCTTGGATATTGACACCTATGGTGTAATTTAGGTAGAAAACACAAACGCCGCAGAATATTCT
>NZ_JAFFJA010000087.1 GCF_021991635.1 Tepidanaerobacter sp. GT38
TTTTACTGGTTATTGACAATATTTTTTAATTTAAATTTTTTGGCCATCCCTGCTTAGAGAAGGCACATCTACTCTAAGAAACTTACCAACAGGTTTATATACAAACACCGTCAAAACCGAATTTATAGATGCCTTAAGTAAGTTAAAAGGTATAATCACCGGAATGAGCATGGCTTTTACAGTTTCTATAGGCACATTCATAAATTTTGTGGTAAAAATAAGGTTTAGGGGAATCATTACAAGAGTCATAGCAATGGAACCCGCAATCATAGCGATAATTGCTCCCTTAAAAGTGTGAACTCTTTTGTAAATAATACCTGCCACCGTTACCATACACCCAGTAGCAGCAAAATGCATTAAGGCTCCTATCCAACCACTTCCAGCACTGACGGTCATAGCCTGAATCAATGATACTATTAAAGTTACTACGACACCAGCTCCTGGTCCGAACAAAAAGGCAGCAATTAGTGCAGGAATATCCCCTGGATCATATTCCAGAAACGGCGCCGCCGGAATAAGAGGAAACCTGATCAAGAACATCAAAAGCACTGCCAAAGCAGAGAGCATAGTAAGTCTTGCAGTCATTTTAACTTCGTATTTCATTCTACATACCTCCATGATAAATTAAAATTCCCTGAGATATAATCTCAGGGAATAAAGTGCTCATAAATAACAAAAATAATCTTCTCCCATCCAGACTATACTGTCGGCCCCGGAATCTCACCGAGTCAGCTTTCGCTCGCGGGCTAGCGGAATTGTCCGCATTACCGCCGGTCGGGAATTGCACCCTGCCCTGAAGATTATATCCAGCCTTTTTAATTTCTTTAATAATAGCATGATAATCGGCAAAAGTCAATGTTCATAATACCAATAATTTTTAGCCTCTATTAATGTAAAGTATATGTCAAACGGTACATACCGTTGCTATAGGCATTTATTTATAATAATATAGTGATCCTTAAACTTCATCTGTTATGGGTTTCTTTGAATTCTGACTTGGACCTTTCCCGAAAATATTTCTGTAATAATCAATAATATGTTTGTCAACTTGCCTGCTGTACTTGAGAATTTTTTCCTCGCCAAAATTGTTGCTTATAGCGTGGTGCAACTTATTTCTTGCTTTCTCTATTTTGTCTATTGAGCTCATATCAATTTCCTTTCCGATTTGTATTTAAGACATATGTTACATCAAATTTTAGCAAATTGCAAACTGTTTTTATTTGCCAAAAGCCAATTTAGTTATTGCCAAATTTTAGATATGGTTATAATTGAAGGAGTGGATATAAAATTGACATTGCTAAATAATAAAGCTATAGGTAAGAGACTTAGACATGAAAGAGAAAAATTGAAACTATCGCGGGAGGAGTTTGCCGAACTTATTGGCCTTTCAGACTACTATGTAGGGCAGCTCGAACGCGGCGAACGTCAGATGAGTTTACCTACATTAGTAAATATAGCAGTTTGCTTGCATGTATCTCTTGACTATCTTGTTTTTGGAAAACAAAATTGTAATACCTCATATATTAGCGACCCAAGTGGTTCCTATAAAACTCACCATGAAAAGCTAGACGAGATAAATAGTCTGCTGAAAAAATGCTCCGATAAAGAAATAGATTTGTTCTTAAATCTCATAAAAATCATTATCCCACATATACACTATCCCTCATATACTTATATAAACGAAAAATAAATACAAATTTACACCTAAGTTATATTATTAATACAGGCATAATAATATTAGTAGTTAGAGGTTGATTTTTTGTTGTGTATTTTTTCTCCTTTGGTAAAATATACTATAGATGTTTACTAAAAACATTGGAGGTACAGCAAAATGGAAGAAAATAAAAAATCCCCTTTTGAAAAGGAATACGAACTAGCCTGGGATAAATATTCAAAAAATGAGCTAAAGAAAGTTTTTGATTTAGCAGACAGATATATAGGTTTTATGTCACGCTGCAAGACTGAAAGAGAATGTGTTGAAGAATTTAAAGCTAGGGCCGAAAAGGCCGGTTACAAAAATCTTCAAGATTTGATAAAGCAA
Source organism: Tepidanaerobacter sp. GT38 (assembly GCF_021991635.1). Taxonomy (GTDB): domain Bacteria; phylum Bacillota; class Thermosediminibacteria; order Thermosediminibacterales; family Tepidanaerobacteraceae; genus DTU063. The sequence continues at coordinate 2,042 of NZ_JAFFJA010000087.1, forward strand.
AATAAGACGTTAAAGCCCGGCGACAAGGTATATGCTGAGGCCATGGATAAAATCATTGCACTTTTTGTAATAGGAAAAAGACCTTTAGAGGATGGAATGCTAATACTGGGAGCGCATATCGATTCACCAAGGCTTGACTTAAAACAAAATCCCTTATATGAAGATACTGGCCTGGCAATGCTTGATACTCATTACTATGGCGGAATTAAAAAATATCAATGGGTAACCCTTCCCCTTGCTCTACACGGAGTAGTTGTGAAAAAAGACGGCACCAAGGTAAATATAGTCATTGGTGAAAATGAAGATGATCCGGTATTCGGAGTATCGGATCTGCTCATTCACCTGGCAAAAGACCAGATGAAAAAGACTCTAGCTGAAGGCGTGGAAGGGGAAAAACTCAATGTACTAGTTGGCAGCATTCCCATAAATGACAAGAAGGCAAAAAACAGAGTAAAGCAAAATATATTAAAGATACTAAACGAAAAATACGGCATAGTTGAAGAAGACTTCGTATCCGCAGAAATTGAAATCGTCCCTGCAGGAAAAGCAAGGCACTACGGATTGGATAAGAGCATGATCATGGCATATGGCCAGGACGACAGGGTATGTGCTTACACTTCCTTTGAAGCCATGATGGAAATTGAAAACCCAGAAAAAACCTGCGTTACACTGCTGGTTGATAAAGAAGAAATCGGCAGTGTCGGTGCTACAGGTATGCAGTCAAGATTTTTTGAAAATACCGTAGCAGAAATCGCTAATCTAATGGGAGACTATAGTGAGCTTAAAATAAGGCGTGCCTTGGCTAATTCCAAAATGATATCTTCAGATGTAAGCGCCGCCTATGATCCAAATTATCCCGAAGTAATGGAAAAGCAAAGCTCCGCCTTCTTCGGTAAAGGAATTGTATTTAATAAATACACAGGAGCTAGAGGAAAAAGCGGCAGTAATGATGCAAATCCTGAATTTATCGCAGAGCTTAGAAATATCATGGAAAAACACAATGTGGTTTGGCAGATGGCAGAGCTGGGTAAAGTCGACCAGGGAGGTGGCGGTACTATAGCATATATCCTTGCCAACTACGGCATGGAGGTAATCGATGCAGGCATAGCCCTGCACAACATGCACGCACCTTGGGAAATTGCAAGCAAGGCAGATTTATATGAAGCAAAGAAGGCCTATTATGCGTTTTTAAAAGAGGCGTAGAGCAAATAAATAAAGCCTATACCAGGCAATATCCATGCTTGGTATAGGCTTTATTTATTTCCATAAATGCTTTTCACAAAAAGCACCTAATACCCTATCTCCTCACCTACTACGATTACCGTAAAATTAGTTAGGTTAGGTTTGTATTCAATTATGGTAGTTACTTTGCAAATCCTATTTTCCGAGGAACAATCCATGCAGTAACCGGTCGATGCACATGGAGTGTTGAGGCCTAACCTGATGGCATTCATAGGTGCAGCCACCTGTTTTGCCCTGAGCATTGCCTGCTGCAGGCCATCGGTTATTTTGTTTGCGCCAACTATGAGGACCACATGACCCGGCCCGAAAATCATAGCCGCTACCCGGTTTCCGGTGCCGTCTATGTTAACCAGCTTTCCGTCAAGGGTTAAGGCATTGGTGCTGGCAAAGAAAACATCGCAGGTTAGCTGGGCTTTCCGTATGCGATTTTTTTCCTCAGCAGTGCTTCCCAAATGGTGATCAAAAATTACATGACCTCTAGCCCTTAATTCATCCACAATGCCAAGTTCACGGACGGTAACCGAGCCTCCCACTCCTACCGTTGCATTTGGAGGAACCAGCTCTAAAGCTTTTTTCACAGCTTCTTCTTTTGTCGGCACATATATGGCATCGAAACCGTTTTTGATAAGTGCTTTAACAGCCTTTTGGCATCGAGGCTCATAGAATTTTGCTTTTACACTCATATGTATCCTCCTTAACCTAAATAAATAATTCATCTCCACCCTTTTTAATCCCCATGGTTTGCCGCTCCGAATACTTAGTAGTTCTCAGAATGTAGAATATAACCGAGTCCTCTTCTTCGTTGATAGCGCGCTTTAATTCAAGCTTCAGCCTTTTAAAATCTGCAGCTGAAATTTCGCCTTCAAGGACAGAGTTTTGCACCCAATTTAAGTACTTTCGACATATTTTTAAAACTTTCGATACCCGGTTTTCTCCTACATCATATACCAGAATTACGAACATCTTGGCCACCTAATTTACACTACATACTGCTCATCAACATGCTATAAAATTTTATTCTACAATTAAACTCTAAATTCCTCTAATACTTGGCAAAATAAAGAAAGCCCTGCCAGGGCTTTGAATTTGCTACTTCATACCGAGGGCTTTCCGTTTTTCCAGTATATGACTTTCTATTTTATTTGCTACTTCCTTGGGATCATCTCCCAGCAGAACTTTGCCGCCTGTGATTTCCTCCAAGTCTTCAGTGAGCAACTTTACAAGTCGTTTTGCTCCGGATATAAAGGGAACGGGTGAAAGGTGGGTAAGTGCACCATATGCCAGGGCAAAAGCTCCATCTATAGTAGCTTTTTGCTCCATCCACTCGGGAGCGGTAACGGCTATAGGAAGGTCCGGAACATCTAAATCCAGGTGGTCTGCCAGAGCCGTCACCAGCATGGAAATCCTTCCCGTATCGGTGCAGGTTCCAAAGCTTAAAACCGGAGGAATTTTTAGTGCTTTGCATACTTCCCTTAAGCCTTCACCGGCCATATCCAGAGCTTCCATACTGCAAAGTCCTGCAACTTCTAAGCCGTGGTTGCCACAGCCTCCGGCTACTATGAGTATATCCCGGCTGATAAGCTCTTTTGCCAAGTTCACCGTCATCCAGTCCTGGGGACCATTTCTCAATGTTGAGCAGCTGACAAGGGCCACAACACCTTTTATCTTCCCCGCCTGAATGGTATCTACCAGCGGTTCCAATTTGTTCCCCAGTGCCTGCAAAACTGCCTCTGTTGAAAATCCTGCAATGGCCGTTTTTTTATACGGCGGCACCTGGGGAGTTATCCTTCCCCTTCTCTTTTTAAAGTTTTCTATGGCAAGATCTATCAGTTTTTCTGCAATATATTCGGCTTCCGGCGGTTTATAATCGAGGATCATATCTAACTCCGGCATTCTCACAATATCGTTGATGCTGACAAGGGTCACCTGATATCTGTCTGCATAAGGTCTTAATGCCGGAGGTGAGCAGTTTTCTTCCATGGCTATAACATCTACAGTGCCGGTTGCAAGGAGGGGCTCTATAGCAAGCCAGTTGCCTACAAGGCCTGCAAAGACTTCATCAGAGGGATACCTCTGTATCATTTCCTGGCCGGTCTCTATGTTTCCAACAACTTTCAAACCCTTTGCACCTGCCGCCTTGGCCTTTTGCTGGACCTCGGAAGTTTTTGCCTTCATGAGTGTCGCTACACCAATCCAGGGCTGGTGGCCGTTGAAAACAATATTTACATAATCGGGATCCATTATGCCCAAATCAACTTCCACTTCATGGGGCATAGGCGTTTTATATAAAATATCCTGCACCATTTCAAGGCCGATTTGAGCGGTATAGATAGTTGAAAGGCCCAGCCTCATGGCCTTTTTAGAAAGGGACACATAATCGCCGTCCACATTGGTAAGACAGCTGGCAACAGCATCTCTAATCTCGTTGTTTACGCCAGTTGGATAAATAGCTAGCTTTCTCCATACTTCCTTTCGCTTTTTAGGCGCAAAAGCTTCTACCATAATGCTGGGATCTTCGTCATCTCTGTCCATTTCCATCAACAAAAAATCCGCAAGTTTGACAGCCATGTTATTGATATCCCCGTTTGTTTTGATACCAAGCTTCTCGCACATCCATTTTAACTTATTTACATCACTGATAACAAAAGGAGTCTTGCCCTGGCCAGTTGCTTTTAAAGTTTTAAAAGCCTGGTAAGCATGATGGGCATAAGTAGCTGCTCCCATGGCATTTTGAAGCAGAAACTTCCTTATAGCCATGGCATCAGCGTCAATGCCACAGACACCGCGGAACATTTCCGTTTTTTCATTGATACGGCAAGGGCCATGAGAACAAAGCTGGCAGCTTAGTCCTTGAAGACAGAACTTACATCTGGCCTTTTCCTGCTGCACCCAACGATCAAAGACGTTCGTAAGGCCGTCTTCCCGAATTCGCTTTAACATTTCTTCTACCGAATCATGATAACTCACACGGCCTTCGGTTTTTTCTAAAACTTTTTCCGACATATAATAACCTCCTTCATGCCCGAAGAACCATACTTTTATACTAATTTAAGTTTGTTCATAAATATGGTTTTATATACAGCAGGCAGAAGGAGGATAAAAAAACTGGCCCCAGCTAGGGAGACCATGTTTTTTCAACCATTATAGGCAGGCTAAAGGACAATGCAAGTGGCGTCAGAGCAATAGTCTTGTATTTTAAAAAATACTTTCATATATTTTGTTTTTTGTTTTATTATATTATGCTTTCTTTGATTACAAGCCTTCGTTCTGTCTGGCCTTAACGTAAAAAAGTCGACCTCCTAGGGTTTTTGCATTACTTTAAGAATTATTCAGATTTTATAATCACAAAATAAAAAGCATATCCACAGTTGCAGATTAATTTAAACGTAATAAAGTTATACAAAAAAATAAAGGAGAACGTGCCATGTGGAAAGAGTTTTAGGAATTTGCAGTTAAGGGAAATGTGGTAGATCTTGCTATAGGTGTAATTATAGGCGGAGCATTCGGAAAGATAGTTACATCTTTAGTTGATGATATAATAATGCCCCTCATGGGACTTTTGCTTGGAGGAATAGACTTTACAAGGCTTGAATTAAAAGCAGGAACGGCTGTGGTAAAATACGGCGCTTTTATTCAAAATGTAGTTGATTTTTTGATAATAGCTTTTTCTATTTTTCTGTTGGTCCGTTCTATTAATAGGATTAAAAAGAAGGAAGATGTTTCGGAGCCTGCTCCATCCAAAGAAGAGATACTTCTTACCGAAATCCGCGACCTGATAAAGGAAAATAATCAACACTGAAATGGTTCTTTTACAAAAAGTCGTCGATTGCAAATAGGTCGACGACTTTTTTACCGTTTACAGAACCTATTTTTGTTTAATAAATTTTATATTAACCCATACATTTGTGAATAACATTTCAAATTCCTTATAGGTAGGCGAAAGACAATATAGCATCCCTTACTTTACAAATTTCATCAACTCGTTTCAATCCCTCGTAGGTCGACTAAAAACTTGTTGGAAGAGTTGTCCTGAATCGTATTAAGCACCCGTTTCAATCCCTAATAGGTAGGCTAGAACTTTTGTGGCACTTACAAAAAAGAGGGTATCGACATTACATCTCAAATTCCCTAAATCTCACATGGGAAAACTTTCTGTTTACCTGGATAGTTCCATCATCTAAAATTTCTTCAGAAACCTGTCTTTCTGTAGTAGCATATATGGGAATAAGACCAAATTTTTTGCAAAAGTTAACTAAAATATAAACCGCCCCAAAATCTCCCTGAACCAGTACCAGATCCTCCGGATTTGAGTTTTGCCTTAGCCACATAAGCATTTCTTGAAGATGCCCTTTAATTGAAGGAAGCTCCGGTGGAATGTTTGACCAGATGTGTTGCAATTCTTTCGGTAGGTATACGATTTTATCCACTTTAAATTTGTTTTTGAGTTCCTCTATTTGCGAAGGAGTAAGCTGGTGGGAGAAAAGCAAGAAAACCTGTCGCACTAAATTTTCCTCCATCATAATTGCTTTTTAACCTGGCAGGCTTAATCCCTTATGGGTATATATGATAGTTTCAATAATCTTTTTGTAATGAGCTTTAAAGAATCTTTTTATATTATACCACATTTTCCTGATGATAGTACTTCACTGGACTAAAAACATAAAGTCATCGACGTATGATATTTTATACTATCTCCCGTCGATGACTTTTTGGGTCAAATCGATAAGGCAAAGAGATGATTATTTGTCATTTAAAGTATTGAATGGGAACAATTCCGGTATTTGTTTTAAGTTCATATTGTTAAATACATATTTTTCCGTGTTGCGTATGTGTGTATGCAGTTTATCAATTGCCTCTTTATAAGCCTCTTCTTTATCTGCAAAACCCGCATGGGCGATGAGGTTCCTGGTATCGCTAACTTCTTTATATACCTTATACAGATCTCTGAATTTATCCATGGTATTAAAGTTGGGCCTGTGTATCAAATTCTTTATTTTTTTTCTATTAGGGTTATTCCACCCAATTCTGGAGTCTCTGGCCCGATATTCCTCTAAAATTCTTGAAACAATGGCCTCTGCCAAGCAGATATAACACTGGGCAAATCTTTTATGTTCAAAGTACCACTTGGCAAGAGCAAATTGAAGCCGCGAACTGGAATTGGCACTTTTAAATCGGTCCACAAAGGTCATCAAATATGGCTCCATGTATTTTATCACATGGTCTGACGAATCAGTGCTTTTCAGCTGGCCTGATAGGCGGTCTATTTCCCGTTTAAATTCGTCTATGAAGTTAATATTGACGATATCCGAAATATTCCTGATTCTATCGGATACTTCCTGACTGTTTATCAAATCAGCCAGCAGATAGCCGTTTCCGAAGTTCAAGAAATTATATGCTCCTCTGGTCCATAAAGTCATGTTGTAAAGCGAACTCAAGTCCACTATAGGGGCATATCCCAATTCACCGATTACATCCAGCATGCCATAATACAGGCCTGCCAGCTTAAAATCCTTTCTGAACTTTAATATTCCGATAAGGTCCAACATTATGTATAAAAACAATGGAATCGAACGGAAAGCATGGGTTATGTCCAGGTAAATCTCATCATCTTCACTTAGAGTTTCGCCGATTCGCATCATTACGTCAAAGTTGCTCCAGATTTCCTTTTCATCTAATCCGTAATCAATTATGTAGCAGTGAGAACCTCCCGTTGCGTCAGCCTTAATATATTTTAAATAATTATCAATGGCGCTATTTACTTTAATCAGGTCATCATCGCCAAGCTTCTTATCTCCCGGCTTAAAGTTGCTGACCGCTTCAACCAATTCAATCCAGTAGTCATCGTCGCAAGGCTGCTGGCTGGCAGTGGAAAAATACCTGTATACCTCTTCCCACATGGATTTTGATGTGCCTATCAAATACAGCCTATCAACCTGCAGACGCTCGCTTAGGGCTGCAGCTATAAAAGATGTACGGTAAGCTTTATCACTATCGTTGAATTTATAAACTGCATCTCTGTATTCCCTGGCAGAAATGTTGTCTTTTTTTAATGTACCTGTGCCTAAAGATGAAATCAGGATTTTAGCCATTTTGCTTTTCACCCTATCATATTTTTTCTATTCTCACCCAACCTGGAACCTGTTTTTGCCCATTGTGCAAAACCAAAGTCCTGGTTTTAGGGAAAAATTTTGGATCTGATTTTTTGAAGCTTTGAGCTATCATTTTATTTAAAAATGGTTTTGAAAGATTCCAAGCTATTGTATTGTCATAGTAGGTCTTGCCCGAACCGATTCTTAAATAGGCTTCTTTAGTATTGTCAGCAGCACTTACGGCATCTATGAGATCTGCATAAAAATGCTTCACATCCTGCAATTCTCCGCTATGACTCCTTTGTATGGCTGCCAACTCATTTTCAAGGTTTTTACACGTGTATGCATTTATAATTGCAAAGAGGCGATCCTCGTTTCCTTCCTGTAAAAACTTGAATCTACTGTCAACCTGGCCTTCTTTTGCTTTAAAGCCTATTGTTATGGTAGTTGTCTTTCCTGCAGGCACAATCTCTTTTATTACAGGAATTGCCATAGCGTCAGTCTTTAAATTGAACCTGAAAAACTTAGCAATCCCCAGGTCTTCTTCCGAAAAAGGCATAGTGTCAGATACCTGCAGGAACTTTAATATATCCTCGTCATACTTTCCAAATAAGTTCTGACCGATGTATCCTTTAATATTTATTTTGTTTTCCATGTCTTCTGTAAAGAAATGGCTTATAATGGCAGTGCGAATGGCACCTTTTAAGCTGCTGCCTGGTATATATGGCCTGCCGCCGGTCTTTACGTGAAGCTGTATCTGTTCATTTATTTCTCCATCTACTGGTATTTTCCTTGAAGCCAAGTGCTTAAAATCCAGGCCTGTATTTTCAAAAAAGCCTTTAAGCCTCAGCCTGTTTTGTATGCTTCCACCGGCCTGAGTTCTAACAACCGCCACAAACTCATTAATTAATTTTTCACTGTCGGGTCGTTTTGATAATTCCTCTATGATTAAATCATGATCCAAGTAATAGACAACACCTTTATCATAAACATAATCGCAAAACTGTGATAAAATCTCACCATTTCCGATATTAACGGGTGACAGGGTTTCAAGTTTTACTTTAAGATTCATTGCTGCACCTCCCCAGCGGGATGAGAAAGGCTCTTCCGTTTAAAAGCACACTGTGTTCTTTAAAGACTTCTGGGCTAATGTCGATAATCCGTCCGTCTATTTTCCTTGAAAAAATACTGCCCTCTTTCAACAATCTGATCCGCTTTTTCCTTAAAGGCCTTCCGTATTTGGAATAAATATAACCGCTTCTTTCCACAAGTTCGTAGTACTTTAAATCATCTACCTCTTCAATGCTGGGATAGACTGCAGATAGGTTCATATAGTATTGGCCTTTTCCTGAGAACAATTCATTGGGCAGTTCACCTTCCAAAACCTCTTCAAAATACCCCATACCCTGGCTCCGCTTTCCACCCAGGCCCTCATCGGCCATAAACCTTATTGCTGCTATCAAACGGCTATCTATTTGACCATCGAACAAAAAATACATAAAGGGCTCTAGCAGGATTTCATTTTTCTGATAGTAAGTTACTTCCCCTTCTTCCTGAAAAAAGAAGTTTTCGGAATGATCATCAAAGCGGGAAATAACCACCCGGGGCTTTGCATCAAAATCCAGCAATTTTATGTTTTCAGCACCTTCAGCTATGCCGAGAGATTGAAATTCCTCGGCGGTGCATGCAAACACTCCACCAAAGGTTTTTAAATCTGACAGCGTAAATTCGCACTTCCCGCTGTCCTGCCAAGAGTTATTTAAGTGCTCAAAGGCACCAATAGAAATGTATCTAATCTTTTTTTCCTTTTTGTGTTTTTTCAGATCTTTATTTTCTTCATATGCTTGAGGCAACAGAGGGCGAGGCAGGAAAAACAGCTCTACTTCTTTTTGGTTTTCTAAGTTTCGGGATCGTATGCCCGGGTAAAGTGAAGAAATCAAGCTGTTTTGCAACAAGTTCAATAAGTGGTTTTCTTCTTTATCTTGGCCGTAAAGCATCACTGCACAGTTATACAGAGCTGAAAAAAGCTTGTCCGAAGAAAAAGTTTCTTCTAGTTTTCCGTGACCGCTTCCAAAATGGAACTTGGAATGGTTTTTAGGATAAAATTTGAAGACTTTCATGGGCTATTCAGCCCCCAGCTTTGTTAAAAGTTTACTTCCAAACTCATTCTTTTGCTTTAGGAAATCTTTTAACATGCCGGAGTAAAGGACCTGCCGCTGATTGTCCCCCTCGTAATCCCCAATGGTCTTCAGTGAAATCTCTACGTCTTTAAATTCGATTCGGCCATAGCCCCTAGAACCGTTACCGCCAAGATAATCGTCTTCCAAAAGATTTAGACCTGAAATCAGATAGAAAAACCTGCCCATATCTTCCTTTTCAAAAAAGTCAAAGACCATCTCAAAGTCAAACTCAGCTCCCCGAGGCACCCTCTCAGTTTGTCTCGGGTGTTCTGCCCGCGAATTGAGTCTGTTTATAACATTTTCCCACTTGCTTTCCGTATAGATGAGTTCCAGTTCTCTAAATTCTCCCTCTTTGGCTTCCATTTGTTTCCTGGTTTCCGGTGTAAGATGACAGTCTCTTACCACAAGACGGGTAGGTCCAGCTTCACTTGACCTTTTATCTCCTGCGTTGCCGAAAATGACACAGATTTTGCAGTCACCGCAGTCACAAAGCCCAGTATTAATTTTTGTTGTTTTCCCTTCAGCATCTTTTGCTCCTTTTTCAGTTCCTAATTTTGTGTTTCTTTTAATAATGTTTTCCAAATCACTCTTTTCTAACAGACTGCGAATTTTGCCTTTTAAAGAAGAGCCCGGTATGTAAGGAACGCCTTCACTCGTTTTAACCACACAATTATCTATATCACCAATAGCAACATCACTTTTTGAGCCTCCGATACATAAACCAGTCAACACCTTTATCCTACCATTTATAAAAAGCTTTCCCATTAACCTCATCATGTGTTCCCCCTTTATTTGTCATCGCCCACGTATTTTCTATAGGCAACAATAGCTTCCAAAAACTGCTTAAAATTATTTAAATGCTTTTTATTGTCAATTTCCATTGATCTAACTAAGTCATCTAATAACGCCATAAATCCTCTTAGTATATATTTATCTTCATTTCGTCCGGAAAGATAAGCGAAATGAGGTCGCAACATTTTAACATCTGTAACGTTTTGAGCACTCATTATTCTAGAATATATTCTCCGAATCATGGATGTTGTCACTTCGCCTAATTTTAGCCTGTTTGCATAACTTTCTGCGTGTTCGCAAAACTCGTCATATTTATCTTTATTCAAAGCTAATACATTTAGTCTGAAAAACTTAGAACTTTCGTTTTCAAATACTCTAGTAATTATTTCAACCTTTCTACTATTTGGCTGAGCATTAAACTCAACATCTATATCCGCAAACCGATCACATAAATCATTAAATCTTAAGTTGCGAACAAGTGAGCGCTGATCAAATTCATATTGTTTTATTTTAGCTTCATTACTTTTGTCTCTAATTCCACTATTTAATAATATGATTACACCCTTATTTTTCTTGAGATTTATACTTTTAATCGCTCCTATCATTATTAATTCCCCCTTGCTTTTCTTGTCTCCATTTGCGCCCATTTTACAGCCGCCGGAACCACCATGATATTTTTTACCTTTTCATCAGAGGACTTCCCTAAGAGATTGTCAAGCACTATCCTTCTGTACTCCCGTATCAACGTATCCGCATCGTCGCGAGCCACTTCCCTCAGATAGTAGGCCAGACGCCAGAAGCGAATATTATCAACTTTGCCGCAGGCTGACTCTTCCAGAATCCTTTTAAAACCTAATGTTGACTTCCATATTTTATATAAAAATGCTCTGCCTATGGTATCGCCATTTCTCTCTTGGGAGTGTTTTGTAATAATGTCAATTAAGAGGCATTTAAAGCTCTTGACAGCATCAAACTCCGTCCAGTTAAACACTTCTCCAAACAAAGATATCTTGTTTTTCTTGGGACTCTCAGAGGAGTCTTCCGAATAGTTTTTAGCCTTCTCCAGCGCTTCTTCCGTTATGCGGGATGACATGATGACAGGAAAGTCTTCTCTGAAAATACTGATTCCCGCCGAAAAAGTTACCTGCGGATGATAACAGGTAAATTCTCGGAATTTATCGTAAAACTCTTTGGCAAAATCCAGCACCTTATCCCATGCGCCCACTATAAATGTATCATCGCCGCCGGAAAACACCACGTACAAAAAGTCCTGCCAGCCTTTTTCATGAATAAGGTGGTTTATATACCCTTCGAAATATAAAGCTAACATCCGGCTAAGAGAGGTAACTCGAGAAACCGTTGAGCTTTTCCCTAAACCTTTTGAAAATATATTGCCTAGATTGTCCACGTCCAGCTTAAGTAAAGCAATCTTTTTATCGCCTTGGCTTTTTTGTGCAATCTCGTTAAAACTCAGTTGCTGATTTTTCTCCGCATCATAAGGAAGCTGGTAAGAGCCCATCACATAGCCCTGGAAGCCTTGGGCTAAAAAGTCCGTGTCATTTATCAAATACGCATATGGCTTGTCCCCGTCTTTTAGATGCCGTTTTTTCGTAAAATGATACTCAAATCCAAGAGTCCTGAACATGTCCTGATAGTTTCGAATACCTGCTTTATCCCATACATCTACTTCTTTTATCACAAGGCAATCTGCATCTTTTAGTTCATTTGTAAGGTCAATAAAACTTGCACAAAAAGTGCAGTAACTCTTTTCGTTCTCAGGATTTATTACAATTTTCCTCTCAGTACTTTCAACACCGCAAAGCTGACAGTAAGCGCGGTCCTTTGAACCTACTCCGAAGGGGCCGAAGATAGATTCGTAATTCTCCTTTAAGTCAATCTCCTTCCATTTTCTTTTCTTTAACACATCTACCTTTTGGGTGATTTTGTTCCAATGAGTGTTAAACTCAGTCATGTCTTTTGGAGAAAGGAGTATATAGTCTAAAGCCACATATATGGCACCGCCATGTATTTCAAGCAATAATCGTGAAATCTTTTTCCTGAGCTCTTTAAATTTTGTTTCACAGGTCCTGGGGGCTAAAATATAAAAATTGCCGCCGCCATTGTAAAGTATATTTGCATCTTCCAAGCCCATTCCCCTTACCAAGTGCCTAGTTATCACATCTGAAAGCAGTGAAACATACACTGAATGGCCTTTCAAGGATTTAGCAGCACCTTTGCTCGGGATATGAAAAATAAAATTTTGTATGCCGGAAACGTCTCCCTTTATCAGCATAAAATGATTATCTGTATTGTCCGTCATTTTGTTTAAACCTTCAGATGTTAGTCTGCCTGCTGAAAACTCTTCATACAGACAAAGGGCGATAGCTGCTGTAGTTTTGGCATGGTCAAAAAGGGAAATATCCGAAACATAGTTGGTAGTTTGAGCTGGAACACACCAGAGGTATTTTTCCAAAAGATAATACAGCTGTGTAGTATTATGAACAGCAGACACTTCCTTTAAAAAGGCATCCACCAGATTTTTGTATTGATCTGTGGAAAGAGAAATGTTTTCTTTTGGAAAGCCTTCTGATATAGAAAGGGGTACCAGTGAATAGCCAAATTTTTTATCTAGTCCGTCAAAGAGCCTTGAAAATATAGGCGTAAGGGGGACAGTAAAATATTTCTCTTTCGTTTCGCCTTTTTCTCTCTCAGATGACGACAACCAATCGGCAAGCTGTATTATCTTCTCAAAATCATTTCTGGGCTCATGATGGTACAATACTAGTTCAACCAGCTCATCACTGCAACTTTTAAAAAGAGGATTTCTTTTACTTAATGTCTCTAACAATTGTGCCGAGTATTTAGGATGACCTGTATTCACACGCTTAAACTTTTCATCAACCGGATAACTTTTGCTTCGTTCAGTAAACTTTCCTATATCATGAAGCAAACCGGCCAAAAATATGGTCTCTTTTAACAAACGCTTTCCTCCTTTCATGAAATCACTTCAAAACACCCAAAGCCTTGGGGATTTTTAGAGCCGATGCCTGTATTATAAGCAGTTTCTATTAACCTTTTATCACCTTGTAATTTATAAATTCCAAGCCAGCCTTTGATTACCGTATTTTTGTAGTTGAGCACTTTGCAATATCGCTCGTCCTTAGGTATTGTGGGAATTATCCTAAACTGTGGGTTTTCAAGCCTTTCCCCGGTCAGCAAAAAGTGTTTTTTCTCTATGTTTTTCGTGACAAGCTCCGCAAAGGCATTATCCCAAGGCGAGTAATATATCGTTTTTCCGCTTTCTTTGTCTGTCTTATATGCTACCACAGGGGACAGCATCTTAATCTTTATTTCATCCCCTATATCTTCAAATCTAATAGCTGGAGTTACGCTGACACTTTCTAGGAATATCTTCTGTTTCAGCAGCACAAAGTCAGTTTTTCGCAGCATACCTTCTGACAACTCCCGGAGGAATCTCTCGATAGGGGATGCTACCGTAAGTTCAAAAGAATACGTAAATTCTATTTTCCCGTCATTTCTCATCTTAAAGGGGCCTCTTAAGCGTGAAAAAGTGAACAGTTTAAAGCTCCGGCCATTGAATAAAAAGCCCTTTTCGTGCAAAAATTCTGCCAGCCCAGGAGAAATATTGCTATATATCATACTTTGAATGGCATGATTGTACTGGACCGGAATAATAATGGGCTCCTTACTGCCAAATTTAAATTTTACCCGCACCGAAAAACCTCCTGATTATGTAATAATTTGTAAAAAAATATGGTTTTAAATGGATTTATTCAACATTTTACTTTAAAAATCCTTTTAAAAATTTGCAGAATTTAAAAATAGCAGTGAGCTATCTGCTTACTGTTCTGATTTATTTAATTTATCTCTCATATGTAGGCTAAAAACGCACCAGATGATGCAGCGAAAGCAGCTAGACCATACTTGTTTCAATCCCTTATAGGTAGGCTAAAAACTATTACAGATGAAACTGTTATTGTCAATTGACTTTTACATTTTTACCAAGATACCATTGAAAAGCCAACATCAAAATTAAAAAAATAGCTGAAATTGTT
>NZ_JAFFJA010000088.1 GCF_021991635.1 Tepidanaerobacter sp. GT38
AGAATATTCTGCGGCGTTTGTCTTTTAATTTATTTCCATCTCAATTTATACTTATTCGCCAAGAATCATAGACGATGCATCTTCAAATTCTTTCATTGCATTATCAAGATAATCCTGTGTATCAGCAGTATTCATGTAAGCAGGTTCAACGCAATAAGCTTTAGCAATGTCTTCTGCATACTCTGGCATTTCGGCAACTTGGCCCATAGCGTCACTTACCTTTTCTATTATACGTGGATCAGTTCCTTTTGGAAAAGCCAAGAAGTATGCACGTTGCGCAAGTATGTCATAACCTTGCTCCTTAGCAGTTGGAACATCAGGGAACAAGCTGCTGCGCTCCTCTGAAAAAACTGCCAACACACGGAAGTCGCCAGAATCAATATATGGTTTCATGACACCATAAGGATTTACATTGATATCAATCTTTTGTGCAAGCAATGCAGCATTTCGGTCTGCACCGCCACCAGCGTCAACAATGTTAAAATCAACACCTGCAAGTTCTTCAATTTTTCTGCCAACATAATACGTATAACCACCGATTGAAGATGCATATTTTATCTGACCTGGATTGTCTTTTGCATAATTGATCAAATCTTCGAGGGACTGGTAAGGGCTATTTGCATTAACTGCAAGTATATACGATTTATCCAGTATACCTGTTGCACGAATATCAAATGCTTCATGTGCAAAATCAGTTACACCCACAATCTTGTTCATCAACATTGAATCATGAAAAAATAGCGCTGTATAACCGTCAGGATTAGAATCTCGCACCTGAATAGTACCTGCACTGCCATTTGCACCATCTACATTTATAACTACAACAGGTACACCCAGAATAGGCTCTAGGTACTTTGCATAGGTACGTGCATGAAAATCTGTATCACCACCTGCTTTAAACGGAACAACAACTTCAATAGGTTTGTTAGGATAATCAAATGAATCTGACTGTTGCTCAGTATTTGGTTGTTCAGTAGTTGGTGCTTCGGCTTTTTCCTCGGTTTGACCGCAACCAACTATCAAGCTACACATCAACATAAAAACTACCACTACAGAAATAATTTTTTCCCTTCTCATTTTCATCTCTCCTTTTATTTTTTTTAATAAAATTTAGATATCCATATTAACTTTACTTGTAACTTTTGCTCTTTTTATTCTTAACGCATTTAAAACAACACTTATTAAAGCTGCACTTAGGAATAACGCTGAAATTGGTTCAGTTAAAAATGGAGTAAAATCGCCCTGAGAAAACATCAAACCACGTCTTAAATTTGTTTCCATTAAAGGTCCAATGATAAAACCTAGTATAAATGGGGAAGCCGGAATATCCATTTTATGAAAAGCATATCCTAAAGCCCCAAAAAGCAGTACTGTCCATACGTCGAATATGCGGTTTCCTATTCCGAATGCTCCAATGACACAAAATAAAAATATACCAGGTAAGAGATAATGTTTAGGAATATTTAGTAGAGCTGCAAACCATCTTAAGCCATAGAATTCAATAAGTAACATTGCTACAGAACCGATAATCATAGTTAAAAATATAGCGTATACAATATCTACATTCTCGGTAAACATTAGGGGTCCAGGAGATATACCCTGTATTGTCAAACCACCCAGCAACATTGCTGTAACGGTATCACCAGGAATACCCAGCGCTAATAATGGCACCAACGCACCGCCAATTGCTGCATTGTTAGATGTTTCGCTAGCTACAATGCCATCAATGATACCTGTTCCAAACTTCTCAGGGTACTTTGAGCGATTTTTAATGACACCATATGTAAGAACGTTGGCAATACCACCTCCAATTCCTGGCAATATACCAATACCAGTACCTATTAAACCTGAGATCAGCATATTCCATTTTTGACCTATAAACTCTTCCCAAGTAAAGCCAAAACCCTTAATATTCTTAATATCTACTTTGACAATTTCCATTTCTTTAGTATGCTTGGCTTTTTCCGCTGTAATAAGTATTTCGGAAATTGCAAACAAGCCAACAAGTACAGGTAGAATATTGAAACCTGATGCCAGCTGCACATTTCCAAAAGTGTATCGTTTTACGCTGCCAATACTATCCATTCCAACTGTGGCGAATATGCAGCCCATAAAGCCGGAGATTAAACCTTTAACTATTGATTTACCAGATAAACCTGCCATCATGGTCAAGGAAAACACGGCAATAGAAAAATACTCGTATGCCCCAAATTTAATTGCTATTTTGGCCAACCATGGTGCCATAAATATTAGCACAACGGTAGACATGATTGTACCAATGAAAGAAAATACGATGCCCACGCCAAGTGCCTTGGGCCCTTCACCCTTTGCTGTAAGTGGATAACCATCAAAGCATGTAGCCACTGATGATGGTGTGCCAGGGATGCGTGTGAGTATGGCAGAAATAAGTCCACCAGATATACCGCCAATGTACAGCGAAACTAGCAGCACAATTCCAGCTACAGGATCCATACTGTAGGTAATTGGCAGAAATAATGCTAGTGCCATAGTAGCACTTAGACCAGGAATTGCACCAAACACGATCCCTAGCGTGACTCCGAATAATATATTCAGCAGGCAAAGTGGATTGAGTATTGCTTGTGCTCCGATTGCAAAGGATTCTAACATATCATTCTACACTCCTTCCACGATTATTTCCCAAATATAATCCCAATGGGCAGTGAAAGATGCATTATTTTGCGGAAAAATAAATATGCGCCTAAGGGCAAAATAACCGAAAATATAATGGTAACAATATAATTATGCTTCATGTTTTTAGGTGTAAGCAACAAACTCATCAAAAACAAAAATATCATCGAAGAAACCACAAAGCCTAATAGTTCCATAAGTGCCACATAGGAAACAATAAGTATAAACGTAAGCAAGACATTTTTCGTGTCCTTCTGCTTAACCTCATTTTTTTCTGTTGCGGTCACAAATTGCTTTGCCTCTAAAAAACCCTGATAAACCTGACAAGCCGCTAGTAATAAAAGTACAGTACCATAGATTTTCGGCATAAAATCAGCACCTATTGAGACAAATTTAGTGCGTTTGATGAAGAGCGAACCAATTAGGTAGGCAATAGCAAATAACGCAATAACAATTCCTGTAATTAGGCCCTTGTATTTTTTAAAGATCTGCCCATTCATTAGGTCTTTATTCCTCCCTTCAATATTTTCATTTGCCCAGAATAGCAATAATCTTATGCTATCAAAATCCATTTCTTTCTTATTTTTATTCTTCTTATTAACGTATATAGTCAATTATTAGCACTTATTTATGCCAAAATTTTATACTATTTTTAAATATATATTTCTCATATCATCTTTTGTCATGGGCTTAGGGTTATTATCTAGAAGTCTTGTTACCCCGGAAGCACCCTCCACAAGATTTTCAAGATCATCTTTTGTTATTCCAAACTTTTTGAGGTCACGAGGTATCTTTATATCTTCTGTCATTTTAAAAATTTCATTAATAACTTCTTTGGATATTTCATTACAATTTTTATTTTTTATATCTATACCCATAGCAAGTGCAACGTCTTTAAATTTATCTTCTACATAATCCGCATTGTATTCCATAACATAAGGCAGTAATATTGCATTTGATATACCATGAGGAATGCGGTATTTCCCTCCAAGGGGGTAAGAGAGAGCATGCACTGCTACCGTACTCGATGATGCTATACACATCCCACCGTAAAATGCCGCGAGAAGCATATCTTCCCTTGCGGATATGTCTTCTCCATTGTTATATGCATTTCTTATGCTTTTAGATATTAAACTAATTGCTTTTAATGCGTACATATCACTAAAAGGATTTGCCTTTTTGGATATGAAACACTCTATAGCATGGCAAAATGCGTCGACTCCAGTTGATGCTGTAACAGATTGCGGAAGTTTCAAAGTCATTTCTGCATCAAGTATGACATAATCAGGTATGAAATTTGAATTTACAATTCCTACCTTTAATTCTTTTTCAGGTACAACTACTATAGAGTTTGGCGTAGCCTCAGAACCTGTT
The DNA here is from genome assembly GCF_021991635.1 of Tepidanaerobacter sp. GT38. Classification (GTDB taxonomy): domain Bacteria; phylum Bacillota; class Thermosediminibacteria; order Thermosediminibacterales; family Tepidanaerobacteraceae; genus DTU063. The sequence continues at coordinate 4,024 of NZ_JAFFJA010000088.1, forward strand.
CCCGCAGTAGTTGGGATAAAAACTGTTGCTATTCCCCTATTTTTAATTAAAGAAGGATTTAAAATATCCTCTGCATATGCTGGATTTGTAAACAGAACAGCTAATATTTTGGCAGTATCCATTACGCTACCGCCACCTATTGCAACAATCATATCAAAATTATCGTTTTTAACTTTATTGTATATATTAAGTACTTGGTTATATTCTGGCTCTGGGGGAACATCTTTTACAATCTTAGTATTATAGTCAGAAAGTATTTTTTCAGCCTTTGCCGTAATCCCAGTTCCATATACACCTTTATCAGTAAGTATAACTATATTTTTCGCTCCAGAATCTTTCGCTAATGCTGAAAGCTGAGAGATGCTTCCTGCTCCACCTATAACTCTTCGCGGAAGCCCCATTTGATATATATTTGTCATGCTTATTCTCCTTTATTGTCTTTCAAACTTTTTTAGCACTTCTTTTAATACTGCATCTACCTCAGAATCATCGATATTAAATGGAGCTCGGCATGGGCCAACATCATAGCCCATTAATTCTGTTGCTCGTTTTATAATTGAATTAGGGTTTCCCATTTTGAATACTTCTCTTATAGGCCTTATGCTAGATTGTGCTTTCTTGGCACCTTCTAAATCTCCCGCAATAAAACGTTCGTATATAGCAACTACTTCTTTTGGCACTATATTTGCACAGCCAGATATTCCTCCCTTGCCTCCGGCAAGAAGGTTCCATAATATAAGAGAGTCATTTCCGGAAAGAACTGCAAAATCATCGGGTGTTGCCTCTATATATTTAAGTAAATTATTAAAATTCCCACTGCTATCTTTTATTCCTACAATATTTTTTATTTCAGAGAGCTTTTCTACAGTTTCAACTTCCAAATTTGCCCCTGTACGACCGGGAATATTATATAGTATTATTGGTATATCTACTGCCAAAGCTAAATCTCTAAAATGATTATACAGCATCTTCTGATTGCTGGCCGCATAATATGGGCAAACTACAGTTACTGCATTTGCACCTAGATCTTTAGCCTTCTGTGTTAATTTTATTGTTTCCTTTGTTGTTATACAGCCGGTGCCCGCGTAGACAGGAAGCCTACCCTTATTTTCATCTACTACGATTTGTATCACCTTGAGTTTTTCTTCATAGCTAAGTCCATAGAATTCTCCATTGGTACCAAGGCAAAAAAGACCATGTATTCCACTATCTACAAAACGATTTACTTGATTCCTCAATTCTTTTTCATTTATCGTTTCATCTTCAAACATAGGTGTCAACATTGCTACAATAATACCTTTTGGTTCAAACATGTATACATCCCCTTTTCTATGTTATTTTAGTGAATAAGTTCCCGATTAACAATGCGTTCAGGTTTTTTACCTTCAAAAAATGCAATAATATCCTGAGCAAGATATTTTGACATTCTTAAACGGCATTCTTCAGTAAAACTAGCCCCATGAGGAGAAAGTATAACATTATCAAGCTCAAGAAAAGGGCTATTATCTGGTAGCGGTTCTTGACAAAAAACATCTAAAGCAGCACCGAAAATTCTACCTTCCTTCAGCAATTCAAGTAAAGCCTCTTCGTCCACAATTTCACCTCTTGCAAAATTTACAAATATAGCAGTTGGTTTAAGTAATGATAACAGTTTTCGGCTAATAAGACCTTTTGTTTCTTCGGTAAGAGGTGTATGGACTGAAATAATGTCTGCCACTTTAAATATTTCTTCTAGACTATCTTTAATCTTTATGCCTTTTTCAGCTACTCTATTTTTATCTACATAGGGATCATAAGCTAATATATTCATTCTAAAACCATACTTCGCCATTCTGGCAACCTCAGAGCCAATACTTCCTAACCCAATTAGTCCTAAAGTTTTTCCCGTAAAGTCCATAGATTTGTTGTCATTCTTAATAAACCAATTACCAGCTCTAACAGCATTATCAACAATATTTATTCTTTTAAATACGGCTAATATGCCGGCTATAGTATGTTCTGCTACAGAAAGGGAATTTGCATTTCCTGTATTAACTACATAAATTCCTCTCTTGGTAGCATATTTAACGTCTATATTGTCAACACCTGCACCATGTTTTGCTATGATTTTAAGCTTCTTACCATTACTAATGATATCTTTATCGATTTCAGCTAGACGAACAATCATTGCATCGGCATCTTCAACCAGTTTGATAATGGTTTCTTTATTTTCATCAGGAGCTATAATCACTTCAAATTTTTCCTTAAGCATATTAGTTCCATAAGCATGGATAGGACTTGTTATGAGTATTTTTTTCATAATGAAATCATTCCTTTCCACCCGCCATCACAGCTGCAAGTTTAATTGCATCAATCATGCTTTCGGGATTTGCCGTGCCTTTGCCTGCTTTACCGAAAGCCACACCGTGGTCCACAGATGTTCTAATTATAGGCAAGCCCAATGTTGTATTAACACCTGCCACCGAACCCCATTTGCCTAATTTGTCATCGTACTTAAAGCCAACGAGTTTAGTTGGAATATGGCCTTGGTCATGGTACATGGCAACCACCGCATCGTATTGGCCACCCCTCATTTTTACAAATACTGTATCTGGTGGCACAGGGCCTTCTGCCTGTATTCCAATTTGGTTAGCCTCTTTTATAGCAGGCTCAATTTCTTCTATTTCTTCCCTGCCAAAAAGACCTTCTTCACCAGAATGTGGATTTAAGCCAGCTACTGCTATGCGTGGTTGTTTTATACCCATTTTTATCAATGCTTCATTTGTTAACTCTATTACTTTAAGAACTCTGGCTTTTTTTACTAAATCAGGCACCTGCCTAAATGATACATGTGTTGTAACGTGAGAAACTCTAAAATCCCCATCAACAAGCATCATGCAATAATCTTTTGTTTTAGTATAATCTGCAAATATCTCTGTGTGGCCTGAATATTCATGACCTGCTAAATTTATGGCTTTTTTATGTATCGGACCTGTTGTAACTGCATCTACTTTGCCTTCTAAAGCTAATTGGATACCTTTTACAATGTATTGAAAACTTGCTTCACCTCCCATTTTAGTTACTTTGCCAAACTGAATTTCCTCAACGTCAACATTCTTTATATTTAAAACATCTATAGTCCCATATTCGTATTTGCAGTCTTCGAGATTCTCAACAGAATTGATTTTTAGATTAACTTTGGCTATTTCAACAGCTTGCCTCATTACATCTGCATCACTAATGGCCACGGGACAGCACATATCATATATTTCAGCATTACTCAGTGCTTTAGCCGTTATTTCAGGACCAATTCCACAAGGGTCACCCACTGTTATTGCTATTACAGGTTTTGTCTTCTGCATTATAATACCACCTTTCCAATTATTTTTTATTTTTGAATAATTATTATTTGGTCTGCTTAACAAACTCTTGTTTTTTCTTTTGTTTGTAAATGCTGTATGACTTCTAAAAGAGCAGTCGGTGTTCCAAAGCCACCAGCTTTAGTTATAACAGGAATATCACTTGCTTTTCCGCCGATTAAACGACCTAGTGGTATCCCTGGAAGAACTTCCTCTTCTAAATCTATTCCTTTTGCTTTTAAAGCATTTAATACGTGAAGAGCAGTATCACCGCCTGTTATAACAAGGCTTTTTACCATCTGTTCATCAACTAATCTTCCTACGATTTCTCCAATAGCTTTAGCTATGGTTTTGCCCCATTGTTTAATTGGGTAGGTATCTAGATTAAGTTTAAAAAGAGAATCTACAGCTATAATAGATATTTTTCCATTAACCTCGTCTGTTTTGTTCAACTGACGCATTTTCCCCACTACATTTTCTACTTCTTCTCCGGTCATTCCATTTATTATCCTATCAGTATCAATTTTTATCAAAATTGCATCGGTGTTTTTTATAACTTGGTCTATCTGTGTTCTGGTAGTTGGATTACATGTCCCTGCCACCGCCAAAATAATCCCTTTTTTCGACGGTGACTGTTTTAGAGTATTTGTAGGTAAATCCAAAACCTTCGGTAAAAACGATGCAAACCCTGCTGATCCAGCCATTACGGTCTCCTCGGGTAAGGATTTACACGCCAGTGCGATATTTTCTAAATCTTCCTTTGTTTCAGCATCTATTATCATTACTTGGTAACCTTTTGCACAAAGTTTTTCTACCTTACTTAAGATTGCTGAAATTCCTTGTCTAACTGTTTCTAAATCAATGCTGGCAACTTTTCTTTTCATTTGCTTTTGAATTATTGTCGGAATATGACCTAGTTGTTGGTCGGTTTGATTTATTGTGTCAGTTAGTCCCTCGTCTTTTGTACCTGCATAAACTGGTGAAACTTTCAAATAACCATCTATCATGCATCTACCGTTATCAGGAAATGACGGCGCTAATATTGCTAAATTAGAGTTTAGTCCGTCCATGACTGCTTCTAGTTCTATCCCCGGATTGCCTCTAAATGTTGAATCTACTTTTTTATATATCCGACCAAAACCGGCTTGTTTTAGCAGGCAGCATATATCATAAACTATCTTGTAGGCCTTTTCACCATTTAATGGCCGTGTATTTGAATTAATTGCCAATATTTCTTCTTGATCTAGAAACTGACCTAACTCATCGATATCTAGTATAACTTTTGTTTTTAAACCGTATTTACGAAATTGAATGCCTGTATCGCTAGCACCGGTCAGATCATCTGCTATAATAGATATGTATCCCATATATTTACTCCTTCCGATAGGTTGTCAATGTCGAAAGTGCTGTAAAAGATAAGTTAAATTTTTTGTCACTATTTTGTATAAGCAATATTTATGCCAATATTGAATTTAAAATAAAAACCTAGACTGTAAATTCTCTAAATACGCAACTTTAGAGAGATACTTTTTTTATTTTTAAAGTCATACAATAATTACATTACATTTCTTTTTTTTAATATGAAAAGAGGCTGTATATTATAAAAACAGCCTCGTTTTCCTGAATATATATAAGTTTAAACAAATAGGAGCGAATTCTTTCAAATTGAAATAAATTTCAATCTGCAATATTCCACTTTTTTAACCTTCGCCACAAAGTAGTCTGGCTTATTCCAAGTTTTTTACATGTTCGCTCTTTATCATAACCTGTTAGTTCTAAGGTTTTGCATATTATAGCCTTTTCCATATCATCAAGGCTTCCTTTTAGTTCTATTAGTGTACCACTAAGCGCCTCAGTATTTTCTATTTTGTCCTTAGGTATTTTTATCATTTCACATATATCTTCAGCATAAACTTTACAACCTGCCTTTAACACCACTAATCTTTCTAAAATATTTTGAAGCTCTCTTACATTTCCCGGCCAATGGTAAGAATAAAACATTCTCAGTGCGTCATCGGTAATTATGGGGCGCTTCTTGGCAGTTTTATTACAAATCTTTTCAAGTAAACGATCTATCAACAAAGGTATATCGTCTTTCCTCTCCCGCAATGGAGGCAACGACAATCTAAGCACGTTTAGCCTATAGTATAAATCTTGACGAAAGGTACCATTGTTTACCGATTCTTCTAAGTTTCTATGAGTTGCAGCAATAATACGCACATTAATCGGAATCACCGTGTCTCCGCCTATTGGTATTACTGCTTTTTCTTGAAGAACTCTAAGTAAGCGTGCCTGGAGTTTTAGAGGTAGTTCACCGATTTCATCAAGAAATATAGTGCCATTGTGAGCAAGTTCAAAAAGTCCCTTTTTGCCTCCACGACGAGCACCGGTAAAAGCCCCTTCTTCATAACCGAAAAGCTCACTTTCCAAAAGATTCTCAGGAACTGCCGCACAATTAATTGCAACAAAGGGACTATCCTTTCTAAGACTTGCGTTATGTATACTTTGGGCAAACATCTCTTTACCCGTTCCAGTCTCTCCAGTAATGACCACAGACGCCTCAGCCTGGGCAAATTGCTGTGCCTGATTAATGACCTTTTTCAGTGCTGTCGAACATGTAATAATATCTCCAAAGGTATATCGAGCCACATGCCCTTTTAGATAAAGCTGCTTTCGCACTTTATTCTCAACTTCTTGAATATGCCCTACTCCCTGAAATGTTATTACAATACCTGTTGTTTCGCCATTAGTTACTACCGGCACTAAATTATGAACCAGCATGGAATTTCCAACTCTATGAAGTTCACCTAAAAGCGGTTTTGCCTTTTCCTGAACTCTTTTTATTGCAAGACTTGGCAAGACTTCACCTGCAGGTTGATTTATAAGAGATGTTTTAGGTTTGCCTAATATTTTTTCTGCCGCAGGATTTACTAATGATATCCTGCCATCGGCATCAGTAGCAATAATTCCCTCATATGTAAAATCCAGTATTGCTTTAAATTGTTCTGCTTTTGCTTTTTCCCTCCGTCTAACCGCAACTAGCTCTTTAGCTTCTCTAAGTGCCATGCTTATAGATTCTTTTCCTGATGTAACAAGCATTGCCTGGAGACCGGATTTTTTGCTGTATCTGACAGATACAGCATCCCCCACTATAACCTGTATGCCTTTTTGCTTTGCCATATTAATAACGTTTAATACATCTTTTTCATCTTTAACTTCAAGTTCTTCAATTTTTACATCAAGTATTTCCTCCAAGCTCTTACTTCCATATATAACATTTCGAAATCCTACTACCCCTATATGATTGCCATATTTTTTAGCACTTGCTACTGCACGCATTATATCATAAGGGCTAACAACGATCTCCACAATGGGTTCATCCAGTTGCCTGGATATAGCTGTTGCAGTTCCTCCACGACTAATTATAACTTCAACACCTTTGTCCATTAGTTCTTTTGCAGCTTTAACCCCTTCCTCCAGATCACCTACTACAACTGCAGCATCAACCTCCAGCTCATTGCATACCTGTTTGGCAATTTCGCATAATTCAGGATAAGGAGCAACGATGGCTATCTTATATGACATACTTCGAATTCCACCTCCCTCCAAAAAGCTTGAAAATCGGGAGCATTTAACTAAAGAGCCCCATTTCTGGGGCCTATTAGCTATCTTTTCATTTCTTTTGCAGCACTTGCTATATCCTCAGCTGTCAAGTTATATAGTTTTAATAGTTCATCAGGTTTGCCTGATTGGCCGAATTTATCTCTCACGCCTATTCTCCGCATAGGCGTAGGTTTTTTCTCTGCTAAAACTTCTGCAACGGCACTGCCAAGTCCGCCTATGATTGTATGTTCTTCGGCGGTGACAATAGCGCCGCATTCGGCTGCTTGTAATATTACCTCTTCATCGATAGGCTTTATTGTATGTATGTTAACAACCATTGCATTTAAGCCGTCTTTTTCTAAAATATGGGCAGCTTTTAAGGCTTCGCCAACCATAATTCCGGTGGCAACAATTGCCACATCTTTGCCTTCTCTTAATATTTTGCCTTTGCCTATCTTAAATTCATAATCTTCATCAAAAATTGTTTCCACTGCCATGCGTCCGAATCTAAGGTATACCGGCCCTTCATGAAGTGCTGCAGCTTTTACGGCCTTTTTAGCCTCTACAGCATCAGCAGGACTTATAACAGTCATATTGGGTAATGCTCTCATAAGAGCTAAATCTTCAATTGACTGATGTGTAGCGCCATCCTCTCCTACGGTGAGCCCCGCATGGGTAGCAGCAATTTTTACATTTAAATTGGGATAACAAATTGAATTTCTAATCTGCTCAAAAGCCCTGCCTGTAGCGAAAACGGCGAAGGTGCTTGCAAAAGGGATTTTACCACAGGTTGCAAGACCTGCTGCAGTTCCCATTAGGTCTTGCTCTGCTATACCTATATTAAAAAACCGCTCAGGGAATTTTTTAGCAAAAACTGCCGTCTTAGTAGATCCTGAAAGGTCCGCATCTAAGACTACAATATCCTTTATATCTGCTCCAATTTCAGCTAAAGCCTCTCCATAAGCTTCACGGGTTGCAATCTTTGTCATCCCTATCTCCTCCAATCTATTATAAAATCTCGAGGGCTTCTTTTGCCTGATCTAATGTTGGCGCTTTTCCATGCCATCCTACCTGATTTTCCATAAAAGGTACGCCTTTACCTTTTACGGTTTTTGATACTATAACGGTTGGTTTGCCTTTTACGGTTTTAGCCTCTTCAACAGCTTCCAGTATTTGCTGTATGTCATGACCATCTATATCTATTACATTCCAGCCAAAGGCTTTAAACTTTTCCTGTATACTTTCTGGTGACATTACTTTAGTTATAGGACCATCGATTTGCAAGCCATTGTGGTCTACAAATGCTGTTAAATTATCCAGTTTGTAATGAGCTGCGGTCATAGCCGCTTCCCAAATCTGGCCTTCCTGTATCTCACCATCACCCATTATTACATATACTCGGTAGTCTTTATTATCAAGTTTTGCAGCAAGTGCCATGCCATTTGCAGCAGACAGGCCCTGTCCTAAAGAACCTGTAGTCATATCTAAGCCCGGTGTTGCTTTCATATCCGGATGTCCTTGAAGCATTGCCCCAGTTTTCCTTAGTTTTAGCAGCTCTTCTTTAGGAAAAAAGCCTTTCTCAGCCAAAGCTGCATAAACCACAGGCGCTGCATGCCCCTTAGATAGTACTAATCTATCCCTTTCAGGCCACTTAGGATTTTTAGGATCCACATTCATTACATGAAAATACAGTGCTGTAACAATATCTGCACTGGACAGCGATCCCCCTGGATGACCGGAACCAGCTTCGGCAATCATTTCTACTATATGGCGCCTAATAATGCGGGCTTTTGATTGAAGTTCCTCAATAGTCTGCCTTGAAACACTCATCTTAAAAACTCACTCCTTTAAAAATTTATCATCATGTATCTCATAACTAAAGCCTTCACCTAAAACCTCGTGTACATCATGAATAATTACAAAAGCTCTCGGATCTGTTTCATGAACGAGACTTTTAAGTTTAGACACTTCAAATCGGGTTATGACACATAGCAATACATTTTTATTTTGACGCGAGAACCCCCCCTTAGCACTAAATAAGGTAACCCCTCTACCTATTTCTGTCAAGATTTTATTTGATATCTCTTCTGCTTTAACAGATACTATAAAAACAGCTTTCGCATAGTTAAAGCCTTCTTGAATCAAATCTATAACTTTACTGCTGATAAACAGTGAAATCCAAGCGTACATTGCCAATTCCCAATCAAAAGCAATGCCGCTTAGAATTATTACAAAAAAATCTATAATTAATATGCCTTGCCCAACACTTATAGATGGCACAAAGTGGTGTAAAATCATAGAAGCTAAATCAGTTCCGCCCGTTGATGCCCTTGCCCTAAATACAATACCAAGCCCTATTCCAAGCACTATACCACCGTATACGGTAGAAAGGATTAGGTCTTGGGTAGGCACAGGAAAATCGGCAGTAATTTCTGTAAAAACTGAAAACAGCAGTCCACCAATTAAAGTTTTTATACCCACACTTTTTCCAAAAAGGACAACAGCCGCCAGAAAAAGTGGCACATTTAGCATCAGCATTGTCCAACCCACCGGCAGCTTAAAAAGGTGGTGCAGGACTATAGCCACACCACTAACACCGCCTGCCGCCAGCTTACTTGGCACAAGGAACATTGAAAGACCTAAGGCGCCAATAAAACAACCTAAAACTATCTGCCCATAATCGCGGAAAAAGGATTTCAGTTTCATAGACTCACTTCTTTAGCTATTAGATTTTATTTTACCTGAAAACAATCTATGTATTATTGCTTTTATTAAGAAAATGGGTAGCACTGTCATCCTTTTAAACCGCCAAGGTTGGGTTATAAGCCTGTATAACCATTCCAGACCTGCCCTTTGCATAAAAACCGGTGCACGGCTTACATCCCCCGAAAGCACATCAAAACTTCCACCTACACCAATGGCCACACGAAATTTGAGCTTATTTTTATTTTTTATCATGAATTTTTCCTGTTTGGGAAAGCCCATAGCCACCAGTAAAATATCGGGGCTTTTATCGTTTATTATATTAAGTATATTATATTCGCCTTCATTTTTAAAATAACCATGGTGAGTTCCGGCAATATTAACTCCCGGAAACATTGCCTTTATTTTGTCGGCTGCCTTTTGGGCTACGCCTGGTTTTCCGCCCAGTAAAAATAGACTCAACCCCTGTTTTTCTGCCATGTTTATCAGCTTCATCATGAAGTCAAAACCAGTAGTCCTCTCCGGAAGCGGATCGCCTAATATCCGTGATGCTATTACGACACCTATACCATCTGGCAGACACATATCTGCGGTATTTAGCATTTCCATAAAATCCGTGTTTTTGCATGCAGCCATAATCATTTCCGCATTAGGCGTAACTATTACGTTACTGCCAGAGTACTGCAAAAACTGCTCTACTCTCTCGCAAGCTTTATTATAATCGACGCGGTCAAGTAAAACGCCAAAGATATTTATTCGTTCCCTGCCATCATCTTTCATTTTTATCCTCCAGCAAATATACTGCTAGCTTTGCATTTTCTTTTGCCAATAGTTTCAACTCTCCTTTTTTCCCTTGAAGCAACTTTTTATTCTCCGGTATATTGCTTAATGCTTTTTCAAGTAAATCGCAAAGGGAAATTAAATCTAAATCTCCAGGTTTGCCAGCCGAAAGTTGGTTAACGCGCTTGAGGAAATATTCCACTTTTGGATCGTAGACCAGACCTACCAGCGGTACCCCAGTCATGGCACCAAAGATTAAAGCGTGAAGACGCATTCCAAAGATTATATCCATTTTACCGCATAACCACAAGACCTCTCGCGGGTCCAGCGCTTCCGGAATAACTCTCGCGCTTTCTCTCATTAATTTCATGACTTCAAGTGACTCATGATAATCATTAGGATACTGCATGGGCAAAAATATAATATCTGCATTGTGACTTTTAACCAGGTAGTCACAAGCCTTGGCAATTACTTCCCTGCTTTTATTCAAGTTCCACGGCCTTACAGAAACTCCAATTCGCGGCCTATCCTCAGCAAAACTTATGTTGAGTCTATTTAGCAAGTCATATCCTTTATCATCTTCTATGGGTTTAAGCACGAATGCCGGATCTGCAGTAACTATAATTGGGGGTTTTGTCACGCCGAGATTTTCCAGCTCTTTTTTAGATTGCTCGTCCCTTACTGTAATAAGATCTACCATATTTCCTACAAGCTTAATCATGCGCTTGTTCATCTCTCTAAAAACCGGCCCAACACCATTGGCATAGAACATTACTTTTTTGTTCAACCTTTTTGCCAAATACAAGATAAATAAGTAATAAGGGATTGACCGGTTACTGGTAACATCCTGAAGAAGGCCTCCTCCTCCGCTAATTACCAGGTCGGCCCTTGAAATTTCACGTATTATTGCAAGAGGGCTCGTCCTCTGAACCGCATTTATACCATATTGCTCTTTGGTTTTAAAAGGGTCTGCGGAAAGGGCCGTAATTTCTATATTGCTTTTTAATTTTTTAAGTGAATCTACGATAGCAATTAGTATGGCTTCATCTCCGGCATTACCAAAACCGTAATAACCGGAAACCAGTACTCGTTTTATCAATTTTTCTCCTTTTTTCATAGAGATAAAATCCCCCTAATTGTACAAACCCAGCATTCCTCGGCAATGCCTTCATGGTTTTATACAGCTTGCTTTATAACTCAAACTCGTTGAAGAATCTCCAAGTAAACCTCTTCGGTATTTTCAATCATTGTTTTCGAAGAAAACTTTTGGAAGACCGTCTTCTGAGCCTCACGGCCAAGCATCTTTGCCTGATTTTTATCGGATAAAACTTTTATTATGCCCTCAGCTAAATATTTATCATTTCCGGCAGGTACTAAAATGCCGTTTACCCCGTGTTTTATAACTTCAGGTATTCCACCTATTTCAGTGGCAACTGCCGGCTTTCCAAGGGCCATTGCTTCAAGTAATGCCAAACCCAATCCTTCGCTGACAGAGGGAAGCACAAATACATCGAAGTCTGCCACAAGGTTTTCTACATCTTGTCTGTAGCCCATAAAGACTACATTATTTTCTATACCCAGTCTTACACACATCTCTTTCAATGATTCTCTAAGCGGGCCTTCTCCTATGATTACAAGGAGCGCTGAAGGAAAAACTTTCAGCACCTGATAAAAAGCATTTATTGCGTATTCGTAACCCTTCTCTGGCACTAGTCTGGCAACTATTCCCACTATTGGTATGTCAGGGGCTAAACTTAGCTCTTCCCGTAAAGTGCCCTTTACATTTTCAAATTTCGATAAATCTATACCATTATATATCGTAGTAATCATATTTGCCGGTACACCGCTGTCTATAAGGTTAATCTTCACAGCCCGAGAAATGGCTATTATTCGGTCAGTGGAAAGCCTTGAAATAACTTTTGTAATAAACCTCTTAACCGGCCCATTGTTACTGCTGCTTAAGCCATGCCTGGTCATAACTACTTTACATCCCGATAATTTTCCAGCTATCCGACCAGCAAGGCTTGCATGTGTATGTACAATGTCTATTTTTTCCCGGGAAATAATGTGCCTGAGCTTTTGTATGTGTCCAAGGTTCGTAGAACTCTCTCCGCCGTCCAAAGTAAATACACGAATACCTCTGCTCCTCAACTGTCTTTCTAGCTCGCCGCCACCGGGGCAAGCTACCATGATTTGAAAACGGTCTTTGTCTTGGAAGGATAATAAATTGAAAAGGTATCTGCCGGCACCACCTATATTTGTATCTGTAAGGACATGGAGAACCTTTATCATTATACTTTCTCCTCTACCTCATTATTAGCAAAACTTCTTCTAGATGCAAGAGCAGACATCATGCCTAAAAACATCCAGAAAGCCATAACAATTCTCGGGCTATACCACACATAATCGAATAATCCATGGAACAAATGGCCGACTATGGCTGCAGTAATACCCGCTATAATATAAGAAGCTCTATTATTGCCAGCTATACATGTTAGTGCCTGAGAGAAGCCTCTAAAAACCATCCAAAAGAGAGCTAAGAGTCCAAGAACTCCAAGTTCGAGACATATTTCTAAGTATAAGTTATGAGCATGGACAGCTGGGGCTCCTGCTATCATATAATCTCTGTAAACTCTAGAAAATGCCGCTAGTCCCAAACCCACACCGGTTAACCAGTAGTCCTTTATCATTCTCAATGCTGCAATCCATATAGTAATTCTATAGGCATTCGAACTGTCCTGTAGGCTGCCGATACTCGCTATGCGATTCATAACTACTGACGGTAAGAACATGGGTGCCACAATAGTTAGTATGATAAATAATACTAACAGCCTTGGTTCTTTAATTAGTGCAAAGATGAAGGCGGATACTGCCAGGCCCAACCATGCGCCTCTGGAAAAGGTCAAAATAAGGCACACTGTCAAAATACATAAAACCATAACTAAAAACACTTTTTGCCTGAATTTGCCTGAAGCCCATAAAAATCCCACCAGCAGAGGAATTGCAAGGCCCAAATATTCACCAAGCACATTGGGGTTTTCCAATGTAGCATATACACGCGTTGTAAGTTCGGGGAACTGGTTTGCATCAACCCAAGCCGTGGCTGTAGGAATTTTAACAAAGAAATATTGATAAATACCCAGCATCGAAAGTATTAGCGTAGAAATAATTATGGAAACTAGTACTAACTTTACGGTTTTTGAATCTCTGAATAAAACTGAAGCGCTGTAAAATATCATAAAATATGCAACATAAAGAGGAAGGGTTTTAATGCTTTCAGCTCTGACAACTGAAAACACAGCCGCTATGCCTGCTGCCGCCATAAACAGCAATGCCGGGATGACTGGTGCCGGTATGATTTTGTCAATATCATCATAATTGAGCAATACAGATAAAAATGTCAGTCCTATAATTCCGACTGTATATGTAGTTGGCAACAAAGGCAGCACAAATGCCGTGAGTACAAAACCTATCCACGGCCATATATAAATGGCCATAGATCCGAAAATAATGCCGAATAACTTTATAAAAGTAGTCTGTGGTAGAAAGTAGTATAAAAAACCGGTTATGGTGCCAATTGCACCAAATTCCGGCCTATTTTTAAAAGTCAAAGCACCGGTAGAGGTGTTTTGCGGTAATATGTTTACACCCAAAAACCATTGGCAAAACTTACAGATTCCGCTAGAGTTCAACAAAGACTTCAAAGATGCTCCAGCATTTAACAAAAAAAATAATAAAATAATTAATATTGCTCGAAAAAGCAAACCTTTTGGAGTGAAGTTCTCAAAAAGCCCCTGCAAAAAGGTTATTGTCAGCATAAAAGGCAATAAAATGTGAATTGCAGCTGAAATAGGAGCTTGTACAAAGGCATTGACGAAATTTAATACGATCTTAAATGGAAAGCTGTTTTGTATAATGCAATTTAAAAAGCGCCGAAGCTTTATTAATGGATTGTTAATCTTTCTGAAAGCTGTAATCAATCGACTCTGCTTTATTGCTCCATATTCCCAACTCTCATATGCCAAAAGCGCTCTGATCCAACTGCCTTTAATCGCTTTGGAAAAAAACAGGCCAAATGAATATATTATTTTATAAAACAAGCTGTTTTTATATATTTCAGGTCTAAACAAAAATGTAATTATACTTATAAAAAGACTGTTTTGTATCCATAAGTTATCCATTTACGATCTCCTCATACGGCAAAGGGTATTATTGTACATCTATACTCATAACCGTTGAAGTCACTGAATACATATTTGTTTTTAACTGCAATGTGGTGCCGATTCGTATTTCATTGCTGCCAAGCACAATGGCATTTTCGCCGGCAGAACCGGTACCCTGTAATGTAATATACATATCTTTATATACCGGATTAGGATATACCACTACACGCCCATCGGCAGTTTCTACAAGAGTTTCTGATGGCACAATTTCCACATTAGTTACTTTGCCTAAAACTGCATTGGTCTTGGTTTCTTTCACAACATCTCCCACTTTGACTGCATTACAAGTGGCATCTCTTACTTCTTTGACGTGCACTACTACCTCTATATTTTTCGTAACTACCCCGGCCGACTGCTGCTTTTGCATTAGGGTAAAGCGGCCAATAACGGCTACAATCAATAAAATGACCAATAAATCTATAATGTTTATTAATCCAAATACCCTGCCTTTGTTATCTATTAGGCTCATTTTTAACCTCCTCAATTACCTGATGATATACTCTTAAGACTTCATCTGTCATAGTTTCTATGGAAAAATGCTTAGCAACTTCTTGTCGGCCGAAAGCCCCTAATTTTTTCCTTAGCTCAGCATCACTCAGCAGAGTATTTATGGCTTCCGCTATACTTAGCGCATCAGTTTTCATATTTGCTCCCCGACCGCTAAAGTTGTGTTTCATAGCCACTTTAAAGTTTTCCGGTCCCAATATACCCATAAACCCTGCCTCGCCGGCAATTATAACAGGCTTTTCCATAGCCATTGCTTCTAAAGCTACACGTCCTACTCCAACAGCTACATCCGCCATATTCATAAATATAGGAGTATCAAGACGAGCTCCGGTGACGATAACCTTGTTTTGCTGAAATTTCAGGTTGTACTCTGCTGCCTGCTGTTTGATTATTTCGTACTTGTCACCTTCACCTACAATCACCAAAATAGCAGTAGGAAAGACTTCTACAATCTCCGGCATGGCTTCTATTAATCTTAAAGCAATTTCGCCTCGCGCACCCATGAGTCGGCTAATGTATATTATCTTTAGATCTTCAGGTTTTAATCCTAATTCTTGTTTTACGGTAAATGAATCCACATTTTGAGGGTTAAATTGTTCAAGGTCAATACCATTAGGAATAACTACAATTTTATCCGGATTTACTTTAAATCCGTTAATAAGGTGATTTTTAACATCCTCGCTGACGGCAATAACCTTGCGACCCCATGTAGTTATATGCCTCATACCCCAGCCAGTGGAATAAATCCCATGAGATGTGGTTATGTAAGGACAGCCGGTAA
Source organism: Tepidanaerobacter sp. GT38 (assembly GCF_021991635.1). Lineage (GTDB taxonomy): Bacteria > Bacillota > Thermosediminibacteria > Thermosediminibacterales > Tepidanaerobacteraceae > DTU063. The sequence continues at coordinate 19,959 of NZ_JAFFJA010000088.1, forward strand.
TAAAACTTACCCACTGGGAAATCCAGGCAGGTATTCTGGCATGAGCATGTACAATATTTACTTGGTGTCTTTTCACAATATCTGTAAGGCCTCTAATAGAACTTGCCAGGTGTATAGGAGATTTTCTGTCAAGGGGCAACGTATAATGGCAAATACCGCTGTCTTCTAAAACTTTCGTCAATTTTCCGCCGTGAGAAGCCACTATGACATTTACTCCGCGCTTTTTTAGTTGTTTAGCAAGAGAAACAGCATGGGTTTCGGCTCCGCCTGCATCAAGTGCCATTAAAGCCAGTAATACTGTAAGTCTTTCCATTAAAAAAGCCTCTCTCTCCGAGAATTTGCTAAAAAAAGTATATCATCGTACAAAAATAAAGTAAAGCTCCACTAATTCTCACTAATCTTAAATTGCAATATTAAATGCGACACATTTTTT
>NZ_JAFFJA010000089.1 GCF_021991635.1 Tepidanaerobacter sp. GT38
TTTTGCCAACCAACATCATATCGGGTTTCACGCTATGGTTCAACTTTTTTACTGTCGCATTTAATTTTACAATTAACCAGATTTTTTTTGGTTAAAATAGATATTGTTTTTATTAAATATTCAATGAAAAAAACTGTAGAGTCACTTTGTAAATTGGGATTTGCCAAAGTGATTAAAAAATTATTAAATAGCTATCAAAATTTTGGGCAAAGTGCGTATACAACATTTTAAAATTCTACTTTATAATAAAAATATAATAAATTAAGTACTCAATCTACTTGAAGTAGTAATTGATTTGTGTAAAGGAGGGGAAAAATGAGTACAGAGAAAACCAAGCTTTCTAAAAATAACAAGGATGTAATTTTGGGCATTGCGACTTTAGTGTTTGCGGCCATTTACTTCTTTTTAACGCTGTCACTGCCAAGGACGGAAGGCGTAGTAGACTCTAGATTTGTACCTTTTCTACTGTGTACTTGTTTAACAATTATAGGGTTCTTTCAAATTTGGCTCGGAATACAAAAATCTGTTTCCACAAAAAAAAGTGAAAAAATCGATAAAAGCACCTTATTGAAGACCGTTGCCGTAACAATAATGTACATTTTACTATATGAACCTATAGGATTTATTATTATGACATTTATATATCTCCTGTTGCAAATGAGCATTTTAACACCAACTTATGCGAGGAAAAATTATGTTTTATATACCGTCATAGCAGCCTGCACATCGTTGGGAGTATATTGCTTATTCTATTATGCCTTTAACATCTTTTTACCAAAAGGCATATTGTATGGCATTATATAAGCATTAAAAGACGACGTTGCAATATTTCAAGTACGAATTTTGAATTAACGACGCCAATTGTCTTAGCAGTTCAATTAAATAAATCCTAAAACTGAATTAAGTTCTTTTGCACATCAGCGTGCTGATTATCAGAAGTTGGGTTTAAAATATTACAAAGGAGGTTGTGGCTTTGGTAGAGTATTTTGCGCAGGGATTGCAGAACGTTTTATCTATCAATACGATTCTTCTAATGTTTTTAGGAACGGTAGTTGGCATTATTTTCGGTTCAGTTCCTGGCCTATCAACTGTTATGGCACTTGTTTTGTTTTTGCCTTTTACCTATACTATGGAGCCAATCGTTGGTATACCATTTTTAATAGCTATTTATATTGGAGCAGTTTCTGGTGGATTAATAACAGCAATTTTGATAAATATACCCGGGACCCCAAATGCTGTGGCGACATGCTTAGATGGTTATCCAATGACAAAAAAGGGGCAGGCGGTAAAAGCTATCGGAATGGGTGTTATTTTTAGCTTTATAGGAACCATTCTTAGCACACTTGCGTTGATCTTTATTTCACCACCCTTAGCAAATATTGCAATAAAATTTGGTCCTCACGAATTGTTTGCTATTGCCATTTTTTCTATAGTGCTAATTTCATCAATAGCAGGCGATTCGCTTATAAAATCTCTGCTTGGTGCATTGCTGGGAATGGCATTTGCTACTATCGGACTTGCGCCGGTTGATGGGGTAAAGCGCTACACCTTTGGTTCAACGCAGCTCCTTAATGGATTTGACACTTTAGTTGTGCTAATCGGTTTGTTTGCAATAACGGAGATATTAAAAACAGCAGAAACCATTAAATTGGAAGAAAAACCAGAGATAGTAAAAATAGATTTAAAAAATGTCAAGGGTTTTGGATTTACACTAAAAGAGTTCTGGGATCAAAAATGGAATTGTCTTATAGCAGCTGTCGTTGGTATTGTTATGGGGATTATCCCGGGAATAGGCGGTTCATCCTCTAATCTCATTGCTTATAGTGTCGTAAAGCAGCGTTCTAAATATCCAGAGAAGTTTGGTACAGGCATTCCTGATGGAATTGTTGCATCTGAAACGGCAAATAATGCTTCCTGCGGTGGAGCCATGATTCCGCTTTTATCACTTGGAATTCCTGGAGATGGATCTACAGCTGTATTGTTAGGTGCTTTTATGGTTCACGGACTTGCGCCAGGACCACTGCTTTTTAGAAATCAACCTGAATTGGTCTACACAATATTCGTGGCGTTTATGGCAGCTTCTGTGCTAATGGTTATATGTGAATTTTACGGTCTCAGATTCTTTATACAAGCTCTTCGCGTGCCAGTGCATATTTTATTGCCAGTTGTTTTTGTATTTACAACTGTAGGAGCTTTTGCATTATCAAACAATGCTTTTAATGTTGTGGCAATTTTGGTGTTCGGTTTTATCGGATATGTCTTTGTAAAATTTGGTATTCCGCAGGCACCTTTTATCATCGGCTTTATTCTTGGTGGAATGGCCGAGACAAATTTTAGACGTGCTCTGATGTTTTCAAGAAACAATTTCTTTGATTTCTTTACAAAACCGATTGCCGCTGTATTTATAATACTAACTGTCGCTGTTTTAGTTTATTCTCTAATAAAGGATATAAAAAAGGTAAAAGCAGCTGTCCAATAGATGAGCTTAAAGTTGACAATCACTTAGTTTAACTTTTGATTTATGCAAACTAAAGGGGGTTAACGAGATTTCAATGAGCGGATCACCGATTGTAAAAAAGATGGATGTCATACCCGTTGCGGGTTATGATAGTATGCTAATGACACTAAGTGGTGCACATGCTCCGTATTTTACCAGAAACCTTGTAATTTTAGAGGACAATGCCGGCAATATAGGTGTAGGAGAAGTGCACGGGGGAGAATCAATAACAGACGCACTAAACGAATATAAAGAATTAGTTATAGGCCGAGAGATTGCAAATCACAGAAAAATTATTAACGATATTCAATCTACGAGAGGAAAATCAAATTCCGAGGGTATACAAAGGCTAGATATTTCGAAGTTAAAAGATGTGGTTAGATGTGAAACAGCTATTGAGGCTGCCCTACTAGATTTGCTGGGGAAATTTTTAAATCTTCCGGTTTGCGCATTGCTGGGAGATGGCAAGCAGCGCGATGAAGTAGAGGTATTAGGTTATCTTTTCTACATTGGCGATAAAGACAAGGTTGATTTAGGTTACATAGATGAAAGTGACAGCAAAGATCCGTGGTTTAGAATCAGGAGAAAAGTTGCACTAACGCCAGAAGCTGTTGTAGAACAGGCATATGCTGCAAAAGAACATTATGGCTTTAGAAATTTTAAACTAAAAGGAGGTGTTTTAGAAGGAGAAAAAGAAATGGAAACAGTCCGGGCTTTAAAGGAGAACTTCCCGGATGCCCGAATTAATATCGATCCAAATGGTGCCTGGTCACTGGAAGAGGCTATTAAACTTTGCAGCGAGATGAAGGACGTATTGACATATGTGGAAGATCCATGTGGTCCAGAGGCAGGATTCTCAGGTAGAGAAATTCTTTCGGAATTTAAAGTGGCTACAGGCCTTCCAGTAGCAACTAATATGATTGCCACCGATTGGCGCCAATTTCATCATTCGGTTGTATTAAAGGCAGTGGATATAGTGTTGGCGGATCCCCATTTTTGGGGCATGTCTGGTTCCGTGAGGGCAAGTCAAGTCTTAAATGATTGGGGAATGACTTGGGGATGCCATTCCAACAATCACTTTGATATTTCGCTTGCTATCTTTGCACAAACTGCAGCAGCGGCAAAGGGAAATATTACTGCTATAGATACCCATTGGATATGGCAGGATGGGCAGAATCTGTGCAGTGAAGGTTTTGAAATTAAAAACGGCAAAATTATAGTTGATGATAGGCCTGGATTAGGTGTTACCATTGATATGGATAAAGTCATGGAAGCTAATGCCCTCTACAACAAGATAGATCGTTGTTATCACGATCGAGATGATGCGATGGCGATGCAATACATAATTAAGGGTTGGAAGTTTGATAATAAGAAACCGTGTTTAGTAAGGTAATAGGCTTAAAATAATTTTTAATAAATAAAAAAATTAATTGGAGGCTGAAAAAATGAAGAAAACATGGGCATTTATAATTATTGGGGTATTGATTATGACCCTTTTAGTTGGATGTGGTGCCAAAGAAGAAGCAGCGAACAATGCTGCAAATAACACTGGAAATAGCGAAGAAATCAATTGGCCTGACAAAGCTTTTGAAGTCGTCTTACATGCAGCAGCAGGCGGAGATACAGATTTCAATGCGAGGACATTTGCACAGTATTTTGAAGAAATAACCGGGCAGCCGATGGTCGTCACAAATATGGATGGAGCTGGCGGAACTATCGCTACACAAACCGTTTTGAACTCACCGGCAGACGGAACCAAAGCATTATTTACCCATATTGGTCCATTGATTGTAAATGAGGTATCTGGATTAATAGATTACAATTTTGAGGCCTTTGATATTGCTACTATTCCTGCGGTAGATACCAGCACTATCCTTGTGGCAAGCAAGAGTTCCGGTATAAAATCCTATGAAGATTTAGTAGAAAAGGCAAAAGCTGAACCTGAAAAAATTATATATGGAACAGAATTGGGTGGTTTTTCACATTTACAAGGATTATTATTGCAAGAACGAGCAGGAATTAAGCTACAAATAGTTGATGCTGGATCAGCATCTGAAAAAGTAGCACACCTACTTGGAGATCGAATTGATCTGGCGGCCATTTCATATGGTACTGTGAAAGATCATATTAATACAGGTGATATGGTAGCAATTGCACAATTTGGTGCGGAGAGAAATCCATTGCTGGGAGACATTCCCACATTTAAGGAAAAAGGTGTTGATTTGGTTATAGACAAACCATATGTTATTGCTTTCCCCAAAGGCACAGACCCAGCCATTATCAAGAGAATGAGCGATATCGCTGTAGAAGTATCCCAGATTCCGGAATACGGTGAAAAACTAGAAAAAGGTTTTTATCAAACGGTTCAGGTGTATGAAACTGAGGAAGCTATAGAATATCTCAGATCAATAAGAGAAGATTTTATGAAATATAAGACTGTATTGCGCGTAGGCTCTATATAGTCAACTAAAAGTAACTTTTAATAAAATATATAAAAGCACATATATAAAACTCACTGGCTTACAATTAGTAAGCTAGTGGGTTTTATTAATATATAATAATTCCTTTTCTATTTAGTAAGGTATGCAAACACCTTAAATGAAGCTGACAGTGCAAAGGTTGTAACAAGCAGGGCAATGGCGTAAGATAAACTAGCTTTATCAACAACGTTTGTAAAATCCAACAGATGTACTATTTTATTGGTATATCTGCTTTTTTATTTCCGTCTTTCCCGCAGTACGCCCTTGATTGACTATCACCAATGTGATAAAATTGTTTTAATTTAAAAATAATGTCGATTTCTAATAGAATATAAATAGAAAGGAACAGGAGGAAAAGTATGTTAATCAACGATGTTGAAAAAGTACTAATTTCTGAAGAACAAATCAAACAAAAAATTAAGCTGCTAGGGGAAAGAATAACCAATGATTACAAAGACAGTGACGATTTGTTACTTGTGGGCGTGTTAAAAGGTGCCGTGGTGTTCATGGCAGACCTTATTCGACATATTGATTTACCGCTAAATATAGATTTTATGGCTGTATCAAGCTATGGCTCATCTACAGAGTCATCGGGCGTTGTCAGGATTTTAAAGGACTTAGATGAGACAGTTGAGGGAAAAGACCTGCTAGTGGTTGAAGATATAATCGATTCAGGGCTTACTTTAAGCTACATGTGCGATATATTAAAATCACGAAAACCCAAGCGCCTTAAGATATGTGCACTTCTTGATAAACCCAGCCGACGTAAGATTGATTTAAAAGTAGATTACCTTGGCTTTGAGATTCCCGATTATTTTGTTGTGGGATATGGGCTGGATTACGCAGGGAAATACAGAAACTTGCCGGACATTTGTGTTCTAAAACCCGAAATATATCAAAATCATCAGTAAAGTGAATTGAGAAAGGGTTGTACAATAGACCGGGTATAATTGTAAAAAGATTTATGTTGTGGTAAAATATCGTGAGAGCATCTAATCCTGGAAGGGGGAGAATTTTTGAACAATTTTTTCCGGAGCATTAGCTTTTATCTATTGATAATCATTCTTGTTCTATCATTGGTTCAATGGTATTCCAGCCAGGAAGCAGCTCAAGTTAGGATAGGATATTCGGAATTGATTCAGCTCATAGATAAAGATCAGGTCTCCAAAATCAAAATAGTGGAAAATAACATAAGCGGCACCTTAAAAGATGGTCGAAATTTTGTAAGCTATGTGCCGGATCTTACTACTTTTATGGAAAAGATAGATCAACCTGCCAGCAAAGGGGAACTTCAAGTTGATTCTGAGCCCAAACCTACTACTCCATGGTGGACTCAGATCCTCTCACCTCTTTTGCTGATGGTGTTTATTATAGGTGCCTGGTATTTTTTTATGCAGCAAGGCCAAGGCGGCGGACGTGTAATGTCCTTTGGTAAAAGCAGAGCTAAGCTTCATACTGACGACAAGCGGCGGGTAACTTTTAAAGATGTAGCAGGTGTTGATGAAGCCAAAGAGGAACTTGAAGAGATAGTGGAGTTTTTAAAACACCCTAAGAAATTTATAGAAATTGGAGCACGTATTCCAAAAGGCGTGCTACTTATTGGCCCTCCAGGTACCGGTAAAACCCTGCTGGCAAGAGCCGTAGCAGGGGAAGCTGGTGTTCCGTTTTTTAGCATAAGCGGCTCCGATTTTGTAGAAATGTTTGTAGGTGTAGGCGCTGCAAGAGTAAGGGACTTATTTGAACAAGCTAAGAAAAATGCTCCGTGTATTGTGTTCATTGATGAAATTGATGCAGTTGGCCGTCAGCGCGGTGCCGGCCTTGGCGGTGGCCATGATGAAAGAGAACAAACTCTAAACCAGCTCTTGGTGGAGATGGACGGCTTTGGAATAAACGAAGGTATCATCATCTTAGCAGCAACAAACAGACCTGACATCTTGGACCCAGCACTGCTAAGACCAGGTCGTTTTGACAGACAAGTAGTTGTAGATAGGCCTGATGTAAAGGGAAGAGAGGAGATACTTAAAGTTCACGCCAGAAGTAAACCTCTAGCGGAAGATGTTGAACTTTCCGTGCTTGCACGCAGAACACCAGGATTTACAGGTGCTGACTTGGAAAATCTTATGAACGAAGCTGCACTTTTATCTGCTCGCCGGAACAAGAAAAAGATAGAGATGCCGGAATTGGAAGAAGCTATTACAAGAGTAATTGCGGGCCCCGAAAAAAAGAGCAGGGTTATGACCGAGAAGGAACGCCGTTTAGTGGCATATCACGAAGCCGGGCACGCTGTGGTGGCTCACTTGTTGCCTACAGTGGATCCTGTCCATGAGGTGTCTATTATACCTCGGGGCAGAGCCGGTGGATATACCATGATTTTACCAAAGGAAGACAGATTCTTCATGGGCAAAAGTGAGTTAATGGACCAGGTAACACATCTTTTGGGCGGCAGGGTATCAGAAGAGCTGGTGCTGAATGAAGTGAGCACCGGTGCCCAAAACGATTTAGAGAGGGCAACCCAAATAGCCCGAAAAATGGTTATGGAATATGGCATGAGCGAAAATATTGGTCCAATGACTCTTGGCCACAAAGATGAAGAAGTTTTCCTGGGCAGAGATCTGGCTAGAGGCAGAAATTACAGCGAAGAAGTTGCGGCTTCAATTGATAAAGAAGTAAAGAGCATCATTGATAAATGCTATAATAATGCCAAGACGATTCTTTCGGAAAATATCAACAAGCTCCACAAAGTAGCCCAGGCGCTACTTGAACGGGAAAAGCTTGATAAAGACGAATTTCTTGAGGTTTTTGCAAGTGCATAACTAAAGAAAATGAGGTTGCACACGCTGCAGCCTCTTTTAATTTGCGTTATACTTCTTTGTAAATTCTAAATAAGTGAATATATGACGGCAGCCATCCCTATAATCAATTCCTGTTGTTCTAAAGCTTGTGTCTCACTCCGCAGGGGTACGCGGGCAATTCAGCATCCTGCCGAGCGCCCGCCAGCGTGCGTCCTGCACGCTGCCCCCGCTACGTTTGCCCCAAGCTTAAGAACAACGACGGTCTTGCTTAAAAGGGCTTGCATACCGTCATATATTCACCTCAGTATGCATTTACGATAACTATGATTTTGAAAAGTTGTCTTTGACCGTCGCAAAAAAGCAGTCTTGCTTTAGGGAACGGTGCTGCCATCTTCAATTAAAAGGCCTTATATCTTCGCAAAAAGTATAATTTTAAATTCCTAGAGGCAGTCTAAATTAAGGGTGATTGAGTTGTCAATAACTAAAGATATATTCTTTCTATTAGTTGCCTTTTTGGCCGGTCTTGCCATGGCAGTTCAGGGAACTATGAACTCTGCAGTGGGTAAAGCCATAGGCCTTTCAGAATCTACATTTATAGTGCACTTTATAGCTACATTGACAATGGCAGCCGTTTTAATTTTAGGTTTTGGCAACGGAGATTGGAGCAATTATGACAGCATTCCCTGGTACTATTATGCCGGAGGGCTAATTGGCGTAGGCATTACCTATGGTGTAGTGATGAGCATAGCCAAATTGGGAGCTGCTGCAGCAACTACTTCAATTATCGTGGGGCAGGTGCTCACGGCATGCCTTATAGACCACTTTGGGATATTCGGCATGGAAAAATGCCCATTAACCTGGTTAAAGCTTTTAGGTGTGGGATTTTTAGCATTAGGTGCGAAATTGTTGCTAGGAAAATAACCAAAACCCATATAATGCAGTGTATAGTGAAAAAAGTTAACAAAACATGATATAATAAAATCGGCAGATTTAAAATCAGGAGGTATAAGGTTGGCATTGTTGAAGAATGCTTTGGAATATCAAGCGGATTTTTTGCGCTGTTTAGGCGATAAAACAAGGCTCAGGATTCTAAAAGCTTTGATGGAGCGAGAAAAAACTGTAAGTCAGTTGGTCCAGGAACTACAAAGTTCTCAGGCAAATATCTCCGGTCATTTAAAGACCCTTAAGAACACCGGAATTTTAAAAAGCAGACAGCAGGGCAAGTATGTATATTACAGTTTAAATGATGAAGATATACAGGAGCTTTTAATATACTTAGAGCACAGGATATTAAGTTTAAGGCGAAAGGCCTTTGAAGGAATCTAAGTTGCGTATAATATTGATTTTAAAATAGTCTCCTGATAAAATTAAAAGGTAATAAATACGTCCGGCATCCTGAGAGGAGCTGGAACGGAGGTGGAAAAATGAAAACTGATTCAACGGCTAACCGATGGCAGGCGAGGACATTGACTGTATCGGGACTTTTGGGGGCGTTGTCTATAATATTGGGAATGACGCCTCTGGGTTTCATACCGGTTCCCACTGCAGCAGGCCATGCTACCATTATGCACATCCCTGTGATTCTCGGTGCCGTACTGGAAGGACCGAAGGTAGGAGCCCTTACGGGTCTGATTTTTGGCCTTTACAGTTTTTTAAGGGCGAGCATCCCGATGTTTGCGGACCCTATTGTTGCAATAGCACCGAGAGTTTTAATCGGCATTGTGGCATATGTTGTTTACCGCATAACCCGCAGCGAAGCATTAGCGGCAGCTTTAGGGACTTTTTCTAATACAGCAGGTGTTATGGTCCTTGCAGTTGTGCGTGGATATTTGCCGAAAGCGGCAGCATGGGCAATAGTAGTTACACACGGCATACCAGAAATCATTGTGGCTGTGGTAATTACCGTTATAGCTTCCAGGGCTTTGCGGAAGGTAAGAAGGTGATTCTTTGATACTGGCAATTGATTTAGGAAATACAAATATGGTTATTGGGGTTTTTGAAGGCTCCAGTCTCATAACATCATTTAGAATTGCCACACACCATGAGTTTACAGAGGATGAATACGGCCTAATTTTTGATAACCTGCTCAAATCCAAAGGGTTAGATTCAAAAGGCTTTGAAGGTGGAATAATTTCTTCAGTTGTTCCTCCTTTAACAACGGTTTTAGAAAAAATGTGTGAAAAATACCTTGGATTTAAGCCCATATTGGTTGGACCAGGTATTAAAAGCGGCATCAAAATAAAATACGATAATCCCAAAGAAGTTGGAGCAGACCGCATTGTAAACGCGGTCGCTGCTTATCACAAGTATGGCGGGCCTGTTATAATTGTAGACTTTGGCACTGCCACCACATTTGATGCCATAACGGCAGATTTTGACTATCTAGGAGGTGCCATTGCTCCCGGTATCCACATTTCTTCAGAAGCCCTTTTTAAAAGAGCAGCCAGGCTATACAGAGTAGAAATTGCCAAACCTGAACGAATAATCGGAAAGAATACGGCTGAAAGCATGAAATCGGGTATTTATTTCGGATATATAGGGCTTGTGGAAAATATCGTTGATAAGATGAAAGAAGAAATGGGTGGTGGCAGAATTTTTACGGTAGCCACTGGCGGTCTTGCACCCCTTATATGCAGTGGAACTAAAAAAATCGATGCCGTAGATCTGATGCTGACACTTGATGGACTAAAACTAATTTACGATAAAAATAAGAACTAGAATTTAAGGGAAAACCAAGGTTTTCCCTTAAATTTTATAGACCACGGAGGTTAAAGTATTGCATAAGTACCATAATATACCATTGTATCTGGCGCCAATGGCCGGTATAACTGATTTACCCTTTCGGAGTATATGTAAGCAGTATGGGGCCGATGTATTAATAACGGAAATGATAAGCACTCGCGGCCTTGTGTATAATGATGCAAAAACATTCAAATTGCTACAAACAACACCAGAAGAAAGTCCTATAGGAATTCAACTTTTTGGCAACAACCCGGAAGACTTTGCAGCTGCAGTAAAGAAAATCGAGGACTTACCCTTTGATTTTATAAATATAAACATGGGCTGTCCTACACCAAAAATAGTTAAAAACGGCGATGGATGCGCCCTGATGAAGGAACCTGAGCTTGCAGGTAAAATAATTAGAAACACATGTGAGGCTTCAAAAAAACCGGTTTCCATTAAGATTAGAAAAGGTTGGGATGAAAGCAGCGTAAATGCCGTAGAGTTTTCCATTATGGCAGAGATAAGTGGCGCAGCAATGATTATGATTCACGGCAGGACCAGAGAGATGTTTTACCAAGGCAAGGCCGATTGGGATATTATAAAAAAGGTAAAGGCAGCCGTCAGTATTCCGGTAATTGGAAATGGCGATGTTTTTACTCCTGAAGATGCAGCGAGTATGCTAGGTAGCACAAACTGTGACGGCATAATGATAGGCAGAGGAGCCTTGGGCAATCCGTGGATTTTTAGGGAGATTAAACACTATTTAGCAACAGGCGAAAAACTAGCCCCGCCATCATTAGATGAAAGGTACAGGACAATGTTACTTCACTTAAATAAAGCCATATATTATCATGGAGAGCGCTTAGGAATTTTAGAAATGCGCAAGCATCTGGCATGGTATATAAAAGGGTTGCCCTATTCAGCTCCTGTCAAAAATGAGCTGCAGCAGTGCAAGGATGTAAGCAGTATAGAAGAAATACTGAACAACTACTTTTCAAAGCTTGCTCAGTCAGGCTACTAAAGGAGGTTTATCCCTTGGAAGTTTATGCAATACCCATTCTAAACGGAGTGTTGCCGCGGACAGATGGCGGTGTGCTCCAAGGCGTATTTCTTGAGCCCTTTTTTGCCAATTCATTAGTAAAGGCAGGTGTAGGCAGCGATATTTTTTTATTTCCTTTATCTTCTGACGACCAAAAGCCTTATCCTGTAGGCGTATTGGCGAGGATAGAAGATTTGTGGACGGATAAAGTTCCTCAAATGGGCACAAATGCTCTGTTTGCGCGGGTAATGGGTAGAGAAAGGTATAAGGCTAAGAGCTTTGCCATTTCCAATGAAGGAATGATAGCCCTGGACGTGGAAAAAATAGATGTACATGAACTGCGTAACATGGGATATCCCGTAATCTGCGGAGCAGGATGGTATCCTACGGGAGGATACACCACCTTTGGTTCAGATCGAAGGGATATAGAGATAACCATATACGGTTTCGATTTAGAAACTGGCAAGGATGTAGCCATAGTGGGTTATATAGGCAAAGAAATCGAACCGGAGAAGGCTCATACGGTAGAACATGCCATTATACGCTCCCTTAAAAACTATGCCATGTGCACTCCGAAGACACTGAGGGAGTGTATGGCAAGGGAGACAGAGGAACTTAAGTGGTCTGTGGAAATCGGCATTGCGAAAAAGCTGCCGGAAGTATTTGGCGTAACGCGAAGCGGTTTTTGCGGCAATCCCTTGACTCAAATGGCTTCATTTTATCTAACTGAAGAATTAAAAAATCAGCTTAAAAGCGGCGAAAACTTTATAGATTCTTTGAACGCAGCCAGAAATAAGACAGTTTCAAAACTGACAAAAGAGATGGGCATAAGTTCCCGAAAGGGTGTAAGACACCTGCAGGGGTTAAAAAAAGGCATGTTTCACGATGATACGCCAGAAGAAATGAAGGTTTTGAAGAGAGTAATTCAAAAGTTTCCGGTAAACCCGTGGAGTTAATAATAAGTGCGGCTTCTTTGGCCGCACTTATCCAATTTCTCGTCCCTCCATCATAAAGGCAACTTCCAATGCATTTTTTGCATCATATAGCGTTACATCAGGCAAATATTTTTCGTTTTTTATAGCAGCGGCAAGATCCTCAATTCCCTGGCGAACACAGGCCCTATATACCTCCCAGCGGTCAACAGTTAATTGATAAGTAAATTTAATCCTGGCCGTAGCCCTATACTCTTTGCCGCGACCAATAAAGGTTTTTTCATCATTCCAGTTGTTTAATAACTTGGTTTCTAAGGCTACGTCAACGCCCGGCAAAAAAGAGCGGGCTTTTAGCAATAAATCACCCATCAAAAATTTTTCAATTTCAGGAGTTACCATGGCGTCTATTGTGAGCTTTACCGGTATCCAGCCTTCAAGTTCGGTATAAGCCTTTTCAAAAATCAGAAAAAAACGCGTATTTTCAAAGGCCTCCGGCTTTGTAAAGCCATGATAGTAACTAATAACAGCGCCATTTTCGTGATAAGCTGTCCCAAGCACTCTGTCCACAAAACCTAAAGTTTCCCTGGGTATTTTTTCTCCCCAGGCTTTCTTTGGCTTGCCCATGAGCCAATTGACTATATCGAAAAAGTGGACTCCATGTTCTATCCAAATTCCGCCACTTTTTTCATAATCCCAAAACCAGTGCTCCGGCGGCAGGCTGTCATCATGGGCATAGTTTTCTAAAGCAGCCCTCTCAGGAAGGCCGAAAAAATTTAATTCGCTAATCTCCTTCAGTATGAAGTACAGAGGATTTCTGCGCATTACAAAATCAATGCTGGTTTTTAAATTCTTTGATTCGGAAAGCTCAATAAGTTCTGCCATATGTTGGGGTGTCAGGGCTCCGGGTTTTTCAAAAAAGGCGTGTTTGCCGGATTTCAGGGCAAGTTTTCCCAAATCATAATGGTTAGAAGGCAAGGTGGCTATTATGACTAAATCTATGGCGGGATCGGATAATAGCTTTTCTATACTGTCATAGACCTTTTCTATACCGGTTTCTTCTTTAAATTTTTCGAGCTTATCAGGATTTATATCACAACCGGCAATTAGTCTAACCTTTTTACTTTCCTTTACGGCAGCTGAAATAATTTTTCCAAAACCGCCAAGGCCGATAATGGCAGCATTACAGTTTTTCATAAAAACCTCCGTAGATATTTTAACGTATTGTAAAGTTAAATGAAAGCCCCACAAAGGATGCGGCAAATGTATCAACTGCATACGAGGTCTTTACACTACCTGCTTAAATTACGGAAAA
>NZ_JAFFJA010000090.1 GCF_021991635.1 Tepidanaerobacter sp. GT38
TGGCAGTTTTGTTACAATCCCAGTTCTAAGACCTAGTGACGAAATTCCGGAAACTACATTAAGTTCAGAACCTCCTGCCCTTTTCTCAAAAACTTCACCTTGAGAAATCCTTTCCTTGTTGAGAGGTGAAAGGCGAAGCATTATTTCACCAAATCCTATTACATCAAATTCTTTTTTGTTAAAATCATCTTTTATCATCACAATGTGCCTCCTGCTGTGTTATTGCTGTGTTATTATACTAAATTCCTAAAAGCCGCCGGGCATTTTCACCATTTATAAGAGACTGTTCATCATCACTGAGACCGGAGTTAGATATGTCTTCAAGATATCGCTTCATAGGCAGCAGAGGGAAGTCGCTTCCAAATAAAATTTTATCCAAAACCTTCATACTCTTTGCCGCAACATATATATTGTTATCATAGAGCAATGGTGTTGCTGCAATGTCATAATACACATTTTTATTTTGTGCGCGTATTTCTGGCATCATCTCATAGAATAACAACCCACCGCCCCAATGAGCAAATACAACCTTGATATTGGGGAAGTTTTGCACAAATGCACAAGCTGTCTTAGGCGTAGTATCAGTTTTTCCGGCATAATAATGACCCACCGGTTCATTGGTATGGATAATTAACGGAATATCTCGTTCAATACATGCATTTGCCAAAGTTGACATTTGTTTAGCATCTGTTAAGTCAAATTTCTGACCGTATGGAAATATTTCGCCAATGCCCTTTAACCCCATTGCAAGACAGCGGTCGATTTCCCGTTCGACCCCTGATGCTGTGGGCACTAATACCATGTATCCTATCAGCTTGTCAGGATACTTTTTTACAGCCTCAGCTACATAGTCATTAACATATTGGCAAAGCCCTATATCATTAAAAGCAAAGCCAAAAATCACAGCTTTGTCCATTCCTGAGCTTTTAAGCTCTTCTACAACATCATCGGCTGTAGCAAACTTGTTTACTGGGCTTTCACTAAGAAGCTTAAAGTAATCTTCCCTTTCAGCTATTTTTTTCCAATCCCTTATAATATCAGGTGGTGTAACATGTACGTGAAAATCTATTTTCACTATATTGTAATACCCCCTCGTATAATATATTT
>NZ_JAFFJA010000091.1 GCF_021991635.1 Tepidanaerobacter sp. GT38
ACGGGTGGTCATGATTGTGCATAAGTCCCGGAATTTTCCACAATTTGTGTGGATAAGTTGTGAATATGTGGATAATATGTGGGAAATTTGTTGATAAAACCGCAACTTATCCACAATCCATGTTGAAAAAGATGAATTTTGTTAAATGAAGTTTTGCAAGCTGTAAGGTTAAAAAACATTTAAAATAATGATATAATTGTTCTAAATCACTGCAAGATAAGGAGAGGAGAGCCATTGAAAGAGATATTGACGGGCAATGAGGCAATTGCCAGGGGAGCATATGAGGCCGGGTGCCAAGTTGCAACTGCCTATCCGGGCACACCCAGCACTGAAATCTTAGAAAATATTTCAAGTTATAAAGAAATATATTCTCAGTGGTCGGTCAATGAAAAGGTTGCCCTTGAAGTGGCAGGTGGTGCAGCTATTGCCGGTGCGAAGGCTCTTTGCGCCATGAAGCACGTAGGGCTAAATGTTGCTGCAGACCCGCTGTTTACTTTGGCATATACGGGAATAAATGGGGGCCTCGTAGTAGTTACTGCTGATGATCCCGGCCTTCACAGCTCACAAAATGAACAGGACAATCGCTATTATGCCCTTCATGCAAAAGTTCCGATGATAGAACCGTCAGACAGTCAGGAGTGTCTGGATTATATAAAATACGCTTTTAAGCTCAGCGAAGAATACGACCTGCCGGTGCTTTTCAGAGTTACAACCAGGGTTTGCCACAGCAAGTCACTGGTAACTGTGGGCTCGCGACAGGAAGTAGGTGTAAAAGAATACAAAAAAGATGTAAAAAAATATTGTATGATTCCGGGTTTTGCAAAAATGAGGCACCCAGTATTAGAAGAAAAGCTAAAGAAACTCAGGGAATATTCCAATGAAAGCCATTTAAATCAGATAATTTGGGGTAGAAAAGGGGTCGGAATCATAACTTCAGGGATTTCGTACCAGCACGCAAGAGAAATAATGGGCGATGATGCATCATATCTAAAGCTGGGGCTTACCTTTCCTCTGCCGGAAAAGCTGGTTAGAGAGTTTGCCCAAAGTGTGGAGAAACTGTATGTCATAGAAGAAAATGAGCCGTATATCGAGACTTTTGTGAGAACTCTTGGCATAAGCTGTATAGGCAAAGATGTCCTTCCCATATGCGGAGAATTAAATCCTGAGATCATACAAAAAGTGCTTGCTCCTGAAAAAGCACGAAAGACCTACACCGTTGATGTTCAGGTGCCTTCCAGGCCGCCGGTGCTGTGCGCCGGATGTCCTCACAGAGGCGTGTTCTATCCCCTCGGGAAATACAAAGATGCCGTAATTACAGGGGATATCGGGTGTTATAGCTTAGGGATCTTGCCGCCTTTAAATGCTACAGACACTTTAATATGCATGGGAGCAGGCATTTCGGCAGGCATAGGCTTTGAAAAGGCCTTTATGCAGGCAAACAAAGATACCAAGGTCTTCGGTGTGATGGGCGACTCCACCTTTTTCCACTCTGGGATCACCAGCCTTATAGATGCTGTGTATAACAAGAGCAAGCTGGCCGTTATTATATTAGATAACAGGACAACGGCCATGACGGGCCACCAGGAAAACCCGGGAACAGGCAAAACCTTAAGTGGCGACGTGTCGCCGGTAATAGACATAAAAGAAATAGTAAAAGCTGTAGGTGTCAAACCGGAAAATATTGTGGTAGTAGACCCGTATGACCTTGTTCAAACTCAAGAAGCTGTAAAGCAGGCCTATGAGGCTGTAGAGCCTTTTGTGATCATAGCCAAAAGGCCTTGTGCACTGCTGAAAAATACTTCAAAGCCAAGGGCAAACAGCAAGTGCACCATAAACCAAGCAAAGTGCACAAAATGTAAACTTTGTCTCAGACTGGGCTGTCCTGCCATAGCTTTTAAAAATGATGTGATGGTGATTGATGAAGCGGCCTGCAATGGGTGTACGCTTTGCATTCAGGTCTGCAAAACCGGTGCCGTTGAAAGGATGTGTAAGTAATATGACAAAAAGCCTTTTGTTAGCAGGCGTGGGAGGTCAGGGAACTATCCTGGCTTCAAAAATTCTAGCTGAAGGATTAATTCGTCTTGGATATGATGTGAAGATGTCGGAAATCCACGGCATGGCTCAGCGGGGAGGCAGCGTCAATACACAGCTTAGGTTCGGCAAAAAGGTGTATTCGCCCATGATAGGTTCAGGTGAAGCCGATTTGCTGCTGGCTTTTGAGAAAATAGAGGCTGTAAGATATATAAATTATTTAAGGCCGGGTGGAATCCTTATCGTGAATGATTATGAAATATATTCAACTACAGTTTTGACGGGGCAAGAAAAATATCCTGATGATGTTTTGGATAAACTAAAACATTCTGTGGAAAACACTATAGTGATTAATGCCGCTCAAATTGCAGGCAATTTAGGGAATATAAGGGCCCATAACATGGTGCTATTAGGGGCAGCCGTAAAGCAGCTTGGGATTATGAATGTAAATTGGCAGGATATAATAAAAGCTTATCTTCCTGAGAAGTTTCACGAAGTAAACTTAAAAGCCTTTGAAGAGGGAACAAAGCAGCCGAAGCTTTAGCTTTAAGGAGGTTTGCCATGTTTGTAGATGTACACGCTCATTTAGATGATAAGGCCTTTGACGATGACCGACAGCAGGTACTGGAAAATATAAGGGAAGCCGGCATGATAGTTGTAAATGCCGGTTCGGATATTGACACAAGCCGCTTTTCGGTAGAGCTTGCCCAAAATTATGAATTTATATATGCCTGTGTGGGAGTTCACCCCCATGAAGCTGCAAAAGTCTCAAAAGACTACTTAAGTGAGTTAAAAGAGCTGGCCAAAAGTCCAAAGGTCGTAGCCATAGGTGAAATAGGCCTTGACTATTACTACGAATTTTCCGATAGAAAATTGCAGCAGAAAGTCTTTTTAGAGCAGCTGGAGCTGGCGAAGAGCCTGAATCTCCCTGTGGTAATTCACAGCAGAGATGCTCATCAAGACACTTTAAATATTTTGAAGAAATCCGCTCCAATTAAGGGTTTGATGCACTGCTATTCTGGCAGTTTTGAAATGGCTCGGGAGCTTATGAAACTGGATTTTTATTTTTCCTTTGGAGGGGTAATCACCTTTAAAAATGCTAAGAAACCTAAAGAAGTGGTGGAGAAGCTGCCCCTTGATAAGATTTTGCTTGAAACCGATTGCCCATATCTTACACCGGAACCCTATCGTGGCAAGCGCAATGATCCCACGCGGATTCCCGTGATTGCGGAAAAACTTGCAGAGCTTCGCCAAACCACTTTACAAGAAATAAAACACATTACTTATGCCAATTTTACAAAACTTTTTTCTTTGGTGCCAGGCACTTAAGATATTAAGTTATTAATATACCAATTGAAAGTATTTATATTTTTAGCTAATATATATGTTGGTAAATAAGAGATTTTCATCATGAAAATATATTTAGAAGGAGTTTTAAGTTGAAAGCCATAATATTTGACATGGATGGAGTTATTATTGATAGCGAGCCATTACATATGCAACTTGAAAGAGAATTGCTTGAAGAATATGGAGGTACAATTACCAGAGAAGAACATGAAGCTTTTGTAGGCACAACGGATTATAAAATATGGAGCACTTTCAAGGAAAGATTCCATTTAGAGCCGTCTGTTGATGAATTGATAAAAATAAAGCGGCAGCGATTTATGGAAAACCTCCACAAAGTCAAGCTAGTAGATAATTTTTATGAGTTCATGTTAACTGTTTATAATGAAAAATATTTACTTGCACTGGCATCATCAAATAGCCGAAAAATCATCGATAAAGTAATGGATATATTTGATTTATCTAAATACATAAAGGTGGCTATATCTGCAGAAGACGTTTCAAAAGGTAAGCCAAATCCGGAAATATTTTTAAAAGCTGCAAAAGAATTAAATGTCACACCTGATAATTGTTTGGTAATTGAAGATGCATTCAACGGGGTGCAGGCAGCCAAAGCCGCAGGTATGAAGTGTGTTGGCTATAAAAATCCCAACTCAGGTAACCAAGATTTATCTGACGCCGATTTGGTAGTAGAGAGCTTTAGACAGCTGAGCTCGGATATTATAAAGGGTTTGTTAGGAGAAAGTTAGAACAGTGTTTTATTTTAATTTGATTTTCTTGTTCAACATTTTAAAAACCGGCGAAATTATTTTTGTAACGCCGGTTTTTTGTATTTGTAAATCTTATATATCCTCGCCGTTTGTCTCTATACATCTTTTATACCAGTAAAAGGAATCCTTGCGAATTCGTGCAAGGGTGCCTTTGCCCTCATTGTCCTTGTCCACGTAGATAAAGCCGTAGCGCTTTTCCATTTCGCCGGTGGATGCGCTTACCAGGTCAATGCAGCCCCAGGGCGTGTAGCCGATACAGTCTACACCATCTTCAATGACGGCAGCCTTTATAGCCTTTATGTGCTCCCGCAGGTAGGCTATCCGGTAATCGTCGTGTATTCTCCCGTCTGCTTCAACCTTGTCTACTGCTCCCAGCCCATTTTCCACCACAAACAGCGGTATTTGGTATCTGTCGTATAAGTTATTTAGGGATATGCGCAGTCCGATTGGGTCTATGGACCATCCCCAAGCGCTTTCGGTAAGGTAGGGATTTTTTACTGCATTTAGCATGTTGCCGCCGGTAAATTGGGCTTCGGGCCTGGTGGTGGCTACGTTGCTGTTGTAGTAGCTAAAGCCAATAAAGTCTACGGTGCCTTCCCTGAGGGCTGTTTCATCTTCAGGTTCCGTTTCTAACTCTATCCCTTTACTTGCAAGGAAGCTTTTGGCTTTTGATGAGTAGTATCCGCGCACCTGCACATCAGAAAAGTAGTAGTGCTGGTCCATGGCTTTCATTGCCGCCAGCTGATCTTCCGGCTTGCAGGTTTCGGCGTAAAATATGGGATACAGCATCATCATGCCAATCTTGAAGTCTGGGTTTATTTCATGGCCCAGTTTGACAGCCTTTGCGCTGGCAACAAGCATGTGGTGGGCCGCCTGGTAGACTACCTTGTCAAAGTCTTCCCCTTCTTTTACTACTATGCCTGCAGATATGGTGGGATTTAACGTTATGACATTTATTTCGTTGAAGGTCAGCCAGTATTTTACCTTGTCTTTATATCTGCTAAAAATCGTTTCGCAGTAGCGCAGGAAAAAATCAACCATTTTTCTGCTTCGCCAGGAGCCGTACTTTTTTACAAGGCCAAGAGGGGTCTCATAGTGGGAAATGGTGACAACGGGCTGTATGTTGTACTTGAGTAGCTCATCGAATAGATTGTCGTAGAATTTCAATCCTGCTTCGTTGGGCTCAGTTTCGTCTCCGAAGGGAAAGATCCTTGTCCAGTTTATAGAAGTGCGGAAACACTTAAAGCCCATTTCTGCAAACAAGGCTATATCTTCCTTATACCTGTGGTAAAAGTCGATGGCTTCATGGCTGGGATAGTATTTGCCTTCAATTATGCCGTCAGTAAACTCCCGCTTCACATACCGGCTGCCTGCCGTGGTTACGTCAGCAGTGCTGAGGCCCTTGCCATCCACATTGTAGGCACCTTCGCACTGGTTTGCGGAAACTGCACCTCCCCACAGGAAGTTGTCAGGCAAACGTTCTTTTGACATCCTGCATCGCCCCCCTATATGCGTGATGCAATAGTGTACCCTTCAAAAACCGCTTCCATTATCTTTCTGGGCTTATCGCAGTCCCCTATGGTAAAGGTATCTGGGGTAATGCCGTAGAAACTTTCGGCCACAGCCTTATTGGCAGTGACACCGGTGGAAATAATGACCGTGTCGGCCTTGATGAACTGCTCCTGCCCATCCCTGGTGACTGCGATAACGCCCTTTTCTGTTATTTCTCTGCACCGGGTTTCCACCATTCGCTTAAGATTGCTCACCGCATCCATCTTTTGCCGCAATGCAATTCTGTAGAGCATATTGCCCTGGGCCGCAATCTCGCTGGTAAGCTCCACTATGGTGACGTTTCTGTGCTTTAATTCGGCGAGCTCCAATCCTATTTCGGCACCGATAGTGCCGCCGCCTATGATCACCACATCCTGGCCGGTGCTATCTGGGTTTTCAATGGCTTCGAAAAAGTCAATGACATTTGCTCCGTCAATTCCCTTTATATTTGGTTTTATGGGAAGAGAACCAACTGCCACAAATATGGCATCGGGATTTAAGCTCTTTACCAGATCATGTGTGGCTGAGGTATTTAACCTTACATCGATGCTGTGCTTTTTGACCTGTCCCAGCAGATACTCAAAATACCGCCTTATGTCCTCTTTGTAGTGCTGCCTTGAAATGTAGCGCAGCATGCCTCCGAGGCTTTTTTCTCTTTCAAAGAGCGTAACATTGTGGCCCCGCTTGGCTGCGGTAATTGCTGCCATAATGCCGGCAGGCCCTCCTCCTACTACCACGATGTTTTTTAATGTCTCGGCTTTCTTGATTTCTTTTGGTACAAAGGATTCGTTGGTAAATCTGGGATTTACGGTGCAGCCCACATTTTTCCTGTTGGTGGAAATGTGGTAACACTGCATGCAGCGAATGCAGGGCACGATGTCATCTGCCTTGCCATCTTTTGCCTTGTTTGGCCAGTCTGGGTCCGCTATAAAGCTTCTGCCAAAGGCCACCAAATCCACAGTGCCGGAAGCTATAAGTTCCTCCGCCTCCCAAGGGGACATTACGGCACCTACCACAGATACGGGTATGTTTACGTTTTGCTTGACTATCCGGGCGTATTTTGCATTGGGCATGTGCTCTTTGAAATTGGTGGTGACCATGTGCACATTGCCCTCCCGGTTCATGTCAAGGCCGCTGGAAATCTGAACGGCATCTATCAGAGGTTCTACCAGTTTGATGAATTTTAGGGTTTCTTCAAATTCGATGGAACCCTCGACACATTCCGCCAACTATGATTGCGCTGAACAATCCCGTGTATCCGAGCCAAGCAGTAGGAATTGAAGTGTACAATTCATGAGGAGTAAGCAGTAAAAAGGCCATTAAAGAAATAATGGAAGCCGATATGGCGTTGATTTTGAGCTTTTGAGCATACTGATATGGCAGGACGATGACCACGTACAGTGCTATAATGCTCAGGGTCAGCGACTGAATGGTCATCAACACGACCTGCAGGCCGGTGGAGGTGACAAAGTTCTGCCAGAACGGGATATCCAAAAAGGCACCTAAGCATGCAAAAGAACCTATGATAATAATGGGCAGCAGCAATTGGAAAGTTTGCCCAAGGGCATTCATAAATTTGTTGTTTGACAGTTTATTTGCCATAGGCATTAAAGTTCTTTGCAGGCTGTTGATAAACTTTTCCATACTATCCCTCTTTTCGTTATTTTATAAATCCTTCATTTTAAATGTTCTATTAAGGCAATTGCATCCTTTAAGATCTTTTCGCCGTTCATCATGCCGTAGTCCATGGCATTTATTACCGTGATTTTCTTTGCATGTTCTGGATATTCTTGCTTAAATTGTTCCTGCTTAAACATGAGCTGTGGACCAAGCAGGATGCAGTCCATATCCTGGATAATATTATCCAGTTGTGAATCGGAGTAGGCGGCTATGCTGCATTCAATGCCAAGTTTTTCGGCTGCTTCAATCATTTTTCGTGCACACAGGCTGGTGCTGGCACCGTGTTCGCAAATCAATGCAATTTTGTACATTTTTGAACCTCCCTGTGTAAAAGAATCAGTTCTCTAGCAAGCATAAATACAGTTTCTGCGGCATTTAAATGATCAGCTGCGTGTACCATGAAAAGGGTAACCTGCAAATCCTGTTTTTCGGCATCGTAGCTTAACAGGTCCGTATGCGCCTGGTGGCTTTTAAGCAGTGACTCTTCTGCTTTTTTTATGGTGTTTTCTGCTTCTTGGTGTCTGCCTTCACGAGCCTGCTTAATAGCCAACATTGCAAGGCTTTTTGCATCACCTCCAAATGAAATCATTTTCATGCATTCCTGAATAACGTCCATTGCAAGCCTCCGTTCTTCAAAAAAAGTTATAGCTTATTGGATATACTGCTCAGTTGTAGTTTCATTATAGAATTGATTTGCTATTATTAATACTCTCTATATTGCACCGTCAAAGTGCAATTTTAAATATTTACTGCTTAATAGGTATATTATATATTTTAGTAAAGGCTGTACATGTAAGGGTGCCAGAAAAGGAGTATTCAAATGGACAAAGAGCTTGCCATACTCAAATTTTTGAGCAGTCAGGAAAGCTGGGTCACGTCCTTTTCCATGTCCGTTTTCCTGGACATATCCGTCAGGACCATTAAAAGTTACATCAGCAACATCAATTCAAAATATCCTGGTCTGATCGAGTCCTCCCGCAAAGGATATATTGTAAGGGACAAGAAGCGGCTTGAGCAGTTGATAAACTTCATAAAGACATCTCACAGTCCCCAAACTGTTGAGGACCGCAAAAAATATATATTGCGCAAGCTGCTGTTGGAAACCAACTCTTACGACTTGGACGCCCTTGCAAATGAACTGCTAGTCTCGCCGTTGACTTTGGCCAATGAGCTAAGCAGCTTAAAAAGGGAGCTGGCGGATTTTGAGCTGAAGATAAAGACCAAAAACAATAAGGCCTTTATCGACGGCCATGAGGCTAATAAGAAAAAGCTCATAAGCAAGCTTATTTACGAAGATACCAAGGACTCCTTTTTGAGCATAAAAATAATGCAAAACTACCTGCCTCATTTTGACCTTACTAAAATAAAGCAGATAGTGTCTGAGGCCTTGCGAAAACATCAGTATTTTATGGACGAATTTTCGCTGCTGAACCTGGTGCTGCACATAGCCATAACCATGGAAAGAAAGCTGATGCAGGAAACATGTGAGGACGAGACAAGTCCACCAAGCGGAAAGAGCATGGTTAATTCACATATTCAGGAAATAGCGGTAAGCATCGTAGAACAGGTTGAAAAGGAATTTAGAGTAAAGTTTGTTGAATGCGAAACCTATGATTTTGCCTTGTATATAATGACTCGGGCAATTTCCAGCACCATAAACGATATAAATATCGATCAACTTGGGAACTTTGTAGGAGAGAATATAGTCCGGCTGGTGTCCCTGATTCAGACCCGAGTCAAGGAAACTTACAATATAACGCTGATACGCAAGGACTTTACGATCAGGTTTGCCCTTCACATTAAAAACCTGCTCATAAGGCTCAAAAACCGCATTTCCTTGCGCAATCCTCAGATGCTGGAAATCAAGAATTCATACCCATTTATCTACGACGTCTCTGTATTTATCGCAAATATAATCACCCAGGAAGAGGGATATGAGTTAACGGAAGACGAGATATCATATATTGCGCTGCACCTTGGGGTATTGATCGAAGAGAAAAAGGTCATCAAACACGAAGTGAGGGCAATCCTGGTAAACCCTCAATACCTGTATAAATCAGAGGATATAGCAGTCAAGTTGAGCAGCATTTTTTCCAACAACCTGCTCATAACTGAAATAGTGTCTGGTCAGCATGAACTTGAGACATATTATGATTACGACATGATTATAACCACGATTCCATTTGAAATTCACCCGGGCAAGCCCTACGTGCAAATATCTCCTTATATTGCCAACAAAGACATATTGAACGTTTCAAAGAAAATAGAAGAAGTTTTAAGCGACAGAATAAAAACCAAGATGAAGCTGAAATTGGAGATGATGTTTAAGAGGGAGCTGTTTTTCGTAGGTGCAGACTTTAAAGACCAAAACGATGCCATAAATGTCATGGCAGATGCTCTTGAAAAGCAGGGTATAGTGGATAGCTCCTTCAAACAGAAGTTATTTGAACGGGAGCGGATAAGCTCAAGCGCATATATGAACATTGCCATGCCTCACCCGCTGGAAATGTGTGCCATAAATTCCGCCATAGCCGTTTCCATCCACCCTGATGCCATTCAGTGGAATGACAATAAGGTCAACATAATTTTTATGCTTGCCATCAACATTCGGGATCGCCTGTTTTTAAAAGATATCTTCGATTTTATAACTGAAGTCATTTCTGAGGAGAGTAAACTTAAAACCCTTCTTGAAGTAAAAACATACGACCAGTTCATAGAGACGCTGATATCCTTTGTAAAGTAAAATTGCTGTGAGGCTTTTTTATAAAATTGGTACTGTAGGGCTTTGCAGGTTTAATGTAAAATACTCATAAGTGACAAAGAGGTTAAGGCTTTTAACCTCTTTGTCGTTATGCTAAAATCTTTATGCTTGATTTTGGCGTTGTAAAATAAAATTTTTGACTTGACTGGAAGTTGGTGTAATATGTGATAAAATGGAAATAGCAGTATGATGAAAGGGGATTGAAATGGAAAAAGGGTATATTCAGGTGTACACTGGCAATGGCAAGGGCAAAACCACTGCAGCATTAGGGCTTTCGGTTAGAGCTGTGTGCGCAGGCAAAAAAGTATTTTTTGCGCAATTTGTAAAAGGTATGAAATACAGTGAGCTGGATGTAGTTAAATATTTACCGAGGATTACCATTAAACAGTTTGGAAGAAACTGTTTTATCTATAACCAACCGACTGCTGAAGATATAGAGGCTGCTGAGAAAGGTTTAAGAGAATGCGAAGAGATCCTTTCATCTGGTGAATACGATTTGGTAGTATTGGATGAGATAAACATTGCACTATATTATAAATTGTTTCCCTTAGAAAGGGTCTTGGCCATGCTGGATAACCGGCATGAGAAAACCGAAGTTGTTCTGACCGGCAGATATGCTCCACAGGAACTTATAGACAAAGCGGATTTGGTCACTGAAATGCGAGAAATCAAGCACTATTATACTAAAGGAGTTCCTGCCCGGGAGGGTATTGAAAAATAAATTAATGTCAAAGGCTAATAATCAAAAGCACCTTTTGCAATGGGGCAGAAGGTGCTTTTTTATCGTTTAAAGCCTTTCGTCTAAAAGCTTTTTACAAATAAAATGAAAATAATTGTTGCATAATTATGCGTATGTGTGTATAATTATAAACAACAATTTTTTAGGTGGGGGAAGGGAAATGAAGATTAGAGTTGGAATTATCGGTGTTACCGGTTATACAGGAGGAGAGCTGCTAAGACTTTTGCTTAACCACCCTCAGGCTGAGGTAAAAAAAGTCACCTCAAGAAGCAATGCAGGCAATGATGTTACACAGGTACATCCAAATTTAAAGGGACAAATTTGTTTAGTGGAAGAGCAATTTCAGATAGATGCCTTTCTAGAAGGTCTAGATGTGGTCTTTTTAGCGCTGCCTCATGAAAAGTCTGCGCCTTTGGCAAAAGAGCTGTACCAAAAAGGTATTAAGGTCATTGACCTGGGTGCCGATTTTCGAATAAAAGATTCTGAGGCTTACGAATATTGGTACGAGTTAAAGCATTCCTGCCCTGAACTGTTGCCAGAAAGCGTTTACGGCTTGCCGGAAATATATAAAGACGAGATAAGCAAAGCAAAGATCGTAGCAAATCCGGGGTGTTATCCCACCAGTATTATTTTAGGGCTGGCGCCCCTTTTAGCCAATGAGGTTATCAGCAATGAGAATATAATCATTGATAGTAAATCAGGAGTAAGCGGTGCAGGCAAAACTTTAACGGATATAACACATTTTCCAAATATTAATGAAAATTTACTGGCTTATAAAGTAGGCAATCACAGGCATATTGGAGAAATAGAACAAGAACTGAGCTTGCTAAGCAAGTCTCCTGTGCTCATCAATTTCACACCCCATCTAATTCCCATGAACCGGGGCATTTTAAGTTCCATTTATGTTACACCAATAGCAAATGTAACGCAAAAAGACCTAGATGAACTTTATCAGGAATTTTATAAAAATTGTCCTTTTATCAGGTTAAGGGATAAAGACAACCTACCTCAGACCAAATGGGTACAGGGGTCTAACTACTGTGATATAGCGCCAATTTTTGATGAGAGGACCGGTAAAATCATAGTATTTTCTGCCATCGACAATTTAGTAAAAGGTGCTTCAGGTCAGGCAATACAGAATATGAATATTATGTTTGGCTTAGACGAAACAAGTGGTTTGAAACTGGGTGGTATTTATCCATAATATGTAAATTAAAGGAGGAATCGGTAAAATGAAATATATAAACGGTGGAATTACATCGCCGCAAGGCTTTAAAGCAGCAGGTGTTGCCTGTGGAATCAGAAAAAAAGGCAAGAAGGATCTTGCGCTGGTGTACTCAGAGGTTCCTGCACAGGCAGCAGCTGTTTATACCCTGAATAAATTCCAAGCAGCCCCTTTGCAGATAACTAAAGAACATCTGCAAGACGGCATTGCCCAAGCAATTGTTGTAAACAGTGGTATAGCCAATGCTTGTATGGGCGAACAGGGTTTAAAGGCGGCAAAAGAAATGGCCCAAATAACAGCAGAGGCTTTGCAGATCAAAGCAGAAGACGTGGTGGTGGCTTCTACAGGTGTAATCGGCATTCCACTGCCCATGGATCTTATATCAAATGGAATAAAGGAGGCTTCCGGGGCTTTGAGCTTTAACGGGGGAACCGATGCAGCGGAAGCCATAAGGACAACGGATACAACCACAAAAGAAGTTGCCTGTCAATTAGAAATTGCCGGAAAAACAGTGACTATTGGAGCCATGGCCAAAGGCTCAGGCATGATTCACCCAAATATGGCCACTATGCTAGGTTTTATTACCACAGATGCCAGCATAGAAAGCAAGTGTCTACAAAAGGTTTTACAAAGAGCCACAGATGCCACCTTTAATATGATTTCCGTAGATGGTGACACAAGTACCAATGATATGGTGGTCATTTTAGCAAATGGTCTTGCCGACAACCCAACCATAACCACAGAAAGCGAATATTTAAAGGACTTTGAAGCAGCTATTGTTGAAGTCTGCACCATATTAGCCAGGATGATAGCCCAGGATGGTGAAGGGGCTACTAAATTGATAGAGGTGGAAGTAGCAGGCGCCAAGTCTTTGGAAGATGCCCGAAAGGGTGCCAAGGCCATTTGTGCTTCCAATCTCGTGAAAGCTGCCATCTTTGGCGAAGATGCCAATTGGGGGAGGATAGTAACTGCCCTTGGGTATTCCGGTGCAGAGGTAGACCCGCACAATGTAGATGTGTACATTGGAGATCTGTTGGTTGCCCAAAAGGGCACAGGCTTAGCGTTTGACGAAGATAGGGCAAAACAGATACTTAAAGAAAAAGAAGTCAAGCTAAAAGTTGATTTAAACCTGGGAGAAGCTAGAGCCAAAGCCTGGGGCTGTGATCTTACCTATGATTACGTGAAGATCAATGCGGATTACAGGAGTTAAGTTTAAGAAATAAAAGAGGTGTGTTCCATGGAACCATTAGCAAAAGCCGAGATACTGATTGAAGCTTTGCCATATATAAAAAAGTTTTACGGCAAAACGGTTGTCATCAAGTACGGCGGTCATGCTATGACAGATCCCCTGTTAAAGGATAAGGTGATCGCCGATATTGTTTTAATGAAGTATGTGGGGATTAATCCGGTTATCGTCCACGGTGGAGGGCCGGAAATAAATCACTGGCTGGAAAAGACAGAGGTTACTTCACAGTTTATAAATGGATTGCGGATCACCGATGAAAAAACCATGGAGATAGTGCAAATGGTTTTAGTTGGTAAAGTCAATAAAGAAATCGTAAGTTTAGTAGAGAAAAACGGGGGAAAGGCCATAGGCCTAAGCGGCTTAGACGGTGAGCTGATTAAAGCCCGCAAAAAGAAAGCTTACTATAATGGGGCGGAGGTTGACTTGGGTTTTGTAGGTGAAATAGAAAAGGTAAATCCCGAATTGATATATACTGCTTTGGAAAAGGATTATATTCCGGTTATTGCCCCCGTCGGCAGCGGTGAAGGTAAGGTATATAACATAAATGCAGACTATGTGGCAGGTAGCATTGCTGCAAGCTTAAAAGCGGATAAATTAGTACTGCTGACAGATGTAGAGGGCGTTTTTGATCAAGAGCAAAACCTCATTTCATCTTTAAGCATCTCTGAAGCTAAGAATCTTATCCAGCAAGGTGTAATTAAAGGCGGTATGATTCCCAAGATTGAGTGCTGTATGAAAGCTTTGTCAAGTGGGGTAAATAGCACCCACATTATAGACGGGAGGCTGCCTCACGCTCTGTTGTTAGAAATCTTCACGGATAAGGGCATAGGTACAATGGTAGCAAAGGAGTGAAGCTAATGGAAGATTTAATTGCTTTAGGCCAAAAGTATGTGATGAATACTTATAGACGTTTACCAGTGGTTTTGGTAAGGGGATCAGGTGCTTATGTATGGGATAGTGAAGGCAATAAGTATTTGGACTTTGTCAGCGGTATAGCTGTCAACTCATTGGGTCACTGTCCCCAGGTAGTAACGGAGGCCATTAAGGAACAGGCTGAAAAACTCATTCACTGTTCCAACCTTTATTGGATTGAGCCCCAGATTAAACTGGCCCAAAAATTAGTGGAGAGTTCCTGTTGCCATAAGGCGTTTTTTTGCAACAGCGGTACGGAAGCCAATGAAGCGGCTGTAAAACTTGCCCGCAAATGGGGCAAAGGTCGCTTTGAAATTATCACAATGGAAAAATCTTTCCACGGCCGCACATTAGGCTCCTTAGCGGCTACGGGCCAGGAAAAATACCAAAAGGATTTTCGGCCTCTTCCGGCAGGATTTAAATATGTGCCTTTTAATGATTTAAAGGCATTAGAAGATGCCGTTACTTTCCAAACCTGTGCAGTCATGCTGGAGTGCATTCAGGGCGAAGGGGGAGTAAATGTACCCGATCCTGGATATTTACAAGGTGTCCAGGAAATCTGCCGCAAAAACAATCTGCTGCTTATCGTAGATGAAGTGCAAACCGGTTTAGGAAGGACCGGCAAGGCATTTGCCTATCAACATTTTAATATAAGTCCTGATATTATCACCCTTGCTAAGGCCTTGGGGAGTGGAGTCCCAATTGGAGCCATGCTGGCAAAAGAAGAGGTAGCTGAGGCTTTTCAGCCGGGAGATCATGCGGCAACCTTCGGCGGAAATCCTTTAGCTACTCAGGCGGCATTAGCGGCCACTTCTGTCCTCTTGGATGAAAAATTTTTAGCGGAAGTTGCGGAAAAGGGCCAATACTTTAAAGCAGAACTTGCAAAGCTAAAAGAGGACTTTTCGCAAATAACCAAAGTAAAAGGCCTCGGCTTAATGGTGGGATGTGAACTTAGCATAGATGCCCTGCCTATTGTTGAGTTCTGTATGAAACATAAAGTGTTGATAAATGCCGTTGGAGGCAATATTTTGCGGTTTGTGCCACCTTTAATAGTAACTAAATCTGAAATAGACCAGGTGATAAACACCCTTAAAGAGGCACTTTTACAAAACCATAAATAATGCAAGGAGGAAAAACATGTACAATGAACTTAAAGGCCGGGATTTCCTCAGTTTAAAAGATTATTCTACAGAGGAAATTAAACTCTTATTGGATTTGGCAGTTAAATTGAAGTCCGAGCATAAACAGGGCATTCGCCATGACATTTTAAAAGGCAAAACCCTGGCTATGATTTTTAATAAGGCTTCTACCAGGACCAGGGTGTCATTTGAGATCGGAATGTTTCAACTGGGAGGAATGGCTTATTTTCTAAGCATTCAAGATTTGCAGCTGGGCCGGGGTGAGCCCATCAAAGACACAGCCAGGGTGCTGTCCAGGTACGTTGATGGAATTTTGATAAGGACCTATGCTCAATCAGAAGTGGAGGAACTGGCAAAGTACGCGGATGTTCCTGTCATCAATGGCCTGACTGATTTATATCATCCAACACAGGCTCTGGCAGACATGCTGACGATTTTAGAGCATAAACAAAAACTTTCTGGTATCAAATTAGCCTATATTGGCGATGGCAACAACATGGTCCACTCCTTGATGATTGCCGGAACTAAGCTAGGGATGGAGGTAAGGGTAGCTACTCCAAAAGGATATGAGCCATCGGCAGATGTAACCAAAATGTGCCAGGATTTTGCTAAAGCAAGTGGCGGCAAACTAATTCTGGGAAATGACCCGGAGCAAGCAAGTATTGGAGCAGATGTGCTATATACTGATGTTTGGGCCAGTATGGGGCAGGAAAAAGAGGCGGAAGAGAGGAAAAAGCACTTTCAAGATTTCCAAATCAATAAAAAAATATTAGGATTAGCCGACAGCAAAGCTATAGTAATGCACTGCCTGCCGGCTCACACAGGAGAAGAAATAACAGAGGAAGTTTTTGAAAGTTCCCAATCAGTAGTTTTTGATGAGGCAGAAAACCGACTTCACGCCCATAAGGCAATTTTGGCAGCACTTCTTTGATAGTTTATTTATAAGGTATATCATTCCAAATTCCTGTCAATAACCAGTAAAAATGTCACTTAAAAAAGAGTAATTTTATTCTATGAAAATGTCACCTTTGGCATAAAATAAAAACAACAAAACACGTTACAAATTTGTTAAATATTGTATTTAACAG
>NZ_JAFFJA010000092.1 GCF_021991635.1 Tepidanaerobacter sp. GT38
GATAGTGTAAAATTTTATTAGGCCAAAAAGCAGGAAAACGGCGGACGTACGTAGAAAAAAGACCTCACCATCCTCTCTCAGGATGAGTATAAAACTCAAGAAAGGTGAGGTCTATATGAACATAATTCAACATGTATATGAAAAATTCCTTCTAGCAGGAGAGAAAATCATAAAAACTCTAGATGGTGAAAATACTTTTCCTGTATTTGTAGAACAACTAGAGGAAATATTGAATGGACTGGAACGGGATATATGTACTGATGTATTAGAGGAAGTGGATAAAAAAATATATAGCGATAAACAGGAAAGAAAAGATTGGCGAGTGGTACAAAAAGACTGTGAGAGGACAATAGTAGGGACATTTGGGGAAATAACATACAAAAGAAGATACTATGAAAACAAAATAACGGGTGAGAAAGCATACCTGGTAGATAAAATAATGGGGATAGATAAGTACGAAAGAATAGACCTTAACCTTAGGGGAGACATATTAGACCTTTCAACGATGCTCTCCTACGAGAAAAGTATCCGTGAACTAAAAAGGGAAGGGGCCAACTGCAACATCAGCCGTCAGACAGTAATGAACACCATAAGAAAAACAGACAACCTTCAAACCTACGAAAAACCCAAGGAAAAAAAGAAAGCTGAAGTACTCTACATAGAAGCCGATGAAGACCATATACACCTGCAAGGCAGCAAAAAGTCAGGACAAGTAAAGCTGGTATATATCCATGAAGGCCTCAACAGCATAACAAAAAGCAGAAACAGCTTAATAAACGTCAAATACTTTGCCGGAGTCAGAGACGGGAAAGAAGAAATAGAAAAACTATGGATGCAAGTATGGTCATACATCAAAGAAGCATATGACGAAGACAGCATAAAGCACATATTCGTATCGGGAGATGGAGCAAAGTGGATAAAAGACAGTAAAGAATACCTTCCCAACGTCGTATACGTCCTTGACCTATTTCACCTTCAGAAATACATAACAGCCGCCCTAAAAGACGATAAAAAAACAAAAAGGGCATTACTAAAAGCCCTATTAAAACAGGATAGGGATAAAGCCAATGAAATACTAAACCAGAAACTGAAGGAACTCAACCTCCAGAACCCCGAAAATCCAATAACCAAATGCCAGAAATACATCAACAGCAACTGGGATGGTATACGTGCATATAGCATATACAAAGAACAACTCATAGGCTGCAGCGCAGAAAGCCACGTAAGCCATATACTTTCAGAAAGACTTTCCCGAGGCCCCATATCCTGGAGCGAACAAAGTGCCGATAAAATAGCCCAATTAAGAGCCATAAAGGCAAACGGCATCTCAATAAAAAAAGCCATCTTAAAACAGCGATATGATGCATTAAAACCCATAAAACTGCCAAAGCAAACCCTGTATAAAGAAAGACAAAAAATCAAGAAACTAAAGCAGGCAGCATCAGAGAAAATAATTCATCTACCCGTATTATCCTACAAAAAGACATTTACAAGCTTGGCAATAAAATCCCTATTATCCCAGAGCGTGATTTAAATGAGCGATTGACATATATTGAGCATTCCCTTTATCCCCATGTTTTAAAAACAGAAATCGAAGCTGGGATAATTACAAATAAACTTTAAAACCTGTAATACTATCCTGTGGAGCTTGTGGTGAGGCCTTTTAAACTAAAAAACCTAAAAATACTTGACG